>NZ_JAMYTM010000002.1:0-348059 GCF_040322475.1 Mesorhizobium sp. M0140 | reverse complement strand
AAACTCCTGGTCATCCTCAATGCAAAAGCACGCGATGCGCGCAACGAGTTCGTAATTGCAACTTGACACCCCAGATAGTCGCTCTCCCCCACTCCCGTGGGGGCGAGGAACCCAAGGCTTGCGAGGTCCCTTGCACCTCCAGCATCTCGCGGCTAGAAAGGCCGCCGCGAAACAATTTCGAGCTTCACTTTGCCTACGTAACCGCCGGTCTCGCCAACTCCCCCGACACAAGGCATGACACCGCGTTCGCGGTGTCTGTTTTCGTTTCCATGTGTTCTTCTGGGCGGCGGTTCGAGACCGGTTTGGCACTGCTGAACCGCGTCGCGCGGCTTTTGCCCGTGACACCCGATTTCCAAAAACCGCAGCCTCTCGCCACGCCGTGCCCGCATGGGCATCTCGACATCGCCGGCCTGATGAACTTCCCGACGGGAAGGGCTTATCGGCATGTCTGGACCACTGCGTATCCATTGGACGATCGCACCCAAAACCCCACCTCGGCCGCTCATCAGCTGCAATCGCTGCGGCACTGTGAAGGCCTATTGCAGCAGCGGGAAATTCCGCGTCAACGCCAATGGCAAACGCATCGACGTGTGGCTGATCTATCGCTGCATCGACTGCGACAACTCCTGGAATTTCGGCATTTTCGAGCGCTGCAACCGCCGCGACATCGACCCGGCGCTGCTGGCGGCACTCGAAAGCAACGATCCTGCACTCGCTCATCGTCATGCCTTCGATGTAATCGCGTTGCGCAACCGGATCGGGCGCGTCGAGGAGTTCCCCGATGTCAGCGTCCACAAGCGCAGGCTCGGCGACACCAGGGAAGCCGCGACCGTGTTGGAAATCCAGCTTGGGCTCGAAATGCCGACATCGCTGCGACTCGACCGGCTGCTCGCCAGCGAACTTGGCATCTCGCGATCACGGCTTCAGGCGCTGGAGGAGAAGCGGCTGCTCATCGTTGACCCGGATGGAGCAAAGGCCCTGCGCAAGCCGGCCCGCGCGGGAATCGCGATCCGCATCGATCTGGCCCGCGAGACCGATCGGCAGGCCATCATCTCGGCTGCTGGTGGATGAACGAAAAAGGGACGGAACACTGGTTGCTCCGCCCCTCTCGGTTGTTGGAAAATAGAGAGCTTACGCCGCGCCGACCACCTTGGACGACTTTTCGAACCGCTTGCGCTCGTTCGGATCGAGATAGAGCTTGCGCAGCCGAATGGTCTTCGGCGTCACTTCGACCAGTTCGTCGTCCTGAATCCAAGCCAGGGCGCGTTCCAGCGTCATGCGGATCGGCGGGGTCAGCTTGACCGCCTCGTCCTTGCCGGCGGCACGGATGTTGGTCAGCTTCTTGCCCTTGAGCACGTTCACTTCAAGATCATTGTCGCGGCTATGGATGCCGATGATCATGCCCTGATACACCTTGACGCCCGGATCGATGACCATCGGGCCGCGATCTTCCAGGTTCCACATGGCGTAGGCGACCGATTCGCCCTGTTCGTTGGAAATCAGCACGCCATTGGTGCGGCCCGGCAGCTCGCCCTTGTAGGGCTCATAGGCATGGAAAAGCCGGTTCATCACGGCGGTGCCGCGCGTGTCGGTCAACAGCTCCGACTGGTAGCCGATCAGGCCACGGGTCGGCGCGTGGAAGACGATGCGCTGGCGGTTGCCGCCGGATGGGCGCAGTTCGACCATCTCGGCCTTGCGCTCGGACATCTTCTGCACGACGACGCCGGCATGCTCCTCATCAACGTCGATGACGACTTCTTCGACCGGCTCCAGCAATTCGCCGTTCTCGCCCTTCTGCATGACGACGCGCGGACGCGACACGGCGATTTCAAAGCCTTCGCGGCGCATCGTCTCGATCAGCACGGCCAGCTGCAATTCGCCGCGGCCGGAGACGAAGAACGAATCCTTGTCAGGCGATTCCTCGATCTTCAGCGCGACATTGCCTTCGGCTTCGCGCAGCAGGCGGTCGCGGATGACGCGGCTGGTCACCTTGTCGCCTTCGGTGCCGGCCAGCGGACTGTCGTTGACCAGGAACGACATCGTCACGGTCGGCGGATCGATCGGCTGCGCATGCAGCGGTTCGCTCACGCTCAGGTCGCAGAACGTGTCGGCGACGGTGCCCTTCGACAGGCCGGCAATGGCGACGATGTCGCCCGCCTGCGCTTCTTCGATCGGCTGGCGCTCAAGGCCGCGGAAGGCCAGGATCTTGGAAATACGGCCGGTTTCGATCTGGGTACCGTCATGGTGCAGCACCTTGACCGGCTGGTTGGCCTTCAGCGTGCCGCTCTCGATGCGGCCGGTGATGATGCGGCCGAGGAACGGATTGGCTTCCAGGATGGTGCCGATCATGCGGAACGGGCCGGGATGAACGGTCGGCTCCGGCACATGCTTGATGACAAGGTCGAACAGCGGCGCCAGCTGCTGGTCTTTCGGTCCTTCCGGATTTTCCGAAACCCAGCCATCGCGGCCTGAACCGTACAGAATCGGGAAGTCGAGCTGCTCGTCGGTGGCGTCGAGCGCGGCGAAAAGGTCGAACACCTCGTTGACCACCTCGACATGACGGGCGTCCGGACGGTCGATCTTGTTGATGACGACGATCGGCTTCAGGCCGACCTTGAGCGCCTTGCCGACGACGAACTTGGTCTGCGGCATCGGCCCTTCGGCGGCATCGACCAGCACGATGGCTGAGTCCACCATCGACAGGATGCGTTCGACCTCGCCGCCAAAATCGGCGTGGCCGGGGGTGTCGACGATGTTGATGCGGGTATCCTTCCAGTCGACCGAAGTCGCCTTGGCCAGGATGGTGATGCCGCGTTCCTTTTCGAGGTCGTTGGAATCCATGGCGCGCTCGGCGACGCGCTGATTATCTCGGAAGGAGCCGGACTGCTTCAAAAGCTGGTCGACCAGGGTGGTCTTTCCATGGTCGACGTGCGCGATGATCGCGATATTACGGATTTTCATGTTCTGGTCTCGGAAGCGTTGCAGGCAGCAGGCCAAAGGCGCTGCCTCTTTCGGTTGCGCGGCTCATACAGGGTTTTTCGCAGTTGCGAAAGAGGAGGCGCGTCACCAAATACTCATCAAATCTTAAGCATCTGCGTGTGAGATGATTTTGTTAACCAAGGCGGGAACCCTTCGGGGCCCAGACAGTTCGAACGTCATGACCGATAAACTCAACCGATTTTGGCCGCTCATCGCCTCAGTTGCCTTCGCTGTCCTGCTGGCGGCCAACGCCGCGCAGTCGGCCGCGACGATGAAGGAATCACGGCCTACCTTGCCATCAGAGGCACAGTCGGCCGAGCAGATTTTCGCCGACGCGCCCGACGGCGTCGACCCGATGGTGACCGGCCCGGTCAGCGCCGCCTTCAAGCAGCGGCAGGACGCCGCCAACTGCGACAGCGCCGTCTGGCCGAATATCCCCATGGTCTGCTACCCGGACTGAGACACCGCGCGCTCTAGACGTGCGCGACACCTTTCCATCAGCGCGCGCTTATGCCGACCGCACCGGGTCGAGCGTCACCTTGTAGAGTTCATTGTCGTCGCGATCCATCAGCCGCACCGTCATCTGCTCGCTGGCGCCTGAAATATCGACCAGCCCGAAGAATTGCAGCCCGGCCGAGGGCGGCAGATTCTGTCCCTGTTCGGCGGTCGGCGCCTTGATGAACTTCAGCTCCGGACCGAACGTCATGTCGAAATCGTTCGGCCCGAACGTGCCGGCATGGATCGGACCCGAGACGAATTCCCAGAACGGATTGAACTCCTGGAACTGCGCCTTGTCCGGGTTGTAGTAGTGCGCGGCCGTGTAATGCACGTCGGCGGTCAGCCAGACGGTGTTGCTGATGCCGGCATTCTTTATGAAGCGCAGCAGGTCGGCGATCTCGAGCTCGCGCCCTTTTGGCAAGCCATTGTCGCCATTGCTGACCGCTTCGGCGCCAACCTTCTTGGTGCCGTCGTCCCAGACGACGAGGCCGAGCGGCATGTCGGCGGCGATGATTTTCCAGGTCGCCTTCGAATTCGCCAGTTCGCGCTTCAGCCATCTCGTCTGCTGTTCGCCCAGCATGCGCGATTGCGGCGTCATCTCATCCTGCATGTCCGGACCATTGGGGCCGCGATAGGAGCGCATGTCGAGGAAGAACACGTCGAGCAACGGCCCGTAAGCGATCTTGCGATAGACGCGGCCGGGCTCGGAAGGTTCGTAGCGGATCGTCGTCATCTCGTGGAAAGCCCGCGCCGCGCGGGCCGCCAGCACGTGGATGGATTTTTCCGTGTAGCGGTTGTCGGCGCTGAGATCCTTGGAATCCGACCAGTTGTTCAGCACTTCATGGTCGTCCCACTGGTAGAAAGTCGGGCAGATGGCGCTCAGGCCGAGCACGTTCCCGTCCATCATGTTGTATTTCCACTGGTCCCGGTATTCATCCAGCGTCTCGGCGACCTTGCGCTTGCCGTCGATCAACACGACGTTCTTCCACTTGCCGCCGCCGGGCAGGTCGACCTCGTCCTTCATGGCGCCGTCGGCATAGATGGTGTCGCCCGAATGCAGGAAGAAGTCGGGCGTGTGCTTGCCGATCGTGGCGTAGGTCTTCATGCCGGTCTCATCGATGCCCCAGCCCTGGCCGGCGGTGTCGCCGGACCAGGCAAAGCGGATGTCGCGCTTCGAGGCTGGCGCCGTCCTGAAACGGCCGGTGATCGGCTCCGAAACGGCGTTGATGTCGGCGAGGTCGGCTGCCGTCATTCGATAGAAGATGTCCTGGTCGGAAGCGAGGTCGGTGAGCAGCCGCTTGACCGTATAATCGCTGGCCGGCGACGTATCGAGAGGCGCCAGGCGCGTCGCATTGGCAAAATTCTCCGTCGACGACACTTCGAACATGACGCGCGACGGGCGATCGGTGCGCGTCCACACCATGCCGCTGGTTGCGTCGACATCGCCGGACTGGACGCCATGGGTGAAGGCCGGCCGCTGATTGGCGCGCGAATAGTAGGGCAGCGCCAGACCCGAAACGCCGGCCAGGCCAACGGCGCCGGCGGAAGTGACGAAAGCGCGGCGGGTCATCGAAAGCTTGTTCACGGCTGTCTCCTGGATGGCTTGAACGGTGCCACCAAAATCCAGCGTCAATGTTTCAGGGACATCTCGAAATGATGAAGTTTTTCTGACGATCAACAGGCGGGTGATCTCCCCCCTCGAGGGGGAGATGTCGCCGAAGGCGACAGAGAGGGTCGCCGCGCATGGAGCGCCAGCCTCCATCTGCACCAGGAGGCCGAGCCCGGTCGGACCGCCCCCTCTGGCCGCTTCGCGGCCATCTCCCCCTCGAGGGGGAGATTTGCTCCGTCGCCGAGCTTCAAGCCGCCTGCGGCTCTGGCTCGAAAGCTGGCTTGCTGGTGTTGATCAGCAGCGAGATACAGGCGGCGGCGATTGCCGTCATGCCGGCGATCAGGAACGCCAGTTCGTAATTGCCCTGCAACTCGCGCATGGTGCCGCCGAAGGCGGCGGCTGTCGCCGCACCGATCTGGTGTCCGGCGACGATCCAGCCGAACACGATCGGCCCGCTGCGGTCGCCGAACGCCTCATTGGCGAGCCGCAGCGTCGGCGGCACGGTGGCGATCCAGTCGAGGCCGTAGAGCACGGCGAAGATGATCAGGCTGGTCGCCGAGAAGCCGGAATAGGGCAGGTAGATCAGCGACAGGCCGCGAATGCCGTAATAGACGCCGAGCAGCTTGCGCGGGTCGTAGCGGTCGGTGAGCCAGCCGGACAGTGTCGTGCCGATCAGGTCGAAGATACCCATCATCGACAGCAGGCCGGCGGCCTGCACCTCGCCGATGCCCATGTCGCCACAGAACGCGATCAGATGCGTGCCGACCAGCCCGTTGGTGGTGAAGCCGCAGACGAAGAAGGTGGCGAACAGATACCAGAAGACGCGGGTGCCGGCGGCGCGGCGCAGCGTCGAGAACGTATGCGCGAGGAAATTGCCCTGTGACGCGGGCGGAGCCGGCGGCAGGTCGTCGGCATCGGCGCCGTAGCGCACCATGCCGATCGAGGCCGGCCGCTCCGGCACCAGCAGCCAGACCAGCGGTATCAGAGCCGCGGTTGCGATCGCGACCGCAACGACAACCGGCTGCCAGCCGCCCGACTGCGCCAGCGCGGCGATCAGCGGCAGGAACACCAGCATGCCCGAGGCGCTGGAGGCCGACATCAATCCCATGACAAGGCCGCGATTGGTCTTGAACCACCGGTTGACGATGGTCGCGCCGAGCACGCTGGCGACAGCACCGGAACCAATGCCCGAGAACACGCCCCAGGTGATAAACAGATGCCACGGCTTGGTCATCAGCAGGCTGAGCGCGGTCGAGCCTGACATCACCACCAGCGAGGCCAGCAATGTGCGGCGCAGCCCGATGCGCTCCATCAGGGCCGCGGCAAATGGCCCCGTCAGGCCGTAAAGCAGGATGCCGACACCTGCGGCCAGCGAGATGATGTCGCGCCGCCAGCCGAAACTGGTCTCCAGCGGCAGCATCATGACAGAGGGAGCGGACCGCAGACCGGCCGCGACCAGCAGGCTAAGGAAGATGACGCCGACCACGACGAAAGCGTAGCGCTGGCCAAATGGGCGGGATTGAGCTATCATGTTACTGACCGGTACGTTGCAGGTGGAGTATGTATACGTACCGATCGGTAACATTGTCAATCGAGCCACACGATGCCAACGGACAAAAATATTGATCTGACCATCAGCGACGGTCATGCGTCGGCGCCGCCGAAAGCAGCCAAGAAGATCCTCGATGTGGCCTATGACCTGTTCTACCGGCGCGGCATCAGGGCGATAGGCGTCGACGAGATCGTCAAACGTGCCGGCGTCACCAAGCCCAGCCTCTATCGCAGCTTTCCGTCCAAGGATGAACTGGCCGCCTCCTATCTCAGGCAGTACGATCTTGAATATTGGGAGCGTTTCGACGAGGCGGTCGCCGCTCATCCCGGCGAGCCGCGCGCACAGATCAAGGCTTTTCTGACCCGCATCGGCAAGCGCACGCAAGTGGCGGATTATCGCGGCTGCGGCATGACCAATGCGGCGGTCGAATATCCCGACCACAGCCATCCGGCCCGCGTGGTCAGCGAGGCCAACAAGCAGGAACTGCGCCGCCGGCTGCGCGCCATGGCGGCCGCGATGGGCGCGCAAGACCCTGACACGCTCGGCGACGGCCTGCTGCTGCTGATCGAGGGCGCCTATATCAGCGGCCAGCTGTTCGGGCTCGGCGGCCCGGCCCAGGCGGTTGCCCGCAATGCCGACCTGCTGATTGAAGCGAGCTTGAAGAAATAGCGTTTGACGCTACGCTGCAGCGGCTTGCAACGGAGATTGACCGCCATGCGTGCCATTCTGATCCCGCTTGTTCTGGTCGGTCTCGGTCAGGCGGCGCAAGCCGACGGCATTTCCAGCGCCTACACCGATCTGGATTCGAAAACGGACTGCGTGACCTACGCGCAGGCAGAAGAAGGCGACGGCGACTGGGCCGAACTCGCCTGTTCGGGCTATCGCGGCTATCCCGTACTGATCGCCTATGACGACGCGCGTGAATCGCTGTTCTACGGCTTTCCGCCCGGCGGCGACATGACGACGGTCTGGGAAAGCTTTTCCGGCTTCAATTCGTCCGGAGCCAAGATCGAATGGCGCATCGAAACCAAGGGCGACACGGCAGTGCCCTATGCCGCCATCCATCGCCGCTCGATCAGCAATCCCGAGGACGAGAAAAAGCCGACCGAGGTGCTGCTCGTCGCCAAGGTCGGCCAGATGGAAGCCCGCGACGGCTGCACCGTCGGCCTGGTGCTGGCCACGGGCAATCCCACCGCCAACGATCAGGCGCGCAAGCTTGCCGACGGCAAGGCGCGGACCTTCGCCTGTGGCAAGGACAGGCGCACTGTCATCGGCAACGTGCCGGCTTTCGGCCGGGTGGATAACTAGATCAGTTGCTTAGCACGGAACTTCTGCCACATGCAGGTCGCACACGTCGGGATTGACCGAAACGCCTTTGACTTCGTCATCCACGGGCGCAGCAAGGAGCGTAGCGACGCAGCGCAGACCCGAGGATCCATGCCGCGACACCAACAACACCACAACGGTGCAGAATTCTGCTTAGCCGCGCACTTCACCGAGCGTCACGGCATGGATACCAGGGTCTCCGCGACGCCGCTTCGCGGCTGCTCCGCCCTGGTATGACGAAGTTGAGGGGCCTCGCGAGGCCTAGGCCCTGCGAGGTTGATGCTCCGCAGAGCCTAAGCCCAGCTACTTGCTCGCCTTGGCCCGCTCGATCGCCTCGACGATCATCTTCTTGGCATATTTGGAATCGTGCCAGCCTTCGATCTTGACCCATTTGCCGGGCTCGAGATCCTTGTAGTGCTCGAAGAAGTGCTGCACCTGCTGGCGCGTGATGTCGGGCAGCTGGGTGTATTCGGTGACGTTCTCGTAGCGCAGCGTCAGTTTCGGTGACGGCACGGCGATGATCTTCTCGTCCTGGCCGGCATTGTCTTCCATGATCAGCACGCCGATAGGCCTGACGTTGATGACGCAGCCCGGCACCAGGGCGCGCGTGTTGCAGACCAGCACGTCGATCGGATCGCCGTCGCCCGACAGCGTGTGCGGCACGAAGCCGTAGTTGCCGGGGTAGCGCATCGAGGTGTGCAGGAAGCGGTCGACGAACAGCGTGCCGGCTTCCTTGTCCATCTCATACTTGATCGGCTCGCCGCCGATCGGCACCTCGATGATGACGTTGACGTCCTCAGGCGGGTTCTTTCCGCTGGCTATGGCTTCGATGCGCATGGCTTAAATCCCTCTCTCGATGGGCGATCGATAGCGGGCGGCGCGCCATGGTGCAATGCGGCGAATGGTGCTGGCTGAAATCGGGAGACGCAATGGCCGAAAGGCCGGGCTGTCATTCCCAGACGAAAGCGACCTTCTTGAGCGCCTTCTGCTCGAAGATCTCGACGCCTTCGGCTACATCGCGGCCGCCGGCGCCGGCATAGAAGGCAAGCGCGTTCTGGTTGTCTTCCAGCGCCCAAACGACCATGCCTTTCAGCCCATGGTCGGCCAGGCGCGCCCTGGCCGCCGCGAACAGCCGGCTGCCAAGCCCGATGCCCTGATATTCCGGCCGCAGGTACAATTCGTAGATTTCGCCTTGCTGGCGCAGTTCGCGGGCGCGGTTCTTGCCGATCGTCGCATAGCCGGCGATCTTGCCGCCGATCTCGACGACCAGGACGGTGGCGGCGCGGCGAATCGCATTCGCCCACCAGTCGGCGCCTCGACGGTTGATCATCGATGTCAGGGTGCGGTGCGGAATGATGCCGGAATAGGCGCCGCGCCAGGCCTCCAGATGCACCTCGGCGATGGCACTGGCATCGCGCGGGTCGGCTTTCCGGATGTCGATCGTCAGCGTATTCATGATTTGTTAACCATAAACCCGCATCGCCCGATTGCAAGAGTCCCGGCGGCCCGCCGGCTGCTTTCTCACAGGCGGTCACCACCTAAGACAGGGCCCTCGAAGCTTCACTGGAAGGACTCAGATTTCGACCAAATGGTCGTCGAGTTCGTTGCTGTCGCCCACTGTGACCGGGAAATGCTCGGCCAGTACCGCACCCACCTGCTCGATCGCCTTGACGAAGCCGTCGGCAAGCCGGTCGTCGCCGGCATGCGCGGTCAAGTCGCGCACGACACCGTCCCAGACATGCTGGCCGACCTTGGCGTCGATGCCCGAATCGGCGACCACTTCGGCATAGCGCTCGGCGATCGATACGAAGACCAGCACGCCGGTGCGCGCCGTGGTGCGGTGGACGTTGCGGGCAAGGAACTGCTTGACCGCGTTCGCGTGCGCCGCCTGGTAGCGCAGCCGCCTCGGCACCAGATGGATGCGCAGGCCGGGCAGCGCCCACAACAAGGCCAGCACGCAGGCAAGCGCCAGGAGCTGGGCGAGGACGAAATGCGGCAGCCGGATCGACAGCCACCAGGCCTCCAGACCGTAGCCGACCGCCAGGCTGACGATCAGCATGCACACGGTCGCCATGAAGGCGGCCGGGAAGAAATAGCCGTCGCTGGCATGGGCCACGACGCAGTAGATCTCGCCGTCGGTTTTCTCCTCGGCGGCGCGGATCGCGGTTGCGATGCGCTCATGATCCTGCGGGCTGATTGGTCGTGTTGCCATGATATGTCTCACCAGCTTCCTGAAGAACCGCCACCACCCGATGAGCCGCCGCCACCGGAAAACCCGCCACCGCCGCTTGATCCCGAAGACCAACCACCACCGGAGCTGCCCGACGACCAGCCGCCCGAAGACGAACCCGTTGTCCAGCCGCTGCTGCCCGAGTACCCGCTCGGCCCACGGCCGTAACGAAACGTCATGCCCAGCCATCTGTACACGCCCGGCGACAGCTTCGTGCCGAACATCGGCGGCAGGAACGCCATCGCCAACCCGCCGAAAAACATCGTCGCCCACAGGATCAGGAACACGGCAACGATCGGATCGATGGACGTGCCGTCATCGGCGGGATTGCGCTTGCCTCGCGCTTCCAGTTCTTCGGGATTGCCCTCCAGGACCATGACCATGTCATCGACGGCTTTGCTGATACCGCCGGAGAAGTCCCCGGCGCGGAAGGCCGGCGCCATGTCGTTTTCGATGATCAACTTGGTGTGCAGGTCGGTCAGCGTACCTTCCAGCCCATAACCGACCTCGATGCGCATCTTGCGGTCGTTCGGGGCAACCAGCAGGAGCACGCCATTGTTCTCGCCCGCCTGGCCAAGTTTCCAGAAGCGGAACAGGCGGTTGGCGTAGGGCTCGATCTCCTCGCCATCAAGGTTGGGGATCGTCGCGACGACGATCTGATCGGAACCTTTTGTCTCGAAGTCGGCGAGTTTTTGGGTCAGCGCCGCCCTGGTCGCGGCATCGATGATGCCGGCATTGTCGACGACACGGCCGGTCAGCGCCGGCAGGTCGGCCGCGTAGGCCATGACGCAGGAGAACAGCACGACCGCGGCAATCAGGACGGCCGAGGCGAGGCGGTCGTGTTTCGACAGGCTGATGCTGGGTATCGTCATGCCATCACCAGCTTCCCGACGAGCCGCCGCCGCCGGACGAACCGCCGCCGCCGGAAAAGCCTCCACCGCTGCTTGACCCCGAAGACCAGCCGCCGCTGGAACTTCCCGACGACCAGCCACCACGGGAGGATCGCCGGCTTGGCTCGAAGGTCATGCCGAGCCAGCGGTAGCGGCCAGGACCGAGCTTCTGGCCGAAGATCGGCGGCAAGATGGAGACAGCAAGACTGCCGACCATAATGGTTATCCATATGCCGATGAACACGGTGAAGAACAGGTCGTCGGACTCGAAAGGCGCCTCCTGGTTGCGCTCGCCGCGCGCCTCCAGCTCCTCCGGATTTCCTTCCAGCACCATGATCATGTCGTCTACGGCTTTGCTGATACCGCCGGAGAAATCGCCGGCACGGAAGGCCGGCACCATGTCGCTTTCGATGATGAGCTTGGTATGCAGGTCGGTCAGCGTACCTTCCAGCCCATAACCGACCTCGATGCGCATCTTGCGGTCGTTCGGGGCGACCAGCAGGAGCACGCCGTTGTTTTCCTTCGCCTGGCCGAGTTTCCAGAAGCGGAACAGCCGGTTGGCGTAGGGCTCGATCTCCTCGCCGTCGAGGCTCGGGATCGTCGCGACGACGATCTGGTCGGAGCCTTTTGTCTCGAAGTCGGCGAGCTTCCGCGTCAGCGCCGCCTTGGTCGCGGCATCGAGGATGCCGGCATTGTCGACGACACGGCCGGTCAGGACGGGGAGATCGGCGGCGATGGCGAGTGGCAGGAAGAGGAAGCTGAGAATGACAGCCAAGAATGTCAGGCTGGCGTTTCTTGGCACCCCCCTCTGTCCTGCCGGACATCTCCCCCGCAAGGGGGGAGATTGGCTGTCTTCACTGACGGCTCTTTTCCTGTGATGTTGAAAATTGGCCAATCCGCCAAAGCAGCCGATCTCCCCCCTTGCGGGGGAGATGTCCGGCAGGACAGAGGGGGGTGTGAAGGAACACAAGGTCGACAATGACCAAGCTCACCATGCGTCCTTCACCCGCCCTGCTTCGTGCCGAAATCGACCTTCGGCGGCTGCATCTTGTCTTCGGCGACGGTGAAATTGGCAAAGGGCTCGTTGCCGCGGAACCAGAAGGTCGCCCACAGCACCGAGGGAAAGGTCCTCAGCGTCAGATTGTAGTCCCTGACCGCCTGGATGTAGTCGCGCCGCGACACCGCGATGCGGTTCTCGGTGCCTTCGAGCTGGGCTTGCAGCGCCAGGAAATTCTGATTGGCCTTGAGGTCGGGATAGGCCTCCGAGACCGCGATCAGCCGCGACAGCGCGCTGGTCAGCCCCGCCTGGGCATCCTGAAACTTCTTGAGGGCTTCGGGATCCTTCAGCGTTTCCGGTGTTACCGTGATCTGCGTTGCCTTGGCGCGTGCCTCGACCACCGCGTCGAGCGTATCCTTTTCGTGCGAGGCATAACCCTTCACCGTCTCGACCAGGTTGGGGATGAGGTCGGCGCGGCGCTGATACTGGTTCAGCACCTCGCTCCATGCCGCCCTGGCGTTTTCTTCCGCTGTGGGGATGGTGTTGTAGCCGCAGCCGGCAAGCAGCGGCAGCACGATCGCCATCATCAGGAAGGCGGGCAGCGTGCGGAACGTGGACGGCGAGGCAAGGCGCTGGGCAAACATGATGGGGTCCCTCGGTAGAAGTTGCACGCGAAGCATTACCACAATCAGCGCGCAAGAAAACCGCCCGGGCCGGCAGCCCTCGCCTGGCATGCCCAATGCCGCTGCAAGGCTCTGTGATTGGCCGTACGAACGCGATAAGGTCCTGCAAAACGGGACATCATCATGGCGGAGCACCAGGACAGCGAGAAGGAATCGCGCCGTATCCTCGAGCGCATCGCGCACGAGACGGATCCGGCCGGCAACTCGTTTGTGTCGCGGGCCGGGAAAGGCATGCACGATCACGTCACTGCGGCCGATGCCGATCGTGCCGATCCGATCGAGGTCTGGGGCACCCGCTTTGGCCGCACGCTCGGCCTGCTGCTGGCGCTGGGCCTGATGGTCTGGCTCGTGCTTTACGTCATCCGGGGCAGTTAGGAATCAAACGACAATGAGCGCCGAACAAACCGACGCGCCGCGTGCGGTCATCGTCATTTCCAGCCATGTCGCGCGCGGTTCGGTCGGCAACCGTGCCGCCGTCTTTGCGCTGGAGACCCTGGGTTTCCCTGTCTGGGCGGTGCCGACCGTCATCCTGCCCTGGCATCCCGGCCATGGCCGGGCAACGCGCATCGTGCCGCCGCTCGACCAGTTCAAGGCGCTGATGGCCGATCTCGAGCGGGCGCCATGGCTGGGTGAGGTCGGCGCCGTGTTGTCCGGCTATCTCGGCGAGGCCGGCCAGGCCGAGGCCGTCGCTTCGCTGGTCGCCGCGGTGAAAGCAAGGACGCCCGGCGCCGTCTATATCTGCGATCCGGTGATGGGTGATTCGGGCGGCCTCTATGTGCCCGAGCCCACCGCCATAGCCATGCGCGACCGGCTGATGCCGATCGCCGACATAGCCACCCCCAACCGCTACGAACTGGAATGGATGGCCGGCGCCGCGTTGCCCGACCTGAAATCGGTGATCGCGGCCGCACTCCACGCCGGGCCATCGACCATGCTGGTCACCTCGGCGCCGTCGATGATGACGGGCGGCACCGGCAATCTGCTGCTCGATAGCAGCCAGGCGCTGCTCGCCGAACATCGCCTGATCGACAAGCCGCCGAATGGCCTGGGCGATCTGACGGCGGCCGTCTATCTGGCACGTATCCTGTCCGGCCAGCCGCCGATCAAGGCGCTGCAATCGACGACGGCGGCGGTCTACGAGATCCTGGCGCGCACCGCCAAGCGCGGCGGCGACGAACTGCAGCTCGAAACCGATGCGCAGAGCCTGTCGCATCCGATGGCGATGGTCCAGCTTCGCCACCTCACGCATCCGGGGCGGGGCCGCCGGGCGTGACGTCGACTGAGGCCGTGCTTGTCGGCGTCGACGGCTGCAAGGCCGGCTGGATCGCCGTCCGGCGCGCTTCTGGCATGGCACCGTCGGTCGGTGTCTTTGCAACCTTCACTGCCCTGCTCGCATCGCTTCCCACAGATACTGTCATCGCTGTCGACATGCCGATCGGCCTGCCCGAGTTTTCGGGCAAGGGCGGTCGCGGCCCCGAAGCGCTGGTGCGGCCGCTGCTCGGGGCACGCCAATCCAGCGTCTTCTCGATCCCCTCCCGCGCCGCGCTCTATGCCGACACCAACGGCTTCACCACCATCGAAGCCTGGTATGCCGCGCACATCAGGGCAAGCGAGGTGGCTATGACCACATCCGACCCGCCGCGTGGCGTCTCGATCCAGGCCTTCGGCATTTTTGCCAAGATTCGCGAGATCGACGCCCTGCTGATCGCGCGACCCGATTTGCGCGGCCGCGTCTACGAATCACATCCGGAAGTCGCTTTCTGCCGCTTGAACGGCGATCAGGCCATGCAACTGCCGAAGAAGATCAAGGGCAGCGTCAATCCGGCCGGCATGACGGAACGCAAGGCTCTGCTTTGCCGGCATGGCTATGAGACGGGCTTTCTCGACCAGCCGCCACCGCGCGGCGCAGCCGCCGATGATTTCCTCGACGCGGCCGCAATGATGCTGATCGCCGGTCGCATCGCCAGCGGCGAGGCACGGCCGCTGCCCGACCAGCCGGGCCGCGACAGCTTTGGCATTCCTGTCGCCATCTGGGCGTAACGCTGTTGGCCAAGGTTGCGCTCGATGCATGGCATTTCTAGCCAGCCCTCATAATTCTGCATTGCTCGCGACCGGCTTTTGCCGCTAGAGCCTCTCTAGACCGCAACGAGCTGCCGCATCCAACCCGGAAAGGCTCCAGACGCCGCCCATGTCCCATCTCCCTGAACATCTTCTCGCCGGCTACCGCAATTTCATGAATGGCCGCTATCTCACAGAGAGCGGGCGCTATCGCGATCTCGCTCGGGAAGGCCAGGCGCCGGAGACGATGATCGTCGCGTGCTGCGATTCGCGTTCGGCGCCCGAGGCGATCTTCGACGCCGGGCCCGGCGAACTCTTCGTGCTGCGCAATGTCGGCAATCTGGTGCCGCCCTATGCTCCCGACGGCGAGTTCCATTCGACCTCGGCGGCGCTTGAATTCGCCGTGCAGAGCCTCAAGGTCAAGAACATCGTCGTCATGGGCCATGGCCGCTGCGGCGGCATCCGTGCAGCGCTCGACACCAACTCCGCGCCGCTGTCGCCGGGCGACTTCATCGGCAAGTGGATGAGCCTGATCGCGCCGGCGGCCGAAACCGTCTCCTCCAGCACCTTCATGACCGCGTCGGAGCGCCAGACCGCGCTGGAGCGCATCTCGATCCGCTATTCCATCGCCAACCTCAGAACCTTTCCCTGCGTCTCGATTCTCGAGGGCAAGGGGCGACTGTCGCTGCATGGGGCCTGGTTCGACATCTCGACCGGCGAACTCTGGACGATGAACAAGGAGACCGGCGATTTCGAACGGCCGGAGCTGGGATGAACACAGCGGCGCGCAAGGTGGTGAACATCAGGTCGGCCGCTTGGACGGCGGCCGCGCTGCTGATAGCGATTATTGCCGCCCGCGCCGATGATCGTGCTCTCATCAGCCGCTGGTATTCGGCGCTGCTGGTCGCCGACCGCACCGAACTGTCCGACCTGCTCGCCGACGATGTCCGCATCAAGCTGGACGACCTCGGCATCGTGCAAAGCAAGCAGGAATTCATCGCTTCGATCGACGAGTGGAAAGGTGCGGTTGCCGGTGCGGCAATCCGGCACAGGGTCGAGAAAAGCGAAGATGGCGTCACCACGGTGGTCGCCTGCTACGATTTCCCCAACAACGACATGCTGATGCACGAAACCTTCGCGGTAAGCGACAACCGCATCACCGCCAGTTCGCAAGCCACGATCGCCGAGAACTGCGACGGCTTCTGAGGCCGATATCGGCCAAATCCGCATATTGCGGGCCCGCCAGCCGCGCCCTACATCGGGTACCATCCACCTGCCTGCCCTCACCAGCGAAAGACTGTCCATGCCTTCCACGAAAGCCGTCGACCTCGCCGCCCATCCGCTGACCGCGTGGCAAGGGCCGCTCGGCCTGCCCGATTTCACGCGCATTGGTGACGGCGACTTCTCCCCGGTCTTCGACGCGGCGCTGAAGGCGCACGAGGCCGAGATCGAGGCGATCGCCGGCTGCAAGGATGCGCCGACCATCGAGAACACGCTTGCCGCGCTGGAACTCGGCGGCGAAGCGCTCGACCGCGTCTCGTCGATCTTCTGGTGCCGCGCCGGCGCCTACACCAACGAGACGATCCAGGCGCTGGAGCGCGACATCTCGCCGAAAATGTCCAGGCATTTCTCGGCGATTTCGATGAATGAGCGGCTGTTTGCCCGCATCGACGATCTCTACCAGCGCCGCGAGAGCCTGAAGCTCGACGCAGAGACCCTGCGGGTGCTGGAAAAGACCTGGAAGGGCTTCGTCCGTTCCGGCGCCAAGCTCGACGCCGACGGCAAGAAACGGCTGGCACGCATCAGCGAGGAATTGTCCTCGCTCGGCACGACTTTCGGCCAGAATGTGCTGGCCGACGAGCGCGACTGGGTGCTGTTCCTCGATGACGCCGACCTTGCCGGCCTGCCGGATTTCGTGAAAAGCTCCATGGCCGAGGCCGCCGAAATGCGTGGCCAGAAGGGCCGCTATGCCGTCACTCTGTCGCGCTCGATTTATGAGCCGTTCTCGACCTTCTCCGAACGCCGCGACCTGCGCGAGATCGCCTTCCGCGCCTTCACCATGCGCGGGCAGAATGGCGACACCACCGACAACACGAACGTGGTGCGCGACATGCTGCGCCTGCGGGCCGAAAAGGCAAAGCTGCTCGGCTATGCCTCCTTCGCCGCGCTGAAGCTCGACGACACCATGGCCAAGACGCCGAAGGCGGTACACGCGCTGCTCGATCCGGTGTGGGAGAAGGCGCTGGAGAAGGCAGCAAGCGACCAGATCGAATTGCAACGGTTGGCGACGGAGGCCGGCAGCAACGAAAAATTCGCTGCCTGGGACTGGCGTTTCTACCAGGAGAAACTGCGCGCGGAAAAATTCGCCTTCGACGAGGCGGAACTGAAGCCCTATTTGCAGCTCGACCGCATCATCGACGCTTGCTTCGATGTGGCGACACGGTTGTTCGGCATCACCTTCGAAGAGAAAAAGGGCATCGCGGCCTGGCATCCGGATGCCCGCGTCTTCGTGGTGAAGAATGCCGATGGCAGTGAGCACGGCCTGTTCCTGGCCGACTATTTCGCCCGGCCGTCAAAGCGCTCTGGCGCCTGGATGAGCGCGTTGCAATCCGGCTACAGGCTCGGCCACGGTGCGAGCCCGGTCATCTACAACATCATGAACTTCGCCAAGCCGCCGGCCGGCGAGCCGGCGCTGCTGTCGGTGGACGAGGCGAAAACGCTGTTCCACGAATTCGGTCATGCTCTGCACGGCATGCTGACCGACGTCACCTGGCCCTCGGTTTCGGGCACCTCCGTCAGCCGCGATTTCGTCGAACTGCCCTCGCAGCTCTACGAACATTGGCTGACCGTGCCGGCGGTGCTGGAAAAGCACGCGCTGCATGTGAAGACCGGCAAGCCGATGCCCAAGGCGCTGCTCGACAAGATGCTGGCCGCGCGCACGTTTGGCGCCGGCTTCGCAACGGTAGAATTCACCGCCTCCGCCTTGATGGACATGGCCTACCATGCACGGCCTGATGCCCCGCAGGAGCCACTTCGTTTCGAGGCCGAAACGCTTGCGAAGCTGCACATGCCTGACACCATCGCCATGCGCCACCGCACCCCGCATTTCGGCCATGTGTTTTCCGGTGACGGCTATTCGGCCGGCTATTACTCCTACATGTGGTCGGAGGTGCTCGATGCCGACGCCTTCGCCGCCTTCGAGGAGACCGGCGACCCCTTCAACCCGGCGCTGGCCGAACGGCTGAGGAAGCACATCTATGCCGCTGGCGGCTCGAAGGACCCGGAAGAGCTCTATACGGCATTTCGCGGCAAGATGCCGTCGCCGGAAGCAATGATGGTGAAGCGCGGGCTGGTGTAGCGCTGGGGGTCGGTTTGACCGGACTCGACCTGCTGCGGCAGAAGAAGGTTGGCGCTTCACGCGCGACGACCCCCTCTGTCGCCTTCGGCGACATCTCCCCCGCAAGGGGGGACATTACCCAGCCACCTTCCACGGATCCGCAATCCTTGGCCACACCGGCCGCGTCAGCTTCTTGTAATCGGTCACCGCCGGATTGCTGGGATATGAACTTGGCGCCGAGACATAGATGATCGCGGCGGCGATCGGCTCGAAGCCGGCGTAGAAATGGTTGGTCGACTTGATCAGCAGCACGTCCTTGGCCAGCGGATCGACGCCGATGTTGGAAAAGATATCCGGCTCGAAGGTCTGCGTGCGATTGGTGTTGAGGATGATGTCTACCTCGGTGCCTTCGAGGCGGACCAGCGCCGTCGGCCCGAGCGTCACCCGGCTTGGCCCGAAACTCTGCCAACCCTCCGGAACCGCCTTCAGCACGCGCACGCGCGCATCGATCGGCTCGCCGGCCTGCGGCCCGGCCTTGCCGCCGAAGCGCAGGTTGATGACCGCGCCCTCGCCGGCCGCCAGGCAGAAGGTGACGGCGATCGGATCCCAGATCGTCGCCACGGCGAATTTGTCCAGGCTACGCGCCAGCATCTGGCGCAGCACGAAGGTGCCGTCGCCGGGCACACCGCCGCCGGGATTGTCCCAGATATCGGCGATGACCACCGGCTTGCCCGGATTCTCGGCGCGCACGGCCAGCGCCCGATCGATGCCGTCGGCGGCGCTCAGCATCGTCATCGCCGTCTTTTCGCGCAGCGCGTAGAGTTCCCGCCCGAGCCGTTCCGCCAGCGCGTCGCCCTTGGCCTTGTCATTGTCGGTGACGACCAGGATGCGCGTGCCCATCTCGGCCACGTCGGCCGCCATGAAGCCGTGGATGACGGAGACCGACAGCACGCCGTCCTTGCCGTGCAGCGCCTTGATCCGGTCGACGAAAGAGCGCATCGGCTCGCGGCTGGTCGGCAGGACCTGGATCATGCGGCAATCGAAGGTCGAAATGACCGGCTTGATCTCGCCCCTCGCCGCCGCAAGCCCAAGCTCGACGACGTGTTCGCCGCGCTCGTAGAAATCGGTGTGCGGAAATTCGAGGAAGTAGGCGAGGATGTCGGAGGCCGCCACGCGCTTCGGTGTCAGATGGCTGTGCGGATCGAGTTCCACTGCGATCACCACCTCCGGCCCGACCATTGCGCGAACCCGTTCGAGCAGGTCGCCTTCGCAGTCGTCATAGCCTTGCGCCACCATGGCGCCATGCAGGCCGAGGATGACAGCATCGACCGGCAGCGCGGCCTCGAGCTGGCCAAGGATCTCGTCGCGCAGAACCTCATAGGTCTGCCGCTGCACCAGGCCGCCCGGCTCCGCCCAGGTTGCGGTGCCCTCGATGACATCGAGGCCTTCGGCCGCTGCCCGCCGGCGCAGCGCCACCATCGGCGAGGAGCACAGCGTCGGCGTGTCCGGATGTTTGCCGGGCCCGGCATAGAAGGCCATCTCGAACGAGGCCCTATCGGTCGGCACCGGCGAGAAGGTGTTGGTTTCCGTCGCCAGCGAGGCGGTGAAGATGCGCATGAAAGCTCCGTAGAAAGATAGCGGCTACTTGACCGCTCCGAGCGCCAGCCCGCGAACGAGATAACGCTGTAGCCAGATGAACAGGATGGCCACCGGCAAGGTCGCCAGCAGCGTGGCGGCCATGACGTGATGCCATTCGATGGTGTAGCGGCCGGCGACCAGCGAGAACACCTGGATCGGCAGCGTGTAGCTTTCCTGGCTGCGCAACATGGTGAGCGCCACGACGAATTCGTTCCAGGCATTGATGAAGGTGAAGATCGCCGTCACCGCGATCGCCGGCAGGCAGAGCGGCAGGAACACCTTGCGCAAGGTCAGCCAGCGGCCGGCGCCTTCCATCCAGGCCGCCTCCTCGAGATCGCGCGGAATGGTGTCGAAATAGCTCTGCAGCATCCACACCGTGAAGGCGACGTTGAAGGCCATGTAGATGAAGCCGAGCGCCGTCGTGCTCTCGACCAGGCCCCAGGCCGCCATCAGCCGGAACAGGCCAAGCACCAGCACGATCGGCGAGATCATCTGCGAAATCAGCAGGAACTGGCGCAAGGCGCCGTAGCCGGCAAAGCGGAAGCGCGACATCGCATAGGCCGCCGGAACCGAGATCAGGATGGCGCCGACTGTGGCGATCACAGACACGTAGAGCGAATTGAGCAGCGCCTGGCCGAAGCCGGTCGCCACCCACATGTCGGAAAAATTCGACCAGCGGAATTCGCTCGGCCACCAGGTCGGCGACAGCACTTCCTGCCTCGGCTTGACCGCGGTCAGGAACATCACCGCGAAGGGAAAGAGCGTCACCACGATCAGCGGCGCCAGCAGCAGCCAGGCGATGATGGAGCGCTTCAGCTTGCCCGTCATGAGCCGATTTGTCATGTGCGTTGCTCCCGCATCGCCAGCCGCACATAGATCATGGTGAAGACCAGCAAGATGGCGAACATCACCAGCGACACCGCCGATGCCTCACCCAGCTTGCCGATGCGGAAGGCCAGCTTGTAGAGATGGGTGACCAGGATGTCGGTCGAGTTGGCCGGCCCGCCCTGCGTCATCACCCAGATGATCGGGAAGGAATTGAAGACGTAGATGGTGTTGAGCACGATGGCGATGTTGATGAACGGTTTCAGGAGCGGAAAGGTGATTTCGCGGAACTGCTGCAGCGGCGTCGCCCCTTCGAGCGCCGCCGCCTCGTAGAGATCGTCCGGAATCGACGACAGCCCGCCGAGAAAGATCGTCGTCGTGAACGGCACCGTCACCAGGATGCCTATCAGCACCTGCATCGGGAAAGCGGTCTCGGCACTCGCCAGCCACTGGATGTTGTGGTCGATGAGACCGAGGCCGATCAGCGCCGAATTCAGCATGCCGCTTTCGCCGCTCAGCGCCCAGCGCCAGACCACCGCGGTCATGGTCAGCGACACCGCCCAGGGCAGCATGATGATGACGCGGGCGATGCCGCGGCCATAGAAATCGGTGTTGAGGATCATCGCCACCGGGATCGACAAGAGAAGCGCACCGCCGACCACCATCACCGTCCATTGGCCGGTGCGCCAGAGCGCGGCCGTGAAATCGGGATCGGCAGCGAGTGCCGCGAAATTGGCGAAGTCGTTGAAGTCGCGAAGCTGGCCGAAGCGGCTGACCTCATGCGTCGAGATATGGATCAGGTCCCAGACCGGCCAGAAGATGACCACCGCCGCCAGAAACAGGCTGGGCAAGGTCAGGAGATAGGGCAAGAAACGGTTTTGCATCGGCTGGCCTGCAACCTCGGTGCGCTGGATCAGAAGGTCTGCTTATGCGAATTTCGGATCCGCGGCACCGGGCCGGGAACCAAGGGGTGGCGCGCCCCGCCTGAGTGGAGCGCGCCACGGGCGCAGGGAGATACGCCCTATTTCTTCAGCACGGTGTTGGCCTTGGCGGCTGCGTCCTTCAAGCCCGCCTCGGGGTCGCCGCCGAGATAGATCTTCTGCATGGCGTCCGACGTGATCTGGGCAACTTCTTCCCAGCCCGGAATGACCGGCGCGAAGCGGGCGTCGGGCAGGAGTGCGGTGAACGCCGCCAGATCGGCATTGTTGACGTAGTAGTCCATCTTGGCCTCTTCCTTGTTCACCGGCAGGAAGCCTTCGCCTTGCGTGAACTTGGCGCGCTGCTCCGTGGTGAACAGGAAATCGAGCAGCTTCCAGGCTTCGTCCTTGTTCTTGGAGTTCTTGAACATGATGATGGAATCGGTCACGCCATAAGTGCCGCGCGCGCCGGTCGGTCCAGCGGGAATGGCCGCCACACCGTATTTCAGATTCGGCGCCTCGTCCTTGATCTGGTTGGACAGGAACGGTGCGGTGATCATCATTCCGACCTTGCCCTGCTTGAACAGGTTCTGCACGTCCTCGCGGTTGTTGGAGGTGACGCCGGGTTCGGTCAGGCCTTCGTCGATCATCGACTTGTAGAGCTTGGCGGCCTCAAGCGCACCTGGCGTGCTCAGGCCCGAAGTGCCGTCCTTGTTGAGGATTTCGGTACCCTGCGACCACATCGCATAATAGTAATAGACGTCGGTCTCGATCTCCTTGCCCTGCAGGCCGAAGCCGAACGTGCCGGACCCCAGCGCCTTGATCTTGCGCGCGTCTTCCTGCAATTCGGTCCAGGTTGCCGGCGGATTGGCGATGCCGGCCTTCTCGAACAGCTCCTTGTTGTAGTACATGGCGCGCGCCGAGGCCGCGATCGGCAGGCCGTAGGTCTTGCCGTCCATGATCGAGGGCGACAGGAAGGTGTCGATGAAGCGGTCCTTGAAGTCAGGCTTGATGTAGCTGTCGAGAGGCTCGGCGACATCCTGCTGGACGAAGTCGATCAGCCAGCGCGTGCCGATGATCGACAGATCGGCATTGGTGCCGGCGGTGATGTCGGTGGTCAGCTTCTGCAGCAGCACGTCCCATGGCACCACCTCGAACTTGACAGTGATGCCGGGGTTCGCCGCCTCGAATTCCTTCTTGACGTCGGCGAAATAGGGAGCAGTCTTGGCGCTGTACTCGGCCACGGTGACCCGCACCTCGCCCGCATCCGCCTGCGCCGCAATTGCCAGCATGCTCATTCCGGCCATCAGGCCGACAGTCCATTTTGCAAGGCTCATTTGATCTCTCCCATTTGATTTTGCGCCTGCGCGCTTCTTCGTGCCGGAGCAGAAGATTTATGTGACTTTCCTACATTATCGATGATTTGAAGGCTTGCAAGAAGATTATCCTGTTGCTTAATTACATTTACAGGCCTAGGCCTTATGCGATCTGTCAGAACTCCCGGAGGATGACGCACGGTGGTTTCGCAATCCGAGTTCGAAGGCAGGGCCGAGTTCGAAGGCAGGGCCAAGTTCGAAGGCCGGGCCGAGTTCGAGGGCAAGACCGTCGTGGTGACGGGTGCCGGCGGCGGCCTCGGCACGGCCATCGTGGCGCTGATGGCGCAAAGAGGCGCCAGGGTCGTCGGTTGCGATCAGTCAAGCGAGGCGCTGAACAGTCCGCACCTTGCCTCCCGCCACGTCTTCGATCTTCTCGACAAGGCATCGATAGCCACGGCGGTCGCCGCGATCCTCGACCGGGATGGCGTGCCCGACATTCTCGTCAACAATGCCGGCTGGACGCGCGCCGAGACGATTTCAGCACTCGATCCCGACAGAATAGAGCAGGAACTCGACCTCAACCTGACTGGCGTGATGAACTTCGCCGACCCGCTGGTCAAGGTGATGGCAGGCCGCGGCTCAGGCAGCATCGTCTTCATCTCGTCGGTCAACGCCATCGCGCATTTCGGCAATCCCGCCTATGCCGCCGCCAAGGCCGGCATCAACGCCTATGCCAAGGCGATCGCCGTCGAGCTCGGCCGCAGCGGCCTGCGCGCCAATGTCGTCTGCCCCGGATCGATCCGGACCGCCGCCTGGGACCATCGCCTTGCCAAGGATCCCGAAATCCTCGGCAAATTGCAGCGGCTGTATCCGCTCGGCCGCATCGTCAACGCCGCGGAAGTGGCGGAAGCCGTCGCCTTCCTTGCGTCCGATCGCGCATCGGGAATAACAGGCGTGGTGATGCCCGTGGACGCGGGGCTGACCGCCGGTTGCCTGCCCTTCATCGACGACATATTGGGAGCGTGAGCATGACCGACGTCGAGTTCCGCGGCCTGTCGAAATCCTTCGGGCAGCACAAGATCCTCGAGAACATCAGCCTCGATATCAAGAGCGGCGAGTTCGTCGTCCTGGTCGGCCCGTCCGGCTGCGGCAAGTCGACCTTGCTGCGCATGCTGGCCGGCCTGGAGACGATCACCTCCGGCGACCTGTTGATCGGCGGCGTGTGCGCCAACGCGCTGCCGCCGCAGCAGCGCAACATCGCCATGGTGTTCCAGTCCTATGCGCTGTTTCCGCATCTGAAGGCATCAGACAATATCGGCTTTGGCCCGAAGATCCGCGGCGAGACGCGCACGGTGATCGATGAGAAGGTCAAGAAGGCGTCCGGCGTCCTTAATCTCTTCTCCTATCTCGACCGCTATCCCCGCCAGCTGTCGGGCGGCCAGCGCCAGCGCGTCGCCATGGGCCGCGCCATCGTGCGCGAACCGTCGGTGTTCCTGTTCGACGAGCCACTGTCCAACCTCGACGCGCAATTGCGCGTGCAGATGCGCGTCGAGATCAAGGCGCTGCACCAGCGCCTGAAATCGACGATCGTCTACGTCACCCACGACCAGATCGAGGCCATGACGATGGCCGACCGCATCGTCGTGATGGACCGCGGCAGGATCCAGCAGGTCGGGGCGCCGCTGGAGCTCTATGACAGGCCGGCCAACAAGTTCGTCGCCTCCTTCCTCGGCTCGCCGTCGATGAGCTTTGTGTCCGGTTCGCTCAAGGCGGCAGCTCAGAAAACCTGGTTCGAATCGGCCGGTGGCGGGCGGCTTGCGCTTGCCGGCAAACAGGTGCCGGCGGACAGCGCGGTGGAGGCTGGCATCCGGCCCGAGCATTTTATCATCGGCGAGGCTGTCGATGCGATGGCGATCAGGGTGGATGTCGTCGAGCCCACCGGCTCCGAAACACATGTCTATGGCGCTATCGGTGCTGATACGGTACGCGCCGTGTTCCGCGACAGGGTGCCGGTCAGGCCGGGAGACCTGCTGCCGGTCTCTGTCGACCCCGGCAACATCCATCTGTTCGACAAGGCGACGGGCCTGCCTCTATGAAAATAGCAGCATGAAGACGCCGGCCGACATCATCACGCGCCTGCAGCTGATGTCGCAGGACGGAACCAAGTCGGATCGCAAGCTGGCCGGCTTCGTCCTGGCAGACCTCGATTTCGTTTCCAAGGCGGCGATTTCGGAAATTGCCGCGCGCGTCGGTGTCAGCGAGCCAACGGTGACGCGGTTCTGCCGCAACCTCGGCTGCGAGGGCCTGCGCGACTTCAAGTTCTATCTGGCGCAGGCCATCGCCATCGGCGGCCAGTATCTGTCGCCGGAACCGTTGAGCCGCGATGCCCGCGAACAGCGCATCGCTTCCGCGATCACCGAAGCGGCGATATCGGCCATCCAGCGCGCCAGCGAAAACCTCGACATGACGACGCTGGTCGCCGTCGCCGCACGCATCGCTGTTTCCGGTAATGTGCTGTGCATCGGCTCCGGTGGCATTTCGTCCATGATGGCGACCGAAATGCAGAACCGGCTGTTCAGGCTTGGCGTGTCGGTGCTGGCGCAGATCGACGGACAGTTGCAACGCATGTACGCCGCCGTCGCCACCCCTGACACCACGCTGATCGCCTTCTCTGTCTCCGGCTATGCGCGATCGGTCATCGATGCGGTGCAGGTCGCCCAGCAATATGGCGCCACCACGATCGCCATCACCCCGCCGGACTCCGCACTCGCCAAGGTCGCCGACACGGTCATCCATTTCCAGTCGCTCGAGGACGGCAATATCTACAAGCCGACATCGTCGCGCTATGCGCTGCTGTCGATCGTCGACATGATCGTCACCTCGGTCGCCGAGACGCGCGGACCAAGGGTTCTGGAGAATCTGCGCCGCATCAAGCAGAGCGTGAACACGTTGAAAGTCGACGATCCGCGTTTGCCATTGGGCGATTGAACCCTCCGACAAGGACATCAGGACTGATGGCCGAGCGCCTCGATGCTATTCGCCAACGTCGCCGGATCGCCTTCAATGCGCACGGTCTTCAGCCGCGCGGTGCCGCCGGCGACAACCGAGACAGCGGACCCGGGCACGCCCAGAGCCTTGGCCAGCAGCTTTTCGAGCGCATGATTGGCGTTGCCGTTTTCCGGTACGGCGCGGACGCGCGCTTTCAGATGGCTTCGCCCGTCCGCCGTGGCCTCGAAGCCTTCGAGCCTGTCCAGCGCAGCTTTTGGCGTCAGCCGGACAAACAGCTCGGCGCCGTTTTCGCGCAGGCGAAACGGCGTGCTCATAAGGTCATCCTGCTCACAGGATCAGAGGCGCCACCGTGGTGAGCAGAAACTGCCGCAGGAAGAACAGGATCAGAAGCAGGATGATCGGCGAGATGTCGATGCCGCCAAGGTCCGGCATGAAGCGGCGGATCGGCCGCAACGCCGGCTCGGTCAGCCGGTAGAGCATGTTCCCGATGCTGCCGACGAACTGGTTCTTCGAATTGACGACGTTGAAGGCGTAGAGCCAGGAAAAGATCGCCGAGGCGATGATGATCCACCAGTAGAGGTCAAGCGCCATGACGATTGTTTGAATGAGGGCGAGCATGCCGGTCTCCAATTGTTGCCGACATGTAGCCATTGCACGCGAAACCGGCAAGGGCCGCCTTTCTGTGGGGCGCCAATACCGGCTCGGTCTGACCTGTAGGGCGGCATGTCGCCGACACCCCAACGAAGGCGCGAATACACAAAACCGGCAAGGGCCGCTATCCGCCGGCGCCAACTCGACGCTTGACGGCACTGGATTTCGGCAAACCTCTGCCTTGACAGGAAACCGCGTCGCCCGATAAATGCGCCCATCCGCTGGACGGGGCTGTAGCTCAGCTGGGAGAGCGCGTCGTTCGCAATGACGAGGTCAGGAGTTCGATCCTCCTCAGCTCCACCAGTGGAATAATTCTCCACTCTCCGCGCCAGATGCAGTCCGCGACGCTCGTCCCGGCTTGCCCCCGCGGGTGGCATTTGCTGTGCCAGCGCGCCTTAAAAGGCCGCGGGTGCACCGCCTGTTTTCGCGATATCCGGTAAGACTTTTGTCAATTGGACTTATGGCGGAAGCGCTCACTGATTGTTTCCGTTTTTTTTGGAAACCGCCCCACTAAATTGACGCCACCAAATCAGTTTTTCTGTGCGTTGTGACCAGGGCGTTTCGGCTGGGGCGGCCGGAGACGCTATATGGATTTCGAGTCGAAATGAAAAATCCGCCTGCGGAAGCAAAGACGTGTCAATTCGCGAGAACCTCGCTGCAAACCTTAGACGGCTGTGCAAGGACCATGCCTCCGTAAGTGCGGTATGCCGTGAGCTGCACATCAATCGCACGCAGTTCGAACGCTACCTGCAAGGGCAGACCGTTCCCAACAAGGCCACCGCCAAGCTGATATGCGATTACTTTCGGATCGACGAGGCCGAACTGTACCAGGATCCCGGCGCACCCGAGCCAGCGATGCGTGGCCTGCCGCCGGTTTCCGAGAGCCTGTTCAACCAGATGATCCGCCCTCCCAGTCCTTCGATCGCGGGCGGCACCTATTTCACCTATTTCTCGATCCCAGGCCGCCTCGACCTCCTGATGCGCTCGGTGACCTTCGTGAGGCGCGAAGCCGAACTGGTCACCTTCCGAAGGGTCACCGGATGGTCGGAGCGCCGGGGATCGACCTGGGCACGGGCGCGCGGCAATCACTATGGCGTGGCGATCTCGCGGCTGAACTGGATTTATTTCAGCGGCATCAATCGCCGCCAGACCGGAGAGCCGTCGCTGATCTCCGTGCAATGGGCTCCCATCTCCGAACCGGTGCTGATGGGCAAGGCCATGCTACTGACGGAGGCCGGCCCGGCATTCGTGTCCGTCATCATGCGGCGCGACATCGCCAACATCCACCCAAGGGATGCCATCAGCATGGCGCATGTCATCAATCTCGACGATCCGGGCGTCGATCAACTGGTTGTCAGCCTCACCCGGGATGGGTTGGGCTAACCCCTCGGATCGCCGTGTCTTACGCCGAATAAGAATAAGCGTACGCCGATAAAGCGTATGCCAACGATTGTCTACTCTGTATCTGAATAAAATCGATATTTTACACTTTAATGCCAGGAAAGATAATCCACGGGTCCGTCTTAGGCTCGTGGTTTTACTATAATTTTAACAAACCATTAACTCTTCCGACCTTACCTTTCTTCACGCGGATCCCGTTCTGGGGGTCTTTCAACGGATCCCAAATCGGGGTCAGGAAAGGGATGAAAATGGCCAAGAAAGTGACCAATGCTCCGAAGCTGACGATTGCCGCCGGCACACAGACCGTCTTTTTTTCGCAGGGCATGCACTACAACAAGCGCTGAAGCCGTTCTGCGCCGACGAGCGTCTTGCTTGTCGGCGCCTCGGCTCCGCAGATGGCAACCAGCTTCATGAAAATGCGCTCTTCGAAAACGCTTGTTTTCTACCCCGGACCGAACAAGGTCACGGCATGCAACTTCCTGACCAGAAGCGTGTTTGAATGCAGCCCCGAGATGGTCGGCCTTCTCGCATCGTGGGACAAATGGGCATCGACGGCGGACATTGCCCGCGCCCATGGATGGTCGAAGTCCGAGTTGAAGGCTGTCGTTCCCCAGTTGCTCGATTTCTCTGCGCTGGTCACAGCCGGATCGCCTCTCGCCGAGCAGGAGGAACAGTTTTCAGGACAATGGAGTTGGGGGCTTCCGACGGCGCTGATGCATTTCTGCGTCCAGGACAGCGAATACATGACCATCGAGCAAGCGGAAGAGCGGCAGATAGAACGCGCCGGCCATACGCCGCAGCCGAACCTCATGCTCAAGAATTCCGCGGGCGCCATCCAGCTGCCGAATGCACTGGAAGACAATGAACTTCTCAGCTTGATGGCGCGGCGCCGCACCAACCGCACGGCGGCTCAGCCCACCATCACGGCCAAACAGCTTTCCGATTGCCTGTTCGCAGGGCTCGGCATCATCGGCGAGACCGCCAATTGCGTTGGCACCCTGCCGCTCGGCATGACCCCTTCAGGCGGCGCGCGAAATCCCTATGAGGCCTATGTGGTCGCGCTCGGCGTCGATGGCCTCGAACCCGGTGTCTATCACTATTCCGCCGCGGATCACGACCTTGGCAGGATTTCTGCAAACCATCTGCCGAAGATCTCCGAACTGGTCGGCGGACAGGAGTGGGCCGACGCCATGCCGTGCCTGGTCCTGCTTTGCGCCAGGCTCGATCGCACGATGTGGAAATATGAGGACGCCAACGCCTATCGTGTCGTGCTGATCGAGGCCGGCCATATCGGCCAGAACATCATGCTGGCGGCGACCAACCATGGCCTGTCGGCATGTCCGACAGCCGCGCTCAGTCATTCCGCGATCAAGCGGCTGCTTGGTCTCGACAGTTTCACCGACGCACCGATCTATGCCTTGACCCTCTCGACCCCGGAAAGAGATCCCTCGACGGCGGGCCAATCCATCAATTAGTCGACCAACTATGTGCATCGCGGCCAGTAACGCGTTCCCTAGGTATAACCAGAGACAGGAGCAGCACGTGCCAAATCAATCCTTACGCCAGTCGGAAATCGATAGTCTTCAATATATTTCGTCGATGACCAATGAGCTCGTGCAAATGGCCGAAGCCAGCCGTTTTCCGATGATCTCCTATCTGCTCGGCATGGCCTATGCAGAGGCCTTCGACGTTCTTCGCGGCGCACGGCCGGCCAGGCATGCGCAGCTCAGCGGCAACCCGCTGCACCCCAAGGCGCAGGCAAAAGACACTCGGGCCGTCCAGCCACGGAGAGCGTAGCGACATGCAATCGTCAGCCGCATGCGCGGTGGCCGGCTCGACCTCCCCAAACCGGTGGGAGACACTGTGCGCGTTGCAAAGCCTGCTGCCCTTGCTGAAGAAGGCCGCGACGGACCTGCGCCGCGCCGACATGGTCTACTGGTTCGAGCAGGCCGATGCCGAGGTCGCCAACATCATCAGGGGCCACCCCTCCGATGCAACCGCCATCCCGGCCCTGATTGCATCCTGCCCGCAGGACCGGCGGTCGGTCGCTCAAGCTTGATGCATGTCGCCCGCCCAAACGCGACGCGTTCATTGGCGCCGCTGAAAATGCTCCGATCACCAGTTTTTCAATTTCGGACCGGAACCTATTGCGCGTCTGGAATGCCAAGGGGGACCTGCACATGAACATGATAGCCAACATCAGAAGCGTCGATGCCAGGGAAAGCATTTTCAGCCGGCTCGACGTCTTGATCGCCAGGCGGCCGCCGTCGCCTGACGCCGCGCGGATCGAGGCCCGCCAACTCGTCTCGATGGCGATTGCCGACAGCTGCCAGGCCGACAGTCTCTGGGGTACAGTGGACGCTTTCCACGCCCATTTCGACTTCATGATGCAGACCGTCGAGATCAACGGCGCCGATGACCCGGGCCTCGGGCCCTTGCGCACGAAATGCCGATTCTATCTCGAACAGGTCGAGGCCCTGAGCCTGTCACTGGCCTATTGACAGGCCGGCCCGATCAAGTTCGGCTCTAGAGCAATTCTAGGGAAAGCGCTACGCGCTTTTCCCGGGAAAGGCGCGTAGCGCTTTCCCTAGAGAATTGCGTCAAAACAAAGAGTTAGAGCAGCTCGCCGTTTCCGTGAAACGGTGAATGCTCTAGTTGCGCAGGCTGAACACGAACGGCGCTGTACGGCTCAGACGCGAACCAAGTTCCGGTGGCGGTGCCGGCACCGTGGCGCCTTGCAGCACGGCGAGCGCCGCACGGTCCAGATCCGCATCCCCCGAGGAACGAGAGAGCCTGGCGGACAGGACCCGGCCGGACGAGTCGACCGTGAAGGCGACATACGGCCTGCCTTCGACGCGTCGGGCCTTGGCAGAACTGGGATAGCGCGTGTGCCGCTTGATCCAGGCACCCAGACGGGAGTCCCATTTGCTGGAGTCGCCGGAGCGAGACGTCGATTCGGCCGACTTCGGCGCGGCGGTCCTGGCCGCGGGCCGTGCGTCGGCGCTGGTGGCGGTTGCCGTCTTCGGCGGGGCTGCCTTCTCCTTCTTAGGCCGCGGCTTGGGCTTCTCGAGAGGCTTTTTCGCCTTGGCCGCGACCGGTTTCTTGTCTTTGACAGCTTCGACCGGTTTCGGCTGCGGCAAGGGAATGACGACGTCGGGCGTGACAGCCTCGGCAACATCGGGGACGACCTCATCCGGCGGCGGCTGATCGACCTCTTCAATCGTTTCGGTCTGGGTGGGTTGGGTCTCGTCTGGCGCGACCGCTTCCGGCGGCTCGACAACCGGCTCCGCCTTTTCGACCGGTTCTTCAGGTGTCGGCTCGGTCGTCGGTGTCGGTTCGGTCTGATCTGGCGTCACCGCATCCAGCGCGGCGACCTGTTCTTCCACGGCCGGCATCACCACCATCGGTGCCATCTCGATCATCTGCGCGGGGGGGGGACCGCCATCCGCTTCGGTGACCATTGTGAGGTTCTGCACTGCATAGGCGACCGCGACATGGGCTCCAAGGACCAGCGCGGCAGCACCGGCCCACAAGCCAAGGTCGCGCCAACCGAAGCGCGACAACTGGACCGAGGGCACAGCGACCGCCTGCGTCATGGCGTCGGCGCACCCGTGGCTGCGGGCGCCGGAGAATTGGACGCGGGAGCCGTCTCCAGGCCGACCAGCGCGATCTTCAGATAGCCGGCACCGCGCAATAGGTTCATCGCCTCCATCAGGTCGCCATAGGCGACCGCCTTGTCGGCGCGCAGGAAGATGCGCGTCTGCTTGTCGCCCTTGGTCTTGGCGTCCAGCGTCGTGGCGAAAGCCGGGCGCGGCACGCTGTCATTGCCGATCGCCAGCGTCAGATCGTCCTTCAGCGTCAGGAACAGCGGTGTCTCGGGCCTCGGTGCGGGCGTTGCCGTCGAACCAGGCAGATCGACATTGACATCCACCGTGGCCAGCGGTGCCGCGACCATGAAGATGATCAAGAGCACCAGGATGACATCGATGAACGGGGTGACGTTGATCTCGTGGCTTTCCTCGAGATCATCATCCATGGCCTGTCGGATTCTGCTTCCCATGGCGCCTACTCCGCCGCCAGTGGCGTTGCCGGCGCAACGGTGCGGAAGTCCAGGTCGCGGCTGACCAGCCGTTCGACCCCGGCGGCGGCATCGGCGAGGATCTGCCGATAGCCGGCTATCGAGCGGGCAAAGACGTTGTAGATGACAACGGCCGGTATGGCCGCGACCAGGCCCATCGCGGTGGCCAGCAGCGCCTCGGCGATGCCCGGCGCGACCACTGCGAGATTGGTGGTCTGCGCCTGCGAGATGCCGATGAAGGCGTTCATGATGCCCCAGACCGTACCGAACAGGCCGACGAAGGGCGCTGTCGAGCCGATCGTCGCCAGCACGCCAGTGCCGCGCGACATGCGCCGCGCCGCCGCCGCCTCGATGCGCGACAGGCGCGACGTGACCCGTTCCTTGAGGCCGTCGCCCGAGACATGATCGAGCGCGCCGGCCGAGAGTGCGGTCTCCTCCTCGGCCGCCCGCACCAGCAGCGCGCCGGGACCGCCGCTGCGGTCAAGGGTACGGCTGGCCTGCTTCAGCGTGGCGGCCTCGCTGATCGCCCGCACGGCGCGACGGATGCGCAGTTTGCCGCCGAAAAGCTCCAGCGACTTGGCCAACCATATCGTCCAGGTGACGAGGGAGGCAAAGGCCAGCCCGATCATCACTGCCTTGACGACGATATCGGCCGCCATGAACATGCCCCATGGCGACAGGTCATGCGGCAAGGTCATCTCCATCGCCGTCGAAGGTCCGGTCTCGGCCGGCGCGGCCGTATTCGGCTGCGTGCCTGGCTGCGAAGGCGCCATTGTGGCCGGCGGAGCGACTGCCGGTGCGGCGGGTGCGGGTGCAATCGGCGCTGGGGCTGCGGGCACGGCGGGGGTTTCGATCGCCGGCGCGGCACCGGCGGGTTGCTCCTGGGCCATCGCGCTGCCGGCCGACAGGATGACGGATGCGACCAACGCCGCCAACAAACCAGTTCTCGACAACAGCTTCTTCCTTGTTCTCACAGCGGCCTGCCGCCTTTTATTTCCCGCCGCCGCATCAGATATTGTCACTGCACATAGCCGACAGGCTGGCCGGTGACGGGGTGCGCGAACACGCCCATCTCCACACCGAAAATGCCTTTCAGCACATCGCTGCGCATGATTTCGCCGGGCGTGCCGCGCGTCAGCAGCTTGCCGTCCTTCAGCGCGATCAGTTCGTCGCAGTAGCGCGCCGCCATGTTGGGATCGTGCAGCACGACGACGACACATAGGTCGCGTTTGCGGCTGAGCTCCTTGACCAGCCCGAGCACCTCGACCTGATGGGCGATGTCGAGTGCCGAGATCGGCTCGTCGAGCAGCATGACGCCGGCGTTCTGCGCCACCAGCATGGCGAGCCAGGCGCGCTGGCGCTCGCCGCCCGACAATTCGTCCACCAGCCGGTCGGCAAAACCCTCCATATCGGTCAGGGCCAGCGCCTCCTCGACATGCTGCCTGTCCTCGGCGCGGAAACGGCCAAGCGCGCCATGCCAGGGATAGCGCCCGAGCGTCGCCAGTTCGCGCACGGTCAGGCCGGTCGCCGCAGGCGTCGTCTGCGGCAGATAGGCAAGCGCGCGGGCAAATTCGCGGGCACCCCATTGCGGCAACGGACGCCTGGCGAAAGTGATGGCGCCTGAACTCGCCGGCTGCTGGCGCGCCATGAGCTTGATAAGCGTCGACTTGCCCGAACCATTGTGGCCGATCAGCCCATAGACGCGCGAGCGCTCCAGTTCGAGCGAAACCGGACCGAGCAGCGTCCGCTCGCCGACGGCAAAGCGTACGGCATCGATATGGAAGGCAGTCTGGGCATCAATTCCAGCCATGCTCATGGCTTTTCTCCAGTGCGGCCGCCCGCATTTCCAGATCCGGCTTTCGACAGGTCATGCCCGGTTGACTATGAAACATGACCTTACTAGTCAACATTGAAGATGACTGCAATGATCAACAAATCGTCGCGACCGGCGATATCGGCACGGAATTGGGAAATAGGAGGCGCACCGGATGATTTCAGGACATGGACCGATTTGGCAGAACCGGATGGCGCGCAAGCGCCTGCTGATCGCAACGGTGTCGCTGCCGGCCCTGCTTGGCTGCGGCCATGCACTGGCCCAGGAGACGGTCACCACCACCCTGGACCCGATCAACGTCCAGGAACGTGTCGAAAGCGCATTCGGGCCGGTTAAGGGCTACGTTGCCACCAAGGGCTCCACCGGCACCAAGACCGACACGCCGCTGATCGAGACGCCGCAATCGATATCGGTCATCACCAGGGACCAGATGGAAGCGCAAGCCGTCGACAGCCTGAACAGCGCGTTGCGCTACACACCCGGCGCCACCGGCAATCTCTACGGCACCGACAATCGCGGCCTCGGCCTGCAGTTGCGCGGCATTTCGAACGCCAGCGGCGTCTTCTACAGGGACGGGCTGCAGCTCAAGGAGAGCAATTTCACCCTGTTCACCGCACTCGATTCCTATGGCGCGGAACGCTACGAGGTGCTGCGCGGACCGGCGTCGGTGCTTTATGGCCAGGCAAGCCCCGGCGGCATCATCAACTATGTCAGCAAACGGCCAACCGAGGAAAACCTGCGCGAGGTCGAATTCGGTGGTGGCAGCTTCAACCGGTATGAAGGCAGGTTCGACTTCAGCGGTGCCGTGAACTCCGACAAGTCGCTGCTGTTTCGCCTCACCGGTGCCGCTCACATGGGCGACACGCAGACCGATTTCGTCAAGGACGACCGCATCTTCATCGCGCCGGCGATCACCTGGCAGCCAGATGCCGACACCAGCCTGACCATCCTCGCCAACTATCAGCGCGATCGCTCGGGATGGGCGATGCAGTATCTGCCTGCCTACGGCGCGGTCATACCGGGCAAGGACGGCAAGTACCTGCCGAACAGCATGTTAGTCGGCGAACCCGGCTTCGACTCCTACAACAACGACCAGGCCTCGATCGGCTACGAATTCGATCACCGTTTCAACGAAACCTGGCAGGTTCGACAGCATGCCCGCTACGTCCACCTTACCCACTCCGAGGAAGGCGTCTTTGGTGGCGGACTGACGGACTCGAACGGCCTGGAACCTTCAAGCGGCGACTACTACCGTTATGCAGATGCCGGTGGCACCAAGCTCAGCGGCGTCACCATCGATAACCAGGCACAAGCCGATTTCGACACCGGGCCGCTTGCCCACACGCTGCTCGTCGGCCTCGACTACAAACGCTACACTTACCGCGACTATGCCTCGGAAGGGACCGTCGAGGACGGTTTCAACGTCTTCGATCCGATCTACGGCTACAAGATCGGTGATCTGACGCCCTATACCGATACCGACACCACCCAGCAGCAAGTTGGCCTCTATGCGCAGGATCAGATCAAGCTCGGCAACTGGCGGCTGACCCTTGGCGGCCGCCAGGATTGGTCGGACGCCAAGGTCTACGACAATCTGGCCGGTGGCTACATTCCCGAGCAGAAGGACAACGCCTTCACCAGCCGGGCGGGGCTCGTCTACCTCGCCGACAACGGGCTTGCGCCCTATGTCAGCTATTCCGAATCGTTCCAGCCGGTGGCGGGCGCCGACAGCGACGGCAATCTGTTCGTGCCCGAGACCGGCAGACAATACGAGATCGGGCTGAAGTACCAGCCGACCGGCTGGAATTCCTTCATCACGGCCTCAGTTTTCGACTTGACCCGGCAGAATGTCGTGCGTTCCGGCAATGAGGGCTCACCCAACGATCTGTTCCAGACCGGGGAGATCCGTTCGCGCGGCGTGGAACTGGAAGCCGTGGCGAGCCTGGATGCGGGCCTCGATCTGAGAGCGGCCTACACCTACCTCGACACCAAGATCACCAAGGCGACCGCTGTCGAAGACGTCAACGGCGTCTGGGTCAGCAACGAAGGCAACATGCCCTTCGGCGTGCCGGCCCATTCCGCATCGCTTTGGGCCAATTACACCTTCATGAGCGGCAAGCTCGAAGGTCTCGGCCTGGGTGCCGGCGTCCGCTATGTCGGCTCGACCTATGGCGACGACGCCAACAGCTTCAAGGTTCCGTCGGTCGTGCTCGCCGACGCGGCGGTGCATTACGCCTGGCAGAACGCCACGCTCAGCCTCAATGCCAGCAATCTGTTCGACAAACGCTACGTCGCCTCCTGCTTCTCCTCGGGCTTCGGCTGCTTCTACGGCGAGGGCCGCAGGATCAACGGTTCGGTGAAATACACATGGTAGAAGCAAGGTGGCGGGCCGACCCAAAATGGCGGCGCTGACACGGCGCCAGTATCTTGCCGGCCTCGCCGCGACCGGCCTCGCCTTGCCGGGCGGCATGGCACGCGCGGCACCTGCCCGCGTCGTCTGCCTGGAATGGACATCGGCCGAAATCGTGGTCTCGCTCGGCCTGTCGCCGCTCGCCGTCGGCGACATCAGGGGTTATGGCGATTGGGTGCAGGGCCCGGCACTGCCGCAGGCCACCGTCGACCTGGGATCGCGCGGCGAACCCAATCTCGAACTGCTCAGGGAATTGCGACCCGACCTGATCGTCGGCGCCTATGGCTATGGCTTGGACGAGAGCAGCTTCACCAGACTGGCGCCGACCTTCAACGTTCCGTTCTACAGCGGCAAGGCTCCACCTTACGCGCAGGCGCAACAGGTGACGCTGCAGCTTGGCGACATGCTTGGCCGTGGGGCGGAAGCAGAAAACCTTGTCGGGCGCATCAAAGCCTCGATCGCGCACGCCCGCGCCAGGCTGGAGCGGGCGGTGCAAAAACCGGTCTGCGTCGTCAGCATGTTCGATGATCGCCATGTCCGCGTCTACGGCGCCGGCAACCTGCTGCAGGATGTCCTCGACCGGCTCGGCCTCGTCAACGCCTGGACCGGCGCCACCAATGAATGGGGTTTTTCGACGGTCGGCATCGAGGAACTGGTCGCCGTCGGCGAGGCGCAGCTGATCTCGCTCGATCCTATCCCGCCGCACATCAGGATCAGGATTGCCCGCAGCTCGCTCTGGGCCAATCTGCCCTGCGTCCGGAACGGCCAAGTGCGGACCATTCCGCCGGTCTGGCCGTTCGGCGGTCTCACTGCTGCCGCGCGTTTCGCCGAATTCGTGGCAGCGGCATGATCGCCCAGGCAATGTCCCTGCCGCGACAGAGCGACGGCATCGGCGCGCTTATCCTGTTGGTAGCCGTGCCTGCGGGGCTGGCGCTGATGCTGACCGTCTTCGATCTCATCCACCTTCTGCCTACGCACCTGTGGTGGCAGGCGCTCACCGCCCCCGACACATCCGATCCAGCGCAGTTGCTGTATCGCTATGCCTTCCTGCCGCGTGTCGCTGTCAGCATGCTGGCCGGCGCTGCACTTGGTCTCGCCGGTGCCATCATGCAGCATGTGCTGCGCAATCCGCTGGCCGAGCCGACCACGATCGGCACCAATGCCGGAGCGAGCCTCGCTCTGGCGGCCGCCACTCTTTACGCGCCGTGGCTGCTGGAAGGTGGGCGCGAAGGCGTGGCGCTGGCCGGCGGCGCGCTCGCCACATCAGCCGTTTTCGCACTGGCGCGCGGGCGCAGCTTTTCGCCAGTGTCGATCATCATCGCCGGCCTCGTCGTCAGCCTCTCTTTCGGCTCGGCCGGCGCGCTGCTGATGGCGCTCAACCGCGAATACACCGAGGAGCTGTTCATCTGGCAGAGCGGCTCGCTGGTGCAGAATGGCGACGCGGAGGTCGTTGCTCTGGCGCCGTGGCTGCTGGCCGGCATCTGCGCCGCGTTCCTGCTCTGGCGACCCCTCCGGCTGCTCGATCTCAGCGACGACGGCGCGGCATCGCTCGGCACCCGGCCGGCCGTCATCCGCCTTGCCGGCATGGCTGTCGCCGTCTCGCTCAGCGCGCTGGTCGTCGCCGAGGTGGGCGTCATCGGTTTCGTGGCGCTCGCCGCCCCGGCGCTGGCGCGGCTGGCCGGAGCGCGCACGCTTGGCCGCCGCCTGGTCTGGTCGCCGCTGGGCGGCGGCACCCTGCTCTGGCTCACCGACCGTCTGGTGCAGCATCTGCCGTTCGCCGGCGAAATCCCCGCCGGCACCGCGACCGCTTTGCTCGGCGCGCCGCTGCTGCTGTTCCTGTTGCCGCGAATGCGAACCACTCCCGAAAGGCAGACCGACATGGTGTCGTCGGTACGCCTGCCGTCAAACGGCCTGCCGTTGATCGCGGGCCTGCTGGCGCTCATCCTCGCGGTTGTTCTCGCCATCGGCTTTGGCCGTGGCGCAAGCGGTTGGCACTGGATCGCATCCGAGGATTTGACCGAGCTGCTTGCTCTGCGAGCGCCTCGCGTCGTCGTCGCCCTGTCGGCGGGCGTCCTGCTCGCCGTCGCCGGCACGCTGATGCAGCGCATGACCGGCAACCCGATGGCCGCGCCCGAGGTCCTGGGCATTTCCGGCGGCGCCTCTTTCGGCGTGCTGGCGCTGCTGTTGCTCAGCGACGGCTTCAACCGCGCGGCAATGCTCGGCGCCGCCCTCGCCGGCGCCATGCTGGCGCTGACGATCGTTGTTTTGACCGGGCGGCGCAATGCCCTGTCGCCGGAACGGCTGCTGCTTGCCGGCGTCGCCGTTGCGACGGTCGCGTCCGCCTTCGCCGCGCTGCTTCTGGCCAGCGGCGATCCGCGCATGGACTTCCTGCTCACCTGGCTGTCGGGATCGACCTATCGCGCAACACCCAATGATGCCCTCACCGCCGCAACGGTCGCGGTCGCCGTCCTCGCGCTGGCGCCGCTGACCGCGCGCTGGCTCGATATACTGCCGCTCGGCGAAACCGCCGCGCGTGGCCTTGGCCTGCGACTGGGACGTGTTCGCGCCACATTGCTTGCGCTCACCGCATTAGCCACCGCAACCGCGACATTGGTCATCGGCCCGCTGAGCTTCGTCGGCCTGATGGCGCCGCACCTCGCACGCATGCTCGGCTTCCGCCGCGCCGTGCCGCAGCTTCTGGCCTCGGCCATGACAGGCGGGCTGATCCTCGTTGCCGCCGACTGGGCAGGGCGGACGCTGATCTTTCCCTGGCAAGTGCCGGCCGGCCTCATCGCCGCCTTCGTGGGCGGCCCCTATTTCATGGCGCTGATGTGGAAAGGCAGGCAATGAAGTCGGCCCTGGCATATTGCCGGCCCTGCCCTGCCGATTGTAAGCAGCGCCCATCGATGGCGGCCGGCGCCCTCGCCGCGTCCATCAAGACAGCTTGCGGTTCACCTCGATGATCAGACGTTTCCTTTCCTACTACGCGCCCTGGAAGGGGCTGTTCGCGCTCGACTTCTCCTGCGCGGTGCTGGCCGGTCTGCTCGAACTCGGCTTTCCCATGGCGGTCCGCACCTTCGTCGACCAGCTGCTGCCGCAGCAGGACTGGACGCTGATCATCATCGCCTCGACCGGGCTGCTGGTGATCTATCTGCTCAACACGGTGCTGATGGCGGTCGTCACCTATTGGGGCCACATGCTCGGCATCAACATCGAGACCGAGATGCGGCGCAAGAGCTTCGATCATCTGCAGAAACTGTCGTTCCGCTTTTACGACAATCACAAGACCGGCCATCTCGTCGGCCGCGTCACCAAGGATCTCGAGGAGATCGGCGAGATCGCGCATCATGGCCCCGAGGACCTGTTCATCGCCATCATGACCTTCGCCGGCGCCTTCGTGCTGATGTTCACGGTCAACATGCATCTGGCGTTGATCACGGCGGTGATCGTGCCTCTGATCGCCTGGGTGACGATGCGCTACGGCGACCGCATGGAGCGCAACTGGCAGGCGCTCTATCGGCGTGTCGGCGATTTCAACGTCCGCATCGAGGAGAATGTCGGCGGCATGCGCGTCGTCCAGGCCTTCGCCAATGAGGAGCATGAGCGCACGCTTTTCGCGCATGACAACCAGCGCTACCGCCAGACCAAGCTCGACGCCTACCGCATCATGTCGGCCAGCAATTCCCTGAACTATATGGGCATCAGGCTGATCCAGCTCGTGGTCATGATCGCCGGCAGCTACCTCGTCATTACGGGAGGCCTGAGCAATGGCGGCTTCGTCGGCTTCCTGCTTCTGGTCGGCGTCTTCGTGCGGCCGATCGAAAAGATCAATTCGGTGATCGAGACCTATCCAAAAGGCATTGCAGGCTTCCGCCGCTACACCGAGCTGCTCGACACCGAACCCGACATCGCCGACCGGCCTGATGCCGTTACCGCCAGCGGGCTCAAGGGCGACATCGAATATCGCGGTGTGAGCTTCGGTTATGGTGACGGCAAGCCGGTGCTCAGGGATATCGATCTCGCCATTCACGCCGGCGAAACCATCGCCTTCGTCGGCCCGTCGGGCGCCGGCAAGACCACCATATGTTCGCTGCTGCCGCGGTTCTACGAAGTCAGCGCCGGGCGGATCAGCATCGACGGCATCGATATCAGGGACATGACGCTCGCTTCGCTGCGTGGCCAGATCGGCATCGTCCAGCAGGATGTCTTCCTGTTCGGCGGCTCGATCCGCGAAAACATCGCCTATGGCCGTCTCGGCGCCTCCGACGAGGCCATCACCGATGCCGCGCGGCGGGCGCAGCTAGACGGCATGATATCGGGCCTGCCGGCCGGCTTTGACACGATCATCGGCGAGCGCGGCGTAAAATTGTCCGGCGGCCAGAAGCAGCGGCTGGCGATCGCCCGCATGTTCCTGAAGAACCCGCCGATCCTCATCCTCGACGAGGCGACGTCGGCGCTCGACACCGAGACCGAGCGCGAAATCCAGAAGTCGTTGGCCGAACTTGCCGAGGGCCGGACCACGCTGGTCATCGCACACCGGCTGGCCACGATCCGCGGCGCCGACCGCATCGTCGTCGTCTCGGAGTCCGGCGTCGTCGAACAGGGTTCGCACAGCGAACTGCTCCGCGCCGGCGGCATCTATCGGCGCCTGCACGACGCCCAGCATCTGGTGTCGTCGCGCTGATCCACTATGGTGGCGGCCCAAAGCAGGGAGCCCCGGATGATCAAGGCAACGCCCTTCGATTTCCCCTATGACGGCAGGCTGGTGGCCGAAAACACCGCGCTGATCGTCATCGACCTGCAGCAGGATTTCCTTTCGACATCAGGCTACTTCGCCAGGCAGGGCTATGACCCGTCGCCTCTAAGGGCGATCCTGCCGACGGTGAGCCGGCTGATCGCGGCCGCGCGCAAGGCCGGCGTCAGGGTCATCCACACGAGGCAGGGCTAGCGGGCCGATATGGCCGATATGACGCCTTACGAAAAATGGCGCCGCAAGCGCGCCGGTCTCGACGGCACCGATATCCTGCTGCGCTCGGGCACGGGGTTCCAGATCGTTCAGGAGATCGATGTGGCGCCGCAGGACATCATTGTCGACAAGACCTGCAACAGCGCCTTCATTTATACGGATTTCGAGCTTGTCCTGCGCGCGCAAGGCATCACGCATCTCATGTTTTCCGGATGCACGACGGATGTCTGCGTCCACACCACGCTGCGCGAAGCCTGCGACCGGAATTTCCAATGCCTGACGATCTCGGACGCTTGCGCCAGCGGCGACAGACAAGCGCACGAAGCAGCGCTTCACATGGTGACGGTTGAGGATGGCGTCTTTGGCGCGCTCGCTGATTCCAGCGCTGTCATTGAAGGCTTGTCGCGATTGTCGGGCATGGCGAGTTAGGGCGCCAAGATCAATGCCGGCGGGACAGCACCCCTCTCTGGCCTGCCGGCCATCTCCCCCGCAAGGAGGGAGATTGGCTGTCATCTCGGCTTTCACTAATCGCCAACGTGGCAAGACGAGCGCTGCGGGTGAAGCTGTCGATCTCCCCCCTTGCGGGGGAGATGTCCGGCAGGACAGAGGGGGGTGTGAAGGATCTCGGCGTTACCGGAATAGCTTTCATTCCGTAGGCCAGAACTCAGCCCGTTGCGCGCGTCTCCAATCCTGCACGAGACGCATATGCCCCAGGCTGGAATGCCTCGTGTTCGCGACGCGCCAGCGAATTGCGCAGCAGGGCGATGGTTTCCCGGCCGACCGTTGCGATCTCACGCGGCGTGTCGACGCCGACAATCATGAATTCATCGATCCCGAGGGCTGCATAGGCAAGCAGCGACAGGGCGGCCTGGGCTGGCGGCCCGGCAACATCGATCGCCTTGTGGCCGGAGGCGGAAGCACCTTGGTGAATCCCGACCGGAAGCGCGAAGCGCAGCTTGCCGGCCCGGCCATGTTCGGCGGCCGAGCGGCGCACCCGCTCCATCAATTGCCGGATCTCATCGATCGAGCCCGGTGCCAATTCAAAGACATCGGCATGCCGGCCGGCAACTTTGAGTGCCGTTCCGGACTGCCCGCCCATGCGGATGACCAGGTCGGCGCCGTGCGGTCCCTTGCGCGGCACGTAGCCGCCCTTGATGCTGTAGAACGTTCCTTCGTGGTCGAAGGGCCGGTCGTTCGACCACAGCCGCTTCAGCAACACCAGATATTCGTCTATGCGCTGCCAAATGACGGTGTGCCCGACCGGCCGTGTTTCGGCGTCGGCGTCGCTCAGCGGCTCGCTGATCATCCTCAGCGCCAGGCGTCCGCCGCTTTTCCTGTCGATCGACGCCAGTTGGCGGGCTGCCACGGTCGGTTCGACCACGCCCGCCCAATGGGTGAGCACGACTTCCAGCGACGAGGTGCGATCGAGCACTTGGGCCGCAAGATCCATGTTGGTCAGCAGCCCGGCCGAATCGTCGACGACGATCTTGCGGAAGCCGCCATCCTCGATCAGCCCGAGCTTGGTCGCGGTCTCGGCAAAGTCGTAGAAAAAGGGAACCGCGGCATCGGCGGTCTTACCCGGAATATGCGTGAACTCGATCGGCATTGCCATGTCCTCCGTTGTGTCGGGCGCGCGAAAGCACGCCGAGGATTCGGTTCATTCAACTCCGATTGCCTGAAAGCGGTGGGCAGCTAACCCCGGTCGATCTGACGACTCAGGGAATAAGGCCCAGAACAACTGCCCCGGTGAACACGAACGCAAGGGCAAAGACGAGATAGGCGAAAGCCCCGGCATAGGCCGGGCGAAAGGCCTGGGCATTGGCCGACCGCTGAGCGCTGCGATCCGTCTGGGCGTTCTGGATGTAGGACATATCGACCTCCGTCTCGGCGATTAATCTATAAAACTGGTAGACTTTGTCGATTGCTATTTTTGGGCTAAAGACAGAATAATTTTCTCCTATGATGCCGGAAGTTGGTAGGCACTTGCTTAGAGGGAGCGCTCGGACGGCCGATCCATATGGCGCGTCCGTTTTTTGCTTCTGCGTCCGAATGGACCTATGGCCTTGCCCTCGCTGCGCTCAATTCGTGGATTGGCCGCCCGGCACGGGCGCGGTAGCATCGCCCAACCAGCAAAGCGAAATCGTCACACAGGGGCAGAAAAATGGGCACAAGACTGGCCGGCAAGGTCGCCATCATTTCGGGAGGAGCGACGGGAATGGGCGGAGCGGCTTCGGAGCCGTTCGCCGCCGAAGGCGCCAAGGTGGCGATCATCGACCGCAACGGCGAGGCGGCCGCCGCAACCGCAGCGGCGATACGCGCGCGGGGACAGATAGCCGAGCATTTCATCGCCGACGTCTCCGACGAAGCCCAGGTCGAAACGGCGGTGAAGGGTGCTATCGAAAAACTCGGACCGGTCACCGTGCTGTTCAACCACGCCGGCACCATCGTCATCAAACCCTTCCTGGAGACGACGGTCCAGGAATGGGACTGGCTGCATGCCGTCAATGTGCGCTCGATGTTCCTGATGACGCGCGCCGTTTTGCCCGGCATGATTGCGGCCGGCGGCGGCTCGATCGTCTGTACTTCGTCGATCTCGGCGGTGGCGGCGACTCCCAACGAAGTGCTCTATGACACCACCAAGGGCGCTTGCCACATGTTCGCCCGCGCCATCGCCGTCGAGTTCCGCGACCGCAACATCCGCTGCAATGCGGTCTGCCCCGGCTTCATCCGCACGCCGCACGGCCTGCGCGAGGTCGCCGACCTCGGCAGGCTCGGCGTCGACGTCTCCGACGCGGCGCTGGCCGCGCAGCAGGGCCGCATCGGCGAACCGGAAGAGGTGGCGAGGGCAGCGCTCTACCTGGCCAGCGACGAGTCGAGCTTCGTCAACGGCACGCATCTGTTTGTGGATAACGGCTTTACCGCGATGTGAGACGCTCAAAGAAGGCGCGAACTTGGCAGGATGCGGGTTCCTCGCCCCCACGAATGGGGGGAGAGGTGGCTCGGCGAAGCCGAGACGGAGAGGGGGAATGGCTCGACCTTGCCTTGCTTCGGCGACAACTCGCCAGCGTCGCAGGCCTCTCTCCGACCGCTTCGCGGCCACCTCTCCCCGCTTTGCGGGGCGAGGAACCCAAGCTTTGCTACCGCTCTTCCCGCCGAAACGGCTTGAGCAGCGCCGACGGTGCCACCGCGTTGCGCGACATCACCGCCATGGCGACGATGGTGAAGATGAACGGCAGCATCAGGAACGCCTCGTAGGGGATGTGTCCGAGCCCGCTGGCCTGCATGCGCAGCTGCAGCGCATCGACGAAGGCGAACAGCAGTGCCGCACCCGCCGAGCGCCACGGATCCCAGCGGCCGAACACGACCAGCGCGATCGCCACCCAGCCGCGCCCCGACACCACGCCGAAGGTGAAAGCGTTGAACTGCGCCATCGACAGGAAGGCGCCGGCCAGCCCCATCAGCGCCCCGCCGAGGATGACTGCCTGGAAGCGCGTGGCGGTGACACTGACCCCCGCCGAATCCGCGGCGCGCGGGTTTTCGCCGACCATGCGCACCGACAGGCCCCATGGCGTGCGGTAGAGCACGAAGGCGGCGAGCGGAATGGCGAGGATCGCCATGTAGACCAGCGCGAACTGGTTGAACACCGCCGTCCCGAGCACCGGGATGTCAGACAGGAGAGGGATCGGCAGCGTCTGAAAACCCTTGATGCTGGGCGGCACTGATTGCTGGCCGAAGATCAGCCGGTAGAGGAAATAGGCGAGGCCCGACGAGAACAGCGTCACGCCGATGCCGCAGACGTGCTGGCTGAGGCCGAGCGCCACGGTGAACAGCGCATGCAGCGCGCCCATCAGCATGCCGGTGAGCACCGCCGCCAGCACGCCAAGCCACAGGCTGCCGGTGAGGCTGGCGGCGGTGAAGCCCGTCATCGCCGACAACAGCATGATGCCTTCGATGCCGAGATTGAGCACGCCGGCCCGCTCGGAAAACATTTCGCCGAGCGTCGCGAAAGCCAGCGGCGTGGCAATGCGGATGATCGCGGCCAGGAAGCCGACCTGGAATATTTGTTCGAACACCGCGCTCATCGGGCAACTCCGACGCGACGGATGCGATAGGCGGTGAACAGCAGCGCCACAAGCATGGCAAGCAATGCGGTGCCCTGGATGACGTCGCTGAGGAAGGCCGGCACGCCGGTCGCCCGCGACATCGCCTCGGCGCCGGTCATCACGGCGGCAAGGAAGATCGCCGCCGGCACGACGCCGAGCGGATTGAGCCGCGCCAGCATCGCAACGACGATGCCGGAATAACCGTAGCCCGGCGAGATGTCGCTCATCACCTGGAAATGCACGCCGCCGACCTCGCCGACGCCGGCCAATCCGGCCAGCGCGCCGGACAGCAGCGCCGTCGAGATCAGCACCCGCTCGACGTGGATGCCGCCATATCTGGCGGCTTCCGGGTTTTCGCCGGTGACCCTGATCCTGAAGCCGAGCGTCGTGCGCACGATCAGGAACCAGATCAGCGGCGCCGCGATCAGTGCCGCGACGACGCCGAGATGCAGCCGCGTGCCTTCGAGCAGCACCGGGAAATTGGCCGAATCCTCGATCGGCGGCGAGATCGGATAGCCGCTGAAACTGTCCTTCCACGGCCCCTCGATCAGCGCCATCAAGGCGTAATAGATGACCGAGTTGAGCAACAGCGAACTGACGACATCATCGACCTTGAATTTTACTCTGAGCGTCGCCGGCACCAACGCGACTGCGGCTCCCGCTGCGGCGCCCGCCACCGCCATCAAGACCATGGCGAGCGGCCCCGGCATTGGAATGGCGCCGACAAAGCAGCTGGCCACCGCGCCGGCAAGCAATTGCCCTTCGGCGCCGATGTTCCAGAATTTTGCTCGGAAGGCGACCGCGACCGCCAGTCCGGTGAAGATCATGGGTGTTGCACGCACCATCGTTTCGGTGATCGCATAGCTGTCGCCCAGCGACGCCGTGAACATCACGCCATAAGCTTCGAGCACGCCGGGGCCGGCCAGCGCAATAAGGCCGCTGCACAAGATGAGCGTTGCTCCGATCGCGAGCAATGGCAGAGCGAGGTTGAACCAGGTCGGCGTCGAGCTGCGGACCTCCAGGCGAAACATCAGCTGTGGCCCTCCGCCCCGGTCATCATCAGGCCGAGCCGTGCGATCGTTGCATCGGCGCTGTCGAGCGTGCCGACGATGCGGCCCTCATACATCACCGCGATGCGGTCGCAGAGCACCAGCAGTTCTTCGAGATCCTCGCCAATGACGACGATGCCGCAGCCCTTGGCGCGCATGTCGAGGAATTTTTCGTGGATGAAGCGGGCGGCTCCGATGTCGAGGCCGCGCGTCGGCTGCGAGACAACAAGCACCTTCGGATCGAAGGCAAGCTCGCGTGCCAACAACGCCTTCTGCAGATTGCCGCCGGACAGCGCCCCGGCGCGGGTCATCGGCCCGGGGCACCTGATATCATAGGCCTTGATCTGCGCCTCAGTGAAGGCGCGGATCGCATCGGGCTTGAGCAGGCCCCTGCTGCTGAACGCTGTGGTGCCGATGCGCGGCAGCACCATCGAATCGGCCAGCGGCAGATTGGTCACCAGTCCGGTCGTCATGCGGTCTTCCGGGATACGGCCAAGTCCGAGCGCCTGCACCTCGCGCGGCGAGAACCGCGAGACCTTTTGGCCGGCAATCGTCATCCGGCCGGCATCGGGCGCCCGCACGCCGGAGATCACCTCCGCCAGCGCCCGCTGGCCATTGCCCGACACCCCGGCAATGCCGAGGATTTCGCCGGCACGGACGGCAAGCGATACGTCGCGCAGCGCCGTGCCCGAATGATGCGAGGTTGAGATACCGTCGAGCGTCAGCACATCAGCACCCGGCGCCGATGGTCCCCGCGCCGGCGGCACGATCTCATGGCCGCACATCAGTGTTGCCATCTCCGAGGATGTCGTGTTGGCCGGGTCATCGACGCGGCCGGCAACGCGGCCATGCCGCAGCACCGTGCAGCGATGCGTCAGCGCCCGCACCTCGTTGAGCTTGTGCGAGATGAAGATGATGCCGAGACCTTGCGCCGCCATAGAACGCAACGCCGAAAACAGCCCGTCGACCTCGCTTGGCGCCAGCACCGCCGTCGGCTCGTCGAGGATCAGCAGCCTGGCGCCACGAAACAGCGCCTTGACGATTTCGAGCCGCTGCTGCTCGCCGACCGACAGCGCCGAGACCGGCAGGTCCGGGTCAAGCACCAGCCCATGCTGGCGGCCGATCTCGGCCAGCCGCGCCAGCCCGCCGGCGCGGTCGATCCGTCCTGTCTTGCCGGGAATGCCGATGAGCAGGTTTTCCAGCACCGTCAGCCGCGGCGCGAGGTGAAAATGCTGGTGCACCATGCCGATGCCGGCGGCCAGCGCATCGGCGGAACTGGTGATCCGCACCGTCTGGCCCTGGATGAGAATCTCGCCGGCGTCGGGCGCATAGGCGCCGAACAGCACATTCATCAGCGTCGTCTTGCCGGCGCCGTTTTCGCCCAGTAGCCCGAGGATCTCGCCGGGCGCGACGCTGAGATCGACGGCCTCGTTCGCCTTGACGGCGCCAAAGCTCTTGGTGATGCCGCGCATTTCGATGAGTGGGGCGGACAAGGATGCTCCTGCGGAGAGAGGCTCTGCTTCACCCTCCCCCTTGTGGGGAGGGTCGGCTCGCAGTCGGAGCGAAGCGGAGATTGCGAGACGGGGTGGGGATGCGCCCTACGAGGACCCCCCCCCCGCTCCGCTTCGCGGATCGACCCTCCCCCCAAGGGGGAGGGTAAAGAAATCAATCCGAAACCGGCGTATTCTCGTCCACATCCACCCGGAAATTGCCTTCCAGAATCTCCGCCTTCTTCTTTTCGACCAGCTCCTTGACGTCCGCCGGCAGCGTCTTGTCGAACTTGTGGTAGGGCGCCAAATGCGAGCCGCCCTTGGCCATGCGCGAGAAATCGCCATAGTCCTGCGCGGTGAAGACGCCGGCCCTGACCAGTTTGATCGCCTGCTCGACCGTCGGATACATGTCCCAGACCGGACCGGTGATGACCGTGTCGGGGCCGAGACTCGACTGGTCGGACATGTTGGAGATGGCGAGGATCTTCTTGTCCACCGCGGCTTCGATGACACCGAAGCGCTCGGCGTAGATGACGTCGACGCCGGCGTCGATCTGCGCGACCGCCGCTTCCTTGGCCTTGGGCGGATCGAAGAACGAGCCGATGAAGGCGACCTTCTTCTTGATGTTGGGATTGACCTCCCTGGCGCCGGCGAAGAAGGCGTTGACCAGCCGGTTCACCTCCGGAATGCCCATCGCCGCGACGGCGCCGATCGTACCCGACTTCGACATCTTGCCAGCGATCATGCCCGAGAGATAGGCGGGCTCGTGGATCCAGTTGTCGAACACCCCGAAATTGGGTTCCGCCGGGCCGGCGCCGGAGCCGAACAGCCAGGCGGTCTTCGGGAACTGCTTGGCGGTGCGGCGCGATTCGCGCTCGGCGGCGAAGGCGTCGCCCAGCACCAGTTGGTAGCCGCCTTGCGCATATTCGCGCATGACGCGGCTGAAATCGGCGGTCTGCACCTTCTCCGACCATTTGTATTCGATGCCGAGTTCCTTCTCGGCCTTCTGCAGGGCGACATGGATCTGGTTGTCCCATGGCTCCTCGATCGGCGTGGCGAAGATCGCCGCCACCTTCAGCTTCTTGTCCGCCGCGAAGGCGGCGCCCGGCAGCATCGTTGCCGCCAAACTAAGCGCGCCCAGCTCCAGTACATTGCGTCGCGAAAGCCCTTCGCGTTTTATCTGCGATTTATTGTTCCGGTTTTCCATTGCATTCCCCTCTGTTCGACAGCCGTGTCGAGCCGGCTGTTCGTGAAAATGTCAGACGGGGAAGTATGGAACGACGCCAGACTTTTGTCCACGTGGTCAAATTTGAACCGCGCACCGGATTCTTGATCTTAGCCGGCCAAGCAAGGGCCGCCGATCAAACCCGTTCCAGCGCGATCGCGATGCCCTGGCCGACACCGATGCACATCGTGGCAAGCGCATAGCGGCCGCCGCGCTCACGAAGCTCCAGCGCCGCCGTGCCGGAGATGCGGGCACCCGACATGCCCAGGGGATGGCCGAGCGCGATGGCGCCGCCATTCGGGTTGACGTGCGGTGCATCCTCGGCAATGCCGAGCTGGCGCAGCACGGCGATGCCTTGCGAGGCAAAGGCTTCGTTGAGCTCGATGACATCGAACTGTTTTGGTGTCAGGCCAAGCCGCGCGCAGAGTTTTTGCGTCGCCGGCACCGGGCCGATGCCCATGATGCGCGGCGCAATACCGGCGGCAGCGCCGCCGAGGATGCGGGCGATCGGCGTCAGGCCATACTTTTTCACGGCTGCCTCGGAGGCAACGATCAGGGCCGCCGCCCCGTCATTGACGCCGGAGGCATTGCCGGCCGTCACCGTGCCGCCCTGGCGGAACGGTGTCGGCAGCCTGGCCAGCGCATCGACCGTCGTGCCAGCACGGGGATGTTCATCCTTCGAGACGACAACCGCATCGCCCTTGCGCTGCGGGATCGTCACTGGCGTGATCTCCTTGGCCAGCCGGCCATTGGCTTGCGCGGCGACCGCCTTGTCCTGGCTGCGCACGGCAAAGGCATCCTGGTCCGCGCGGGAGATGGCGAACTCTTCCGCGACATTCTCGCCGGTCTCCGGCATCGAATCGACGCCATACTGCTTCTTCATCAGTGGGTTGACGAAGCGCCAGCCGATGGTGGTGTCGTAAATCTCGGCATTGCGCGAAAACGCCGTGTCGGCCTTGGGCATGACGAAGGGTGCCCGGCTCATCGATTCGACGCCACCCGCGATCATCAGTTCCGCCTCGCCTGCCTTGACGGCCCTGGCTGCGATGGTCAGCGCATCCATGCCGGAGCCGCACAGGCGGTTGACGGTGGAGCCCGTAATCTCCTTCGGCAAGCCTGCCAGCAGCAGCGCCATGCGCGCCACGTTGCGGTTGTCCTCGCCGGCCTGGTTGGCACAGCCATAGACGACATCGTCGACAGCCTGCCAGTCGATGCCGGGATTGCGCTCGACCAATGCCCTCAGCGGTATCGCGCCGAGATCGTCGGCACGCACGGAAGACAGCGAGCCGCCGAAGCGGCCGATCGGCGTGCGGATGTAGTCACAGATGTAGGCCTCGGCCATGTCATGCAGCCTTTGCTTTTCCGGTTCCCTCATGCGCCGCCTTGGTGCGGGCCTGCAGGTCGCGCAATGTCTTGAGTTCGAGTTCGCTTGGCGCCGGCGTTTCGTCAAGCGCCTCGCCGAACTTAACCACCCAGCCACAGCTCTCCTGCACCTGCTGGCGGGTGACGCCTGGATGCAGCGACACGACGGTGAATTCCTTGCTCACCGGATCCGGGTTCCAGATGGCGAGATCAGTGATCAGCAAGGTCGGGCCGGCGGTGTCGATGCCCAGACGCTTTCGATGATCGCCGCCCTCGCCATGGCCGAAGGAGGTGAAGAAATCGATCTTCTCGACCATGCCGCGCTTGGTCTGCGCCATGGTGATGTAGATCTCCTTCGACGACGTCGCGATCTCTGGCGCGCCGCCGCCGCCGGGCAGCCTGGTCTTTGGGTGAAAATAATCGCCGATGACCGTGGTGTTGATGTTGCCAAACTTGTCGAGCTGCGCCGCACCGAGGAAGCCGATCGAGATGCGCCCACCCTGCAGCCAGTAGCGGAACATCTCCGGCACCGCGACGGTGGTGACGGCGGTTTCGCACAATTCGCCATCGCCGATTGACAGTGGCAGCACGTCGGGCGCGGTGCCGATCGTGCCGCTCTCGTAAATCAAGGTGATGTCGGGCGCATGCGTCAGCCGCGCCACATTGCAAGCGGCGGATGGCGCGCCGATGCCGACGAAACAGACATCGTCATTGCGCAGCGCGCGGCTGGCGGCGATCGTCATCATCTCGTTGGGGGTGAAGCCCTGATTGTCGCTCATGCCGCTTTCCTCAGATGCTCGACCCGGGCCTCGAAATCGCCGGCACTCTTCTCGATGACGTTGGCCCGCATCCACGCCTGGAATTTCTCGCGGTCGGCGGCGATTTCGTCCCATTCGAGATAGGCGGCATTGTCGCGCGCATAATAGCCATGCGCGTAGGACGGATGCGAGCCTCCGGGCACGACCGATATCGCGGCAATCGTCCAGCGCGGCAGCACGGTCAGGTTGGGGTGCAGATCGTCGAAATTGTCGACCACTTCCTCGACCGTCACCACCGCGCGTTCGGCCGCCAGCACCGCTTCCTTCTGGATGCCGATGATGCCTTCGACCAGCACATTGCCTTTCTTGTCGGCCTTCTGCGCATGGATGAAGGTGACGTCAGGCCGGATCGAAGGAACAGCGGCCAGCACCTCGCCGGTGAACGGACAGGTGACAGACTTGATGTTCGGGTTGACCGCCGCGAGGCCAGCACCGCGATAGCCGCGAAACACCGCGCAGGGCAGGCCGGCAGCACCCGCTTCATAGGCGTTGGCCATGCCGGCATGGCTGTGCTCCTCGATTTCAAGTGAGCGCGGGAAACCGTTCTCGATGGCATCGCGGGCGCGGCGCAGCAGGCCGACGCCGGGATTGCCGACATAGGAGAAGACGATCTTCTTCGCCATGCCCATGCCGATCATCTGGTCGTAGATGAGGTCCGGCGTCATGCGGATCAAGGTCAGGTCGCGAAAACCCTGGCGGATCGCCTCATGCGCCGCCGCCGTCGGGATCAGATGGGTGAAGCCCTCGAAGGCAGCCGTGTCACCATCTTTCAAATTCTCGGCCACGGCCTGTTTGAGCGGCAGGAACTTGACCATCGCATCGGCTCCAGGCTGAGAAAGTTCGTATTGCGAACATATGTTTTATATGCGATACTTTCTATGCTGAGCAGAGGCGTGGAGTCAATCCTGACGCCGATGTCGTTCTGCGGAGACAAGATGGACGAAGAGGCTGTTTCCCGTGATCATGTCGGCTCGCTTGAACGCGGCCTTGCCGTCATGGAGATCCTGGCCCGCCATCCCTCGGGCATGACGTTGACTGAAATGGCCGAGGAAGCGGGCCTGACCCGCGCCGGCGCCCGCCGCTTCCTGCTGACACTCACCGCCACCGGCTATGCAACACAGGCCGGCCGCGTGTTCTCGCTGTCGCCGCGCCTGCTGACGGTTGCCCGCACCTGGCTCGGCGGCGCCTCGCTATGGGCCTTCGCCGCCCCCATCATGCGCGCGGTCGCCGCACAGCTGAACGAGGCCTGCTCGGCAGCCATCCTGTCGGGTGAGGATGTCGTCTATGTCGCCCGCATTCCCGGCCGCCGCATTCTCAGCGTGTCACTCGATGTCGGCACCAGGCTGCCTGCCTATTGCACCTCGATGGGGCGCATCTTGCTCGCGGGCCTGACGCCTCAGGAATTGGACGCATTCCTCGACCAGGCGACCATCGAGAGACGGACGCCGAAGACGATCATCGACGTCAGGCTGCTGGCCGGCGCCATCGGCAAGGCGAAAGCGGACGGCTTTGCCATCGTCGATGAGGAACTGGAACTCGGCCTGCGCTCGATCGCCGTGCCGATCCGCGACCGGGCAGAGCGCACGGTCGCGGCCATCAACGTCTCGACGCAATCCGCGCGTTTTTCTGTCGCGGAGATGGAGCGGGAGATCCTGCCCGTGCTGCTGGAGGCCAGGCAGCGCATCGAGGATTTTTTCGTGATCTAAGTCGGCGGGACAGCACCCCCCTCTGGCCTGCCGGCCATCTCCCCCGCAAGGAGGGAGATCAGCTGTTATCTCGGCTTTCGCCAAATCTACACCGTTGTAGGGCGAGCGCAGCGCTGAACCTGCCAATCTCCCCCCTTGCGGGGGAGATGTCCGGCAGGACAGAGGGGGGTGTGAAGGATCGCTACGGGTACTATTTTGTGCCGTTGCAGCAACGCGACTTCAATGCTTGATCCGATCCCGCATCGCGTACCACAGCATGCCGAGCACATAGAGCGGCCCACGCAGTGCCGTCCCACCCGGAAACGGCATCGGCGTCAGTGTCGAGAACAAATCTAGCCGCGAGGCGTCGCCCATGATCGCTTCGGCCAGCAGCTTACCGGACAGCGTCGACAGGATGACGCCCTTGCCGGAATAGCCATGCGCGAAATAGACCTCGCCATAGTGCCCGACGTGCGGCAGCCGCGATGTCGTCACCGACACAAGCCCGCCCCAGGCATGATCGATGCGGCAGCCCTTGAGCTGCGGAAAGGTCTTTTCCATATGCGGCCGCACGAAGCCGGCGATATCGGCCGGCGGTGACGGCGTGTAGCGTTCGCCGCCGCCGAACAGCAGGCGGCCATCCGCAGACATGCGGTAGTAGTTGACGACGAAGCGCGTGTCGGACACCGCGACATTGGCCGGGATGACATTGCGCTTGCCCTCCAGCGGCTCGGTGGCGACGATGTAGTTGCCGACCGGCATGATGCGGCTGTTGACGCGCGGCTCCAGCCCGTTGAGCAGAGCGTCACCCGCCAGCACGACATGTCTGGCACGCACCGAACCCTTTGATGTCGAGACCCGGACCGAAGGCTCGCGCTCCAGCCGCACGGCGACCGAATTCTCATGGATGGTGACGCCCGCAGCAACCGCGGCGCGGGCGAGGCCGAGCGTGTAGTTGAGCGGGTGCATGTGGCCGCCGAGCGGCTCGTACATCGCGCCATGGTAGGGTGTATCGACCTTGGCTCGGGCTTTAGCCGCCGATAGGATTTCCGCATGCGGGAACTTCATCACCGTGGCCAGGCACTCGGCCTCTTCCTCGAGATCCCTAAGGTCGGAGCCGTTGACCGCGCCGACCAGATGGCCGGTCAGCCTGAGATCGCAGTCGATGGCATGCCGCTCGATAATATCGAGCACCAGCCCGCGCGCCTCGAAGGCAAGATCGAACAGCACCTTTGCCCGCTCCGGCCCGTAGAGTTTGACCAGTCCCTTGGCGCCCTTGCGCAGGCCGGGGATCATTTGGCCGCCATTGCGCCCCGACGCCCCCCAGCCGATCTTGCCGCCTTCGAGCAGCACCACCTTCAACCCACGCTCGGCGGCGTGAAGGGCGGCGGACAACCCTGTGCACCCGCCGCCGACCACCACCAGGTCGGCATCGACATCGCCGGCGAGCGCCGGATGGTCCGGCGCTGGATTGGCGGTGGCGACATAATAGGATTTGGCGATATCGAGGCCCGAATTGAAGCCCGTTGAACTGCAAGCCATAGTCACACCTTCAGCAGAAGGTGGTCGCGTTCCCAGCTGGTCACCACGCCCTGGAAAAGGTCGAGCTCGACGCTCTTGACGCGCAGATAGGTCTGGAAGAAATCCTCGCCCAGCAGTTCACGCACCGGGCCGCAAGCCTCGAAACGATCGAGCGCCTCCTCCATGGTTTTCGGCAGCGTGCTCTTGATCTTGTAGGCATTGCCCGACGCTTCGGCCGACCGCGCCAGTCTCTGTTCGACGCCGAGATAGCCGGCAAGCAGCGAGCCGGCTATCGCCAGGTAAGGATTGGAATCCGCGCCCGGCAGCCGGTTCTCGACCCGCCGCGCGGAGCGGCCGCCGGCCGGCACGCGCAGGCCGCAGGAACGGTTGTCATGCGACCACTCGATGTTGGCCGGCGCGCTGTGGTTCGGCCTGATGCGGCGGAAAGAGTTCACGTTGGGCGCAAACAGCGGCATGATTTCCGGGACATATTTCTGCAGGCCGCCGATGAAATGGCCGAACATTGCGGTGTCGGCATCGTCGCTGCCGGCAAACAACGTCCTGCCGGCCTCGTCGATGACCGACATGTGCAGATGCATCGAGCTGCCGGCCTGTGCGGCGATCGGCTTGGCCATGAAGGTGGCCTGCATGCCGCTTTGCTGCGCGGCCTGTCGCGTCAGCCGCTTGAACAGCAGCACCTTGTCGGCCAGCGGCAGCGCATCGCCATGCAGGAAGTTGATCTCAAGCTGCGCCGTACCTGATTCGTGGATCAGCGTGTCGAGCGGCAGTCCGGCCGCCGCAGCGTAGTCATAGATGCGGCGGATCACCGGCTCGAACTCCTCGAGCGCGGCCATGTCATAGGGATGCTGCACTGTCTCGGCTCGGCCGTTGCCACCGACTGGCGCGGTCAGCGGACGGTCCGGATCGGGATTGGGCGCGGTGAGATAGAATTCCAGCTCGGGCGCCACCACCGCCCGCCAGCCACGCTTGGCGTAGAGATCGAGCACGGCGCGCAGCACATGGCGCGGCGAGGCCATCCAAGGCCGGTCGTCCATATGGAAGGCATCGGCAAAGACATAGGCCTTGCCGGGAGCGGCACCCGGCGCCAGGCAGAGCGTCGATACATCAGGCACCATGCGCATGTCCGGATCCGAATAGGCAAAACCCTCGTCGATCGAGCCGGAGTAGCGGCCGTCGATGCTGACCAGGAAAGCGCTGCTCGGCAGATAGAGCGCGCGGTCTTCAAGCGCCTGGAGGAATTTGGCCGTAGGCAGCGCTTTGCCGCGCAGGACGCCATTCATGTCGGGCACCAGGCACTCGACTTCGTTGATGCCGTGCCGGACCAGCCAGGCTTTGGCATCGGTACCGCTGGAGAGCGAGATGTTCGTGTTGTTGTCAGGCATTTCGTTCACGTCCGTATCAGAGAGAGTATGGTTTGCGCGGCCGCATCCGTTCCAGGTTTCAGCGCCATTTGGGCTGCATTGTCCTTGAGGCGGGTGCGCATGGCATCGTCGGCCAGCAGGCCGAGAATGGCTCTCTCCAACACTCCTTCGGTCCAGGCGTCACGGCCGATATGGTCTCCGACACCGGTCTCTCCGGCGCGCCGCGCATTGTCGTGCCCATCCCAGCAATAGGGCATGATCAGCGACGGCACGCCGAAGCGCAGCGCCTCGCAAAAGCTGTTGTTGCCGCCATGATGAATGAACAGATCCGACTTCGCCACGACCGAGGGCTGCGGAAACCAGGCGTCGAGATAGACATTGTCGGGCACCGCGCGATAGGCGTCGCGCAGGCCGCCGGCATTGACGATGAAGCGGGCCGGCAGCCTGTCGAACACCGCCAGCATGCGCTCGATCAGCCCGACATCCATGGCGCCGAGGCTGCCGAAGCTGACATAGACCAGCGGCCCGCCATTGCGCGGAAAAACCGGCACCTCGAACGGCCCTTCCGAACGCACACAGCCTTCGAGATAGACGAAGCGGGCCGGGTCGAGCGGCTCGGCGCGCTCGCGGCGCACGATCGAAGGCGTCAGCAGCAAATTGAGGTCGGGCGACGTCTCCAGGAACAGGCCCTTCGGCAGCGGCGCCAGGCCGGCATCCATCCGAAAGCGGTTGAAGCGGTCATGCGCCGGTGCCGAGGCCGTGAGATAGCGGGCCTCGAACGCCGCGCGTTGCGGGTCGTCGGCGCCAAGTCCCGACAGATAGGGTGGCACATTGGCATCCGGAAGCTCGGTCTCGGCGCAGGAGACGACGCGCACCCAGGGGCAGCTGGCGGCGGCGATCGCCGGGAACATGATGACATTGTCGAGCACCACCGCGTCCGGCTTCAGCCGCGCCAGCAATTGGCGCAGCGGCGCCTCGGCATTGACCGCGGTGTCGACGATGGCCTGCCAGGTCGGCGCGACATAGGTTTCCAGCTGGTCGATCGGGCTCAGCCGGAAATGCGGCAGGTGCCGGCGCACGAAAGCCTGCCAGTAGCTCTGGCGTTCGCTGTCGCTCAGCGGCTCTTCTGTCGGCAACTGGTATTCCTGGAAACCATAGTCGGCAAAGACGCCGGAAAAGCCGGCATGGCAGATGAAGACGGGCCGAGCGCCTCTCGCGCGCAACGCCTGCGCGATGCCGACGCAATTCAACGCCGCGCCGAAGCTTGCTTCGGGGAACAGCGCGATGGTCGGGCTGGCTTTACGCGTCAATTAATCCTCGTCAATCCGGCCGGCTGATCATGCCGAACAGGGCAGGCGCCCCGCGACTGGCCGCTTGCGGTCGCTGGTTGCGGGAGAGCCGCAGGTGGATGCGCAGTAGATCGGCAGCCACCTCATACTGCAGGCTTTCAAGATGGTCGAGTATAACAAGGTGTTCGCGCAGCGATTGCCGCAACCGGAAGACGTTGACGCCGGCATAGATGCCCGGCAGCCGGCGCAGCCTGAGGTGATCGGCGAGTGCGTCGGCCACGAAGCGGTTGGCGCAGCCTTCGGCGAGCATGCCATGAAAATCGATGTCCAGCCGCTGGAACTCGCGTGTGTCGAAGGCGGCGTCCGGCAGCGCCACCAGCGCTTCCATGCCCTGGCGCAACGTCGCCGCCCGCGCGCCATCCAGCCGGAAACCCGGCGTCAGGATGGCCGCGGGCTCCAGCAGCAGACGGAATTCATAACTGTCGCCTTGCGCCTCCGGATCGTCTGGCGTGCGTCGAAACAGCCAGGACTGGCCGGGCGCACGGTCCAACAAGTTCTCTTCGGTCAGTTTGTTGAGCGCTTTTAGTACCGTCTTTCGGTCGGAACTGTAGCGCCGCATCAACCCCGCAACGGTCACTGTCTGGTCCAGCCGCCGCGCCGACCGGTCGCGCAGGATCGCCTCGGCCAGCTCGTCCTCCTCGGCAGCGGGCAATTCCGTGGCGACCGAAGCCTGCGCGGTGAGGTCGATGGCCAGATGATACCCGGAATCCGCCTCCCAGCGTACGACGCCTCGCTCCGCAAGCAGGCCGAGCGCTGCCCGCACCGGTGTGCGGGAAACATTGCACAGCGAGGCGATCTGCTGCTCCGGCAAGCGTGCGCCGGGCCCAAAGCCGCGCTGCCGCGCCACATCCAGGATGCGCTGCGCCAGATCGAGATGGTTGGTGCGAGGTCGTCTGGCTACGGCTTGCATGACTGGTCCAGTGGAAAACGACATGACCGCATTGATTTGACCGATCGCCCGCACGGACGCAATCGGCCAGTTTCCTCGGTCGCTTGACAAATTATGGATTGACGTACTTTTTTCTGCAATAGTACTGTCAGGACAATCGGCGAGAAAAAGACCGAGGGAACAGGATCGAGGCAGCGGCAAGGTCGCAGGCGTTGGTCCGGCGAATGAAATTTGACGATCAACCGGAATGGGAGTCTGTCATGACCGCTACCAGCCTGCGGCGCCGTGCGCTGAAAACATCTTCGCTCGCACTTGGCCTGGCCTTGGCGCTGTCCGCGCCGGCGATGGCTGCTGATCTCGTCATTTCCAACTGGGATGGCTACATGGCGCCCGACGCGATGGCCGCCTTCAAGACCGCGACCGGCGTTTCGGGTGAGGTGGTGGTGCACGCCACCAATGAAGAGATCATGGGCAAGCTGATCGCCGCCGGCGGCAAGGGCTATGACGTGGTCTTTGTCTCCTCGCCCTTCGCCGAGGTGCTGAACAAGCTCGGCCTGACCGAACCGATCGACCACACCAAGATACCGAACCTCGCCAACCTCTATCCGGAAGCAACCAAGCTGCCTCACGATGCCGGCAATGCATTCTCGGTGCCCTACACCTGGGGCACCACCGGCCTCTGCTATCGCTCGGACCTGATGAAGGTCGCACCAACCAGTTGGAGCGACCTGCTCGCGCCCTCCGACGAATTGAAGGGCAAGACCACCATGCTGGCGACCGACCGTTGGCTGCTGGCCGCCGGCCAGCTCGACAAGGGCTATTCGGTCAACGAAACCGACCCGGCCAAGATGGCTGAGGTCAAGGATCTGCTGATCTCGGCCAAGAAGACCCTGCTCGCCTATGACGACACCACCTTCTATTCCAAGCTGGTGTCCGGCGAGGCGCTGATGGTGCAGGCCTGGGACGGCTGGTGCAATTACGGCATCGCCGAAAAACCCGAGATCAAATACGTCATTCCCAAGGAAGGTTCGGACCTCTGGGTCGACACGATGGTGGTGATGAAGGCCTCCGCCAACAAGGACGCCGCCTTCCAGTTCATCAACTTCATGCTCGACGCCAAGAACCACGCCTGGGCAGCGCAGAACATTGACTACAAGGTGCCGAACAAGCCGGCCATGGAAAGCCTGCCTGCCGATTTCCTGGCCAAATTCCCCAACATGGCGATGCCGGTGGCCGACCTCGTCAAGTTCGAGCAATTGCGTGACGTCGGCGACGCCCAGCGCGACTATTCGAAGATCGTCAGCGAGATCAAGGCGGCGCAGTAGGGACTGTTCCAGCAGCATCTTGGAATCAAGCTTGCGTTCCGTGTCGCCCCCCTCTGGCCTGCCGGCCATCTCCCCCTCAAGGGGGGAGATTGGCTGTGGCATTGCTTTCGCCAATCTTCGATTTTTCAAAGTAAGCGAAAGGTTGGAACTGCCGATCTCCTCCCTTGAAGGGGGTGAGAAGTGGTCCGCGCAACGGACGGAAAGCCAATTGCTTGGCTTTCCGAACGACGAACGCCCGAAGCGAAAGCGAAAGGCCGGGTCCGGCAGGGCAGAGGGGGGCACTTCGTGAAGCACCTACCCTCTCGCTCCTCCTTGCTGATGGCCCCGGCGCTGGTCTGGCTGACCGCACTGATGGTGGTGCCGTGCGCGCTGGTGCTGGCGCTCGCCTTCTTCCGGCGCGGTATCTATGGCGGCATCGAATACACCTTTACGCTGGAGAATTTCGGGTTGGTCTTCGACCCGCTCTATGCCGGCATCTTCCTCAACTCGGCGCGCATCGCCGGCACCGCGACGCTGATCGCGGTGGTGATCGGCTACGCCGCCGCCTATGCGATATCAGCGGCACCCCGCCGGCTGCAGCCGGTGTTCCTGTTCTTCGCCGTGCTGCCCTTCTGGTCCAACTACCTGATCCGCACCTATGCCTGGATCGTGCTGCTCAACCGCGAAGGATTGATCACCCAGTTGCTGCGCTGGTTCGGCTACACCGGCGAGCCACCGTCGATGCTCTACACCGAAGGCGCCGTTATCGCCGGCCTGATCTACAACTATTTGCCCTTTGTCATCCTCGCCTGCTACGCGCCACTGTCTCGCCTCAACCCGGAACTCGCCGAGGCCTCGCGCGACCTCGGCGCCTCCGCCATGACCACATTCCGCCGTGTCATCCTGCCGCTGACCGTGCCCGGCATTGCTGCCGGCGCGGTGTTCGTCTTCGTGCTGTCGATCGGCAATTTCGTCACGCCCGCGCTGCTCGGCGGCGGCCGCTTCCAGATGATCGGCAACCTCGTCTACGACCAGTTCCTGACCGCCAACGACTGGCCGTTCGGCGCCGCGCTCGCGATGGCGCTGATCGCCATCATGCTTCTGGTGCTGATGGCGCAGGCGCTCGCCGCCAATCGCGCCTCGGGCCACGCCGCGCAAGCCGGCGGAGACACCGATGGCTGAGCGCTCTCCCGCCACGCGGCGCACGCTCTGGCTCGTGCTCAGCCTCGTCTTCGCTTTCCTCTACATCCCGATCGCCGTGCTGGTGGCGCTGTCCTTCAACGAAGGCGGGCTGCCGACGGCATGGTCGGGCTTTTCGCTGAAATGGTATGCCTCGCTGGCCGGCAATTCGGCGATCCTCTCCGCTGCGCTCAACACGCTGATCGTGGCGCTGGTCTCGACCGCGATCGCCACTCTGCTCGGCACGCTGCTGGCGATCGGCATCGAGATGCGCCGGCAATATGGCAGGGGACTCGAAGCGCTGATCTTCGCACCGATGATCATTCCCGACATCGTCCTGGCGATCGCGCTGCTTTCGTTCTTCTCCATGCTCAACCTGACCATGGGCCTGCACACCATCATCCTCGCCCATGTCGTCTTCAACCTTGCCTTTGTCTGCTCGGTGGTGCGCGCCAGGCTGAAGAGTTTTGATTGGTCGATCGTCGAGGCTTCCGCCGATCTCGGCGCCTCCGCGCTCACCACCTTCAGGCGGGTGACATTGCCGGTCATCGCGCCGGCGGTGATCGCAGGCGCGCTGCTCGCCTTCACGCTCTCGGTCGACGAGTTCATCATCGCTTTCTTCACCGCCGGCGCCGGCCGCTCCTCGACGACGCTGCCGATGCAGATCTACGCGATGATCCGCTTCGGCATCACGCCGGAGATCAACGCACTGGCGACCATCGTCATGGCGGTCTCGATCACCGCGCTGACCCTGTCGCAGCGGCTCAACCGTGGGATCATAGGCCAATGAGCGAACCGCGCACGCTGCTGGCCATCGACAAGGTGTCGAAGAATTTCGGCCGGGTGACGGCTGTCGACGGCATCTCGCTCGACATCCGCGAGAATGAGTTCTTCGCACTGCTCGGCCCGTCGGGCTGCGGCAAGACCACGCTGCTGCGCATGCTGGCCGGCTTCGAGACGCCTAGTGGCGGGCGCATCCTGCTCGACGGTCACGACATTGCGAAAACCCCGCCCAACAAGCGGCCGGTCAATCTGATGTTCCAGTCTTACGCGCTGTTTCCGCATATGAGCGTCCGCGCCAATGTCTCCTACGGCCTGGAGATGGAGCGCTTGCCGGCGCCAGAAATCCACTCCCGCGTCGACGCCATCCTGGCGACAACCGAGCTGGTCCCCTTCGCCGACCGCAAGCCGGAGCAGCTGTCGGGCGGCCAGAAGCAGCGCGTCGCGCTCGCCCGCGCGCTGGTCAAACGGCCCCGTCTGCTGCTGCTCGACGAGCCGCTTGGCGCGCTCGACAAGAAACTGCGCGGCGCCATGCAGCTGGAATTGAAGCGCCTGCAGCACGAGGTCGGCATCACCTTCGTCATCGTCACCCACGACCAGGAAGAATCGCTCGTCATGGCCGACCGCATGGCGGTGCTCAAGGACGGCAAGCTGCTGCAATGCGACACGCCGCACGCGATCTATGAGCATCCGGCCGACCGTTTCGTCGCCGACTTCATCGGCGTGATGAATTTTGTGCCGGGCAAGGCCGCCACCGATGGGGTTGTCGCCGCGAATGGCACGCGGATATCCGGCAAGGTTCCTGCCGCGCTCTCCATCGGCGCATCCGCTGTCGCGTCGGTGCGGCCCGAACGCATCCGGCTGTTCCCGTCGGGTGAAACCGCCAACCGCACCACCGGCACGGTCGAGGCGCTGGCCTATCAGGGGCTCGACCTGCAGTTGCATGTCCGCACGGGCCTGTCGCCAAAGCCGTTCCTGGTGCGCGTCACCGCTGATGCCGCAGACCGCCGGCCGGTCGCATCGGGCGATCAGGTCGAACTCGGCTGGGACGCCGCCGATGTCAGAGTTTTCGCAGAATAAAGGAGAGGCCTGATGGCGCAGAAGACGATCGCGTTTTTTCCAGAAGCAGCTTATGGCCCGGCGCTCAATTCCGTCGGCATCGCCCAGGCGGTCGAGGCACGCGGCCACAAAGCGGTGTTCCTGTCAGATCCCGGCTTCGTCGACGTCTACAAGGGCTACGGCTTCGAGGCCCATCCGGTGAACCTGTCCGAGCCGATGCCGCCAGAGCAGATGGCCAAATTCTGGGAGGATTTCATCAACGGCCACATCCCCAACTTCCGCAAATCGCCCTACGACCAGGTCGACAATTACGTCAAGGATTGCTGGACGGCGATCGTCGACAGCGCCAAATGGGCGCAGAAGGATCTGCCGCACGTTCTCTCAGCCATCAAGCCGGATGTGATCTGCGTCGACAACGTCATCCTGTTCCCGGCTATCAAGCAGTACGGCAAGCCGTGGGTGCGGGTCATTTCCTGCTCGGAAAACGAAATCGAGGACGAGGACATCCCGCCGCATCTCTCCGGCTGCGGCGAAAACGACCATGCCGGGCATCAGCGCTACCGCGACCATTTCAACGCGGTGATCGAGCCGATCCATGAGGACTTCAACGCCTTCCTGACTGCCAACAACGAGGCGTCCTATCCGATCGGCCAGTTCTTTGAGGCCTCGCCCCATCTGAACCTGCTGCTCTATCCCGAAGCGGCAAAGTTCAAGCGCCGCCATCCACTCGACCCGGCCAAGTTTCAGTACCTGGAAGGCTGCGTGCGGCAGGAGAAGCCTTACACGGTGCCGACCTTCGCTGAAAATAACGACGGGCCGCTGCTCTATGTCTCCTTCGGCAGTCTCGGCGCCGGCGATGTCGAGCTGCTGAAGCGCATCATCGCGACGCTGGGCATGACGCGCTACCGGGCGCTGGTCAATGTCGGCGGCTACAAAGACCAGTACACGGACGTGCCCGGCAATGTCATCGTCGAGAGCTGGTTCCCGCAGCCTTCGGTCATCCCGCAGGTCGACGCTGTTATTCACCACGGCGGCAACAACTCGTTCACAGAGTGCCTCTATTTCGGCAAGTCGGCGATCATTATGCCCTATGTCTGGGACGGTCACGATACGCCACCCGCGTCGAGGAGACCGGCCACGGCTTCGGCATGCCGCGCTACGACTGGACCGATGCCGAGCTGGTTGCCATGATCGAGGCCTGTCTGACCGACCCGAAGATGAAGGCAAAGCTGGCCAAGACATCGGCACAGATGCAGGGGCAGAATGGGCCGGAAAAGGCGGCGGGTTTGTTGGAGGCGCTGCTGTGATTGAAGTCGTTGATACGCCGAGCCTGAGCACCCCCCTCTGGCCTGCCGGCCATCTCCCCCGCAAGGGGGGAGATTGGCAGCTTCGCCACAGGGTCTCACTCTGCAATCCCGGTGATTGGCGAAAGTCGAGACGACATCCGATCTCCACCCCTGCGGGGGAGATGGCCGGCAGGCCAGAGGGGGGTGCCCTGGCGCAGCATATGAATAGCAACCATCGCGCAGAAGCCTCCGCATGACCTCCTCCGCACCACACCTCCACCACGCCTCCACCCGAACCGATCTCGTCGACTGGGGCGCCCAACCCGACGCATTGTCAGGCACTTCGCACTCGACCGGCAGGCTCGTGCACAAGGGCCCGAACAACCAGCCGGAATCCGGCATTTGGGTGTGCACGCCGGGGCGCTGGCGCCTCAATATCCCGCGCGACGAATTGTGCCATTTCGTCACCGGCCGCGCGACCTACCGGTCAGATGTCGGTGAGCTGATAGAAATCTCCGCCGGGACTGTGGTCATGTTCCCGGCTGGCTGGACAGGCGAATGCACCGTGCATGAGACCATGCGCAACGTCTACATGCTGGCCTGACCACGGAGCTTAACGACATGCCGACACCGCACTGGCCGAAGGCCTCGAGCGTGGAACTGGAGGACTGGGGCGCGGGCAGCAACACGCTCTCCGGTTCGCCGCGCGCCTCGGGCAGGATCCTGTCCCAGAACCCGGACGGATCGAGCGAATGCGGCCTGTGGTCGTGTACGCCGGGCACGCGCAAGGTCACGTTTGGCGCCGACGAGTTCTGCCATTTCCTCTCAGGCCGTGGCAGCTATATCCATGACGACGGCGAAGAGATCCCGGTCGAGGCCGGCACGCTTGTGTTCTTTCCCGCCGGCTGGACCGGCATCTCCATCATCACGCAAACGCTGACCAAGGCCTTCATGTGCCGGTGAGCCCCCTTTTCAAGGAAATCGATATGACCACACCCATCATGAAATCCCCGCTCACTATTACCGACCTCGTCGACTGGGGTGTCATCCCGACCATGATCGAGGGCCAGTCCCACACATCGGGCAAGCTGCTGCACAAGGGGCCGGAGGGCCGCTCCGAATGCGGGCTTTGGGTCTGCACACCAGGCAAATGGCATTGCCATGTCACCCGCGACGAGTTCTGCCACTTCCTCGAAGGGCGCTGCACCTATGTGCATGAATCCGGCGAAGTCATCGAGATCGAACCGGACACGGCGGCCTTCTTCCCGCAGGACTGGAAGGGCGTCTGCACCGTCCATGAGACGATCAAGAAGGTCTACATGATCCGCTGAGCGGATCCGAGAGGATGTCCATGGATTTCTCCCCTGACCGGCCGACCTTCTTCGTCAATCCGGATTACCAGCCGATGGCCGGCGCGAGCAAACCGGTGATCGATCCGGCGACGCTGGAAACCGTCGGGGCGATCGCTGCGGCCACCGACGGCGAGATCGATGCCGCGCTCACGGCGGCGACCAGGGCGCAGGCCGCCTGGAAAAAGTTCGACGCCAAGAGCCGCGCCAAGCACCTGCATGCCGTCGCCAACGCCATCGAGGCGGCGGACTTCACCCGCTGCGCCGAGCTGATGGTGCGCGAGATGGGCAAGCCCTACCCCGAAGCGATCGGCGAGATCGCCAACTGCGCGCCGATCTTCCGCTACTACGCCGAGATGGCGCGCGACGATGCCGGCAAGATCGCCGGCACGACACAGGCCGGTTCGTTCCAGTATGCGCGCTACGAGCCCTATGGCGTCTCCGTCCACATCATGCCCTACAATTTTCCGATCCTGCTGATGTGCTGGACGGTCGCCGCATCACTCGCCGCCGGCAATGCCTGCATCATCAAGCCGGCCGAGGCGACGACGCTGTCGACGCTGGACTACATGACCGTGTTCCGCTCGCTGCCGGAGGGGCTGGTCTCCTGCCTGCCTGGTGGAGCGACCACGGCGCAAGCGCTGATCGCCTCCGAACGCACCCACGCGGTTGCCTTCACCGGCTCGGTCGCCGCCGGGAAGGCGGTGGCGGTGGCCTGCGCCGAACGCATGAAGCCTTGCGTCATCGAGGCCGGCGGCGCCGATCCGCTTATCATCAGCCAACACGCGCCGCTCGATGTAGCGGCGGCCGGCAGTGTCACCGCGGCCTTCCACCTTACCGGCCAGGTCTGCACCTCGGCCGAGCGCTTCTTCGTGGTCGATGCCGTTCATGATCGTTTCGTCGCGCTGTTCGCCGAAAAGACGCGTGCCCTGCGCATCGGCAATGGCATGGACAAGACCGAGATCGGCCCGATGGTCAGCGAAGCCGCGCGGGCCAAGGTTATGCGTCTTGTCGACGATGCCATTGCCCACGGCGCCGAGGCGATCACCGGCGGACGCATCCCGCCTGCGCACAACACCGGCTGGTTCTACGAGCCGACGATCCTGACCGGCGTCACCCCGGACATGGCCATCGTGCGCGAGGAATGCTTTGGACCGGTCGCCGCCATCTGCCGGGTCAGGGATTTCGATGAGGCGATCCGGCTTGCCAATGACAGCCCGTTCGGGCTCGGCGCCTCTGTCTTCACCACCGATCTGGCCGAAGCCCACGAGGCGGCTGAACGGCTCGAAGCCGGAATGGTCTGGGTCAACAACCCGCTGATTGACAATGATGCCCTGCCCTTCGGCGGCTGGAAGGCCTCGGGCCTCGGCCGCGAGCTTGGCCGCCAGGGGCTGGATGCCTTCCGCCGCTCCAAAATGGTGATCATCGACCACAAACCGACAATCCAGGAATGGTGGTATCCCTATCCCGACAGCTGGTTCCGCGCGACCGGCGGCCGCAAGCACGTCTGAGTGTTTCGAACCTCGCCAGCTCCGGATGCCAGTCCATGGCCGGGAAAAAGAAAGATGCCGCCGGGCGAAGTCCGGCGGCATCTTTCTTCGATTGGCTACTGCCGTTTCAACGGCAAGTCGTTACGGCGTCGTTTCTGCTTCCATCGCGGCAGCCGTCTGGTCGATCTTGCCGGCAAGGACCCCTTGGGCCCAGGCCGTGACGTCGTCGTCGACCGGCTTGTTGGCCATGTCCGTCAGTGCCGCGTCGAGCGATGCATCATCGGTGCCGACCTCTGCCGCGGCAGCCGCCTCATTGGCGGCGGTGACCTCTGCCTCCTGGGCAGTGATTTCGGCCTGCAGATCCGTTATCTTCCCAGGCAAGGCCGCCTGATCCTCGGGCGTCATGGCGGCAATCTGCTCGGGCGTCAGCGACGTCAGCGCGGTCAACTGAGAATTCAGCGCATCCAGCTTCTCCTGGGCCGCCTCAGCGGCGGCCTCGGCGACCTTGGCTTTCGCGGACTGCGTCACGAAAGCCTGGATGGCGGCGAACTTCTTGCTCTTCGAGTTCATATAGGCGTTGATGTTGCGCTGAAGCGAGTTCAGCCGGCCGAGCTTGGCGTGGATGTTCTTCTCCTTGGGAACCGACGAGACCTTTGTGGTCTTGTCGACCGTGGTGTCATCCGTTTTGGCCTTTGCCACCTGCCCCCGAGCCGAGGAAGACTTGCCGTGCGAAGCGCCGCTCTTGCCATTGCTATTGCCGCCGTTACCGCCGGCATTTCCCCCGCCGTTGCCGTTGCCGCCGGCATTGCCACCGCCATTGCCGCCGCCGTGGCCGTTGCCGCCGGCTATCGCCGGAGATGCCAGAAGCGCCAATGCGGCAAGCGCCGCGAACAGAGTTTTTCGGTTTGTCATGGTAATCTCCTCGGGGAATCGCCGCCCTTCGCCCAACCGCTAGGCGACCGTCGTATGAGGAATTACTAATTGTACAGAGTAAACTTTAGACAAATGTTGTCTCAATACGCGATCTGACAACCCGCCGGCACCATAACCATTTGATATTAAACACAAATCAACGCTCTTGATCGGCCATGGCACTGAAGTCCCATGCCGGCCGGACCATAGTCCTATCAGCCGACCAGCGGCACCAGGAAGGTCGTAGAGCAGTGTATTGGAAAGGCGCTGAAATAAAGGAGGTTGGTGACGAAAGCACAAGTCTCAGCCGATACTTTCACCGCCGTCGATCACCAGCGCCTGGCCGGTCATGAAGGATGAGCGGTCGGAGACGAGGAACAGGATCGCTTCCGCGATCTCATCGGCGCTGGCCCAGCGTCCCATCGGAATCTTGGTGCGGACATAGGTTTCGATCGCCTGGCGTCCGCCCATCTGGGCGATGAACGGTTCGTTGAACGGCGTGTCGACCCAGCCCGGACAGAGCGCGTTGACGCGGACATTGTGCCGGGCATAGTCGAGCGACATCTGCCGCGTCATTGCCACCACCGCGTGTTTGGAGGTGGCGTAGGCGATCATCTCGCGGTCGTAGAACACACCCGAATTGGAGGCGGTGTTCAGGATGACGCCGTTGCCTCGTGCGATCATCGACGGCATGACCATCCTGGCCGCCAGGAACTGCGCCCGCACATTGACCCGCCATGACGCGTCCATGCCGCCGACCTCGACCTCGGTCAGCGTTCCCCCGACCTGGATGCCGGCGTGATTGTGCAGGATGTCGATGCGCCCGTGCCTCTCGATCGTGCCGGCAATGAGCTTTTCCAGCGCCCCATCGTCCGCGACATCGGTCGCGATCGCCTCGGCCTGCCCGCCCATTGCCCGCATCTCCGAAGCCGTTGCTTCGCCAGCGGCCTGATCCCTGTCGGCGATGACGACCACCGCGCCTTCCCTGCCCATGATCATGGCGCCGGCGCGCCCGATGCCGGAGCCGGCGCCTGTCACCACGGCGATGCGGTCTTTGAGGATCATGATGCGACTTTCAGTTCGACGGCTTGCGCTGGCGCAATTGCCATTGGGCAAGCACCACGAGCAGCACGGAGGCGACGAGCACGATCGTCGCGATGGCATTGATCTCCGGCGTCACGCCGCGCCGGATCGACGCGAAGACATAGATCGGCAGCGTCGTCTGCGCCCCGGCGACGAAGAAGGCGATGATGAAATCGTCGAAGGAAAACGTGAAGGCGAGCAGGAAGCCGGCAACGATGGCCGGCATGATCTGCGGCAGCACGATCGAGCGGAACGTCGTCAACGGCGTGGCGTAGAGATCGCTCGACGCCTCGACCAGATTGCGGTCGAGGCTGCCGAGCCGCGTGCCGACGATCATCGTCACCAGCGCCATGGAGAACAGGCCGTGCGCTGCGATGATCGAGCCGTAACCGAGCGCGAGGCGCGGCGGCTGGTCGTCGGGCCAGATCGAGGCGAGGAACGGATTGACGACCGTGAACAGCTGGACGAGCGCGACCAGCGTCGAAATGCCGATGACGACGCCCGGAACGACGATCGCGGCGCCCAGAAGCGCATCGAAGACCGCGCGTGTTCTGATGCCGACACGCGCCAGGCCGAGTGCCGCCGCAGTGCCGCACAACGCCGCCAGCAAGGCGCTGGTGGTAGCGATGAACAGGCTGTTCTTCAGCGCTTCGACCAGGAACGGGTTCGCCAGCGCCGTACCGTACCACTGAACCGAAAAGCCGGTGAACTCGCTGGCATGGCGGCCGGCATTGAAGGAGAACAGCACGACCAGGGCGATCGGCAGATAGAGGAAAGCGAAGACGGCAATGACGAAGGTGCGCATCAGATCAAATCCACCCGGCGAGCGCCCGAAACCCGGGTCGAAATGCGGTTGGCGGCAATCAGCACCACCACCGAGACCAGCACCAGCGTGATCGCGATGGCCGATCCGAACGGCCAGTTGCGCGATTGCAGGAACAGGTCGACCAGTGCGTTGCCGATGAAGAACACCTTGCCGCCGCCAAGCAGCGTCGGGATCAGATATTCGCCGAGCAGCAGGATCATGACCAGCGAGAAGCCGGTCATCACGCCCGGCAGCGACAGTTTCAGGGTCACGCCGAGGAAGGTCGAGAGCGGCGTCGCGCCGAGATCGGCGGAGGCTTCCAGCAGCCTGCGGTCGAGCCGCTCAAGGCTGACATAGATCGGCAGGATCATCAGCGGCAGGTAGCCATAGACGATGCCGAGCAGCACCGCGCCCGGCGTGTTGATCAGCCTGATATCCTCGAAACCGATATAGGACAGCAGAGCCGGGATGCCGCGCCCGCCCAGCACATACATCCAGGCATAGGTCCGCATCAGGAGGCTGGTCCAGAACGGGATGACGACCAGCGCCAGCAGGATCAGCCGCCAGCGCTGCGGTGCGCGCAAGGCGAGATAATAGGCAACGGGATAAGCGACGAGCAGACAGGCGAGCGCCCCTATCGGCGCCAGCACCATCGTGTTCCAGAAGGCGGTCGCCCGCGCTGGAAGATTGGCATATTGCGCGAAGGTAAAAGCCGCCTGATAGCCGCCTTCCGGCGCCCGCTCCCCGACGCTGAACACGGCGATGGCGATGAACGGCAGCACCAGAAACACCACCAGCCACGCAGTCGCCGGACCGAGCAGCATGGCGGTCAGAAAATTCCTGCGAAGACGGCTGCCGTGCATGGAGAGATTTGCCCCGTGCCGGCGGGTATGAACCCGCCGGTCAAATTATCCGAATCGAATTCGAGGCCGTCGCTCAGGCCGACTTGAAGCGCGCCATCAGCTCGGCGCGGCCGGGATCCGTCAGCGTTGCCGCCGCGCCGAATTCCAGCGGCGTCAACAGGTCGGCCGCCGGATAGAGGATCGGATTGTCGAGCACTTCCTTCGGCAGCAGCTTGTTGACCCGCGCATCGGTCGAGGGCGCACCATTGGCCAGGTGCTCCTTCACCGCCACCTGCGGATTCATCAGATAGTTGAGCAGGGCGTAGCCGGCCGGCTTGTTCGGCGCATCCTTCGGAATGGCGTAGAAATCGGTCCAGATCTCGCCGCCTTCCTTGCCCAGCACATAGGCGATCTCCGGAATGTCGCGATGCAGCTGCGCGCCATCGTTCGTCCAGCACATCGTCATCCAGGCGTCGCCGGCGCGCATGCCCGGCTGGTAGTCGGAGGAGACCGCGAACAGATGCGGCTTGACCTTCAGCAGCAGTTCCTCCGCCTTGGCCAGTTCGTCCTGCTTGAGCGAGTTGAACGAGTAGCCGTAATATTTCAGCGCATTGCCGATCGTGGTCAGCTGGTAGTCGTGCACCATGGTGCGGCTGTCGCCTTCGGCCATGGCGGTGTCCCAGAACTCCTTCCAGCTCGTCATCGGCTTGGTCAGCTTCTTGGTGTTGACGGCAAAGCCGGTGGTGCCCCAGTTCTTCGGCACCGCGTAGGTCACCCCTTCGATCGTGCCTTCCCCAGTGAAGCGCGGATCCTCCTGCGAGCCATCGAAATTCGGCAGCTTCGCCATCTCCAGCGGCTCGATGATGCCGAGTTTCTTGTAAGTCGAGATCGTGTAGTTGGTCGGTACGAACAGGCTCCAGCCCGAAGCGCCGGCCTGCAATTTGGCCAGCATCTCCTCGTTGGAGCCGAAGACATTGACCTCGACGGCGACGCCGGTGTCCTTCTTGAAATTCTCGAAGGTCGCCGGGTCATGATAGTTCGGCCAGGTGGCGATCGACATGCGGTCGCCAAGGCTCTCGGCGGCAAAGGCCGGTGTCGGCATGATGCCGATCTCGCGCGCCATCACCGCCGTCGCAATCCCAAGGCCGGTGAGGCCAAGAAAGTCGCGGCGGCCGATCGAGCCGCGCTTGAGGCGCATCAGCTGGTCGACGAAGTTTTCAGGGCTTATCGGCAGTCCGTCACGATATGATTTCGACATGTTTATCTACCCTCTGGTTGGCCCCGTTGTTCTTGGTCTCCGCAAACGCCAGCGGCGTTCCGGAGGCAAAGCCGATGGCGACGGGTTCACCCGGCTTGAAGAGATTGCCGTGGCCGATCAGGTGATCGGCCTTGGCCAGCAGCGTTCCGATGCCCTGGACCTCGATCGCGTATTCCGCCGTCGAGCCCAGGAAGATCCGGTTGCGGACGACGCCTTTGAATGGGCCGCCTGTCTGAGCGCCGAGACTGAGCGATTCAGGACGCAGGCTGACCGAAACGGCCTCGCCTTGCTGCAGGGCGGTTCGTTTGCGCGCTGCAATGACGGTGCCGTCTGCAAGCGCCACCTCCACCAGATCGCCCGAATGTCCGGCGACGGTACCGCTCAAGAGATTGGTCTTGCCGACGAAATCGGCGACGAACAAATCGGCCGGTTCGTCATAGATCTCGCTTGGCTGTCCGAGCTGGACGATGCGGCCGCCATTCATGACGCAGACGAAATCGCTCATCGACAGCGCTTCCTCCTGGTCGTGCGTGACCAGCACGAAGGTGATGCCGATCTCGCGCTGCAGGTTCTGCAGCTCGATCTGCATATCGGTGCGGAGCTTCTTGTCTAGCGCCGCCAGTGGCTCGTCGAGCAACAGCACGGCCGGCTTGTTGACCAGCGCACGGGCAAGCGCCACACGCTGCTGCTGGCCGCCGGACAGCTCGTGGATCTTGCGGCGGCCATAGCCGGCGAGCCGCACCATTTCGAGCGCTTCGCCCGCCCTTGAGGCGATCTCGCGTGACGATAGCCTTGGCCGCGCCTGGCGTAGCCCGTAGGCGACATTGTCCTCGACATCGAGATGCGGAAACAGCGCGTATTGCTGGAACACCATGTTGACCGGCCGCCGGTAGGGCGGCGTGCCGGCCATGTCCTGGCCGCGAATGAACACCCGGCCTTCGCTCGGCTGTTCGAAGCCGCCGATCATGCGCAGGCAGGTGGTCTTGCCGCAGCCGGACGGCCCGAGCAACGCGACAAAGGCGGAGGGCGGGACAGCGAGATCGATGCCGCTGACCGCGGTCACCGCGCCATAGCGCTTGGTGACGCCGCGAAACTCGATGTCGGGCACTGCGGTCAAGGCTGATGGCTCCAGCAACAGGGCAATATCGGGACGCTACCAGAGCCAATGGCGGCTAGTATATACCTCTGAGGTGGTATATCTGATCTATTTTCTCGTTTAAGGGGGTATGGATTGTCCCGCAGCGACGAATACAGCCAGCTCGCCACGCTCGTCGCGGCGACGCGGGAGACCAGCGGCGACCTGTTCGGCAATGCGCTGGTCGATTGGCTGCGGCTCCATGTCAGCTTCGACCACTGCGTGGTGTTCGGCTATCGCGGCGCGGCGCGCCCGCCGCTGCTGTTCGAAACCTTCTCGCCGGCCGAAAGCCACGTCTTCGTCGCGCTCTATCAGGAGGGGCCGTATCTGCTCGACCCGTTCCACCACGCTGCGGTCGAGCGCAAGGAAGGGTTCTGGCGCATGCGCGAACTGGCGCCGGACCGTTTCTATGCCAGCGAGTATTTCCGCTCCTACTACAGCCAGACCAGGCTGGCCGAGGAGGTCGGCTTCTTCGTGCCGTTGCCGGGCAAGGATGCGCTGGTGCTGTCGCTGATGCGGCTGCGCGCCTCGGGCCCGTTCGGCACCGCCGATGCCAGGTTGCTGCGCGACATGGCGCCGGCGGTGATCAGCTTCGCCAGGCTGCGCTGGCCTATCCTTCCGACCGACGAACCGGCAGAGGCGCAGCAGGACGAGACGACCGCTCCAGTCAACGAGTTCGACCGCGCCCATATCTGGCAAAGCCTGTCGCTGACGCCACGCGAAAAGCATGTCGTTGACCTGGTGCTGCAAGGGCATTCGACGGAATCGATCGCCAGGGCCATGCGCATCGTGCCGGGCACCGTGAAGGTCCATCGGCGCAACATCTATCGCAAGCTCAAGATCAAGTCGCAGGCCGGCCTGTTCGCACGTTTCGTCGAGATCATCGACGCGCGGATACGATAATTCCTACCACCCCCTCAGTCCGCCGTTTGATCAGGCTGTTGCGCCGGCTTCCCACGATCCGGTCTCGGCCATCCGCTTCAGCAACGGCGCTGGCTTGAACACATCCTTGCCCGTCCGCTGATGCCAGTACTCGAGCCGCTCGATAATCTTGCCCGGGCCTTCAAGGCCAGCCCAGAACAGCGGTCCGCCCTTGCCCATGGGAAAGCCGTAGCCATTGACCCAGACGACATCGATGTCGGACGCACGGGCCGCTATGCCTTCCTCCAGGATCTTGGCGCCCTCGTTGATCAGGGGGTAAAGCGTGCGCTCGATGATTTCTTCCGCACTGATCGCGCGCGGCGCGATGCCCCTCTCGGCGGCCTTGTCGCGGATCAGCACCTCGACCTCCGGATCCGGGGCCGGGGTACGCGAACCGTTCTCGTAGAGATAGAACCCCCGGCCGGTCTTCTGGCCGAAACGTCCTTGTTCGCACAGCGTGTCGGCGATCACGGCCGACAGGCCACGCGCCTTGCGGTTGCGCCAGCCAATGTCGAGACCGGCGAGATCGCCCATCTGGAAAGGCCCCATCGGCCAGCCGAAATCGGTGAAGACCTGGTCGATCTGGCTGGGCGTCGCGCCTTCCAGAAGAAGCGCTTCCGATTCCGAGCCGCGCGCGGCCAGCATGCGGTTGCCGACGAAGCCGTGGCAGACGCCAACCACAACGGCCACCTTGCCGATCCGCCGCGCTAGGTCGACGACGGTCGCAAGCGCATCGGGCGCGGTCTTGTCGGCGCGCACGATCTCCAAGAGCTTCATGACATTGGCCGGCGAGAAGAAATGCAGGCCGAGCACATCCTGCGGCCGCGAGGTCGAGGCGGCGATTTCGTTGATGTCGAGATAGGAGGTATTGGTGGCGAGGATCGCGCCTGGCTTGGCCACGGCTTCCAGCTTGCCGAAAACCTCCTTCTTGACCGCCATGTCCTCGAACACCGCCTCGACGATCAGGTCGCAATCGGCGAGATCGGCATAGTCGGTGGAGCCCTTGAACAGGGCGAGGCGCTCGCGCTTGGCATCTGCCGTCAGCGAGCCGCGCGTGACGGACACCGAGTAGTTCTTGTCGATGGTCGCCAGCCCGCGCTGCAGCGCCTCATGGCTGGTTTCCAGCATGGTGACCGGGTAGCCGCCATTGGCGAAGGCCATGGCGATGCCGCCGCCCATCGTACCGGCGCCGATGACGCCGACGCGGGCGATCCTGCGCTTGACGATGTCTTTTCCGGGAAGCTTTGCCGCCTCACGTTCGGCGAAGAACACATGGCGCTGCGCCCGCGACCGGTCGCTGGCGACCAGCTTGACGAACAGCGCACGCTCCGCCGCCAGCGCCGCATCGAAGGGCAGCATGACGGCATTGCGCACCGACAGCGCACAGGCGATCGGCGCCTCGAGCCCGCGCGCTTTCCTGGCAAGATCCGCAGCCTCGGCGTCGAAAGCCGCGAGGTCGGTCTCCTTGAGCCCCTCATTGCGATCGCGCACCGACGTGAAGGGACCACCCTTGCGGGCTATTTCCCTGGCAAAGTTCACGGCATGGGTGGCCAGATCGCCTTCAAAGACGGCGTCGACGAGACCGGCGGCATGCGCCTCGGTCGCACCGACCGGTAAACCGGAAACGACCATCTTCAAGGCCTTCAGCGCGCCGACCAGGCGCGGCAGCCGCACCGTGCCGCCGCCCCCCGGCAACAGGCCGAGCTTCACCTCCGGCAGGCCGAGCTTGGCGCCGGCATCGGCGACGCGGAAATGGCAGCCCAGCGCCAGCTCCAGCCCGCCGCCGAGCGCGGTGCCATGGATGGCGGCGACCGTCGGCTTGGCGATGGTCTCCAGCACAGCCACAATGGCGCGTAGCTCGGGCTGTTCCATCGGCTTGCCGAATTCGGTGATGTCGGCGCCGGCGACAAAGGTCCGGCCGGCGCATGCAATGACGATGGCGGCAACCGAAGCATCATCCCGCAGCTCAACCAGCGCCTGCATCAGCGGTTCGCGGACATGAAAGCTCAGCGCGTTGACCGGCGGGTTGTCGATAGTGACGACGGCGACGTCGCCGTCGCGGCTGACCTTCACAAAATCGGACACGCAAACCTCCGGACAATGGTGAACGGCCTGCAGCCGCGCGATTGGATTTACAGCGCTATGACGTGGATGGAAACCAGAGGGAGGCCTGGCACAATGATTAGCGGCTCGAGGTGCCCGGCTGCCATCATCGCCGAAGTAGCGATCCTTCACACCCCCCTCTGCCCTGCCGGGCATCTCCCCCGCAAGGGGGGAGATCGGACGTCACGACGGCCTTCCCAATTTTCAACGTTGAAAGGCGGACGAAACGGCGAAGCTGCCGATCTCCCTCCTTGCGGGGGAGATGGCCGGCAGGCCAGAGGGGGGTGCTGTCCCGCCAGCGTCGGCGTCCTGCTCCCGCTACCGCGGCGCCTTCTGCCCGCCCGCCGCCGTGATCACCCCGACAATGATCAGCCCCGTGAGCAGCAATCGCACCCCGGCACTCACCCCAAACGTGTTGAGCATGGTCAAAAGCAGCACCAGGAACAGCGCCGCGCCCCACACGCCAGGCACATTGGCCTTGCCGCCGGCTACCGACGTGCCGCCGATGACGACGACGGCGATCGAGGCCAGCAGATATTCATTGCCGATGTCGACATTGGCGCCGCGGAAATAACCGGCGAGCAGCGCCCCGTCGATGCCGCCGAGCGCGCCCGACAGCGTGTAGGTGAGGAAACGGATGCGGCCGACATTGACGCCGGCGAGCCAGGCGGCGCGGATATTCTGGCCGATCGCCAGCACCGAGCGGCCATAGATCATACGCTGCAGGGCGATGGCCGCACCGATGGTGAACAGCACGGTGAGGATCGCCAGCACCGGAATGCCTGAAATCTGCCAGTTGGCGAAATCGGCGAAGCCGGGCGGCGGCTTGATCTGCAGCCCGCGGCCGTAGCTGATGTCGATCGACTGGATGATGAAGCTGGCCGACAAAGTGGCGATGATCGGCGGGATGCGCAGCGCCCAGATCAGCAGATAGTTGGCGGCGCCGATCGCCGCCCCGCAGGCAAGCGCCGCCAGCAGCCCGACCGCGATCATGGAATCGTTGCCGTCCATCACTTTCATCGCGACGGCGCTGGCAAGGCCGATATTGGCCGGCAGCGACAGGTCGACATTGCCCGGACCCAGCGTGATGACGAACATCTGGCCGACGCCGACAATGACGGTGAACACCGCAAGCGACAGGGCCGCAGTGACCATGCCGCCGGCGCCATAACCGCCGGTGAAGGCGATCGTCGCCAGCCACACCAGAAGCGCGCCAATGAACGACCAGATCCAGGGTTTGGTGAGCAGCGATTTCACCGATGTCATCGCTCACCTCTCCTTGCGGCTGATCAGCACCCGCGCCGCCAGCACGATGATCAGGATGGCGCCGTTGGCGGCCACCTGCCAGTCGGGCGGGATGTGCATGAAGGTGAGCAATGGCGATGCGGCCAGCGCCAGCGTCAGCGCGCCGATCACAGCACCTATCGGCGATACCCGGCCGCCGACGAATTCGCCGCCGCCGAGGATGACGCCGGCGATCGCCAGCAGCGTGTAGCCATTGCCGATATTGGCATCGGCCGAGGTGGTGATGCCGATCAGCGCCATGCCGGAAAGCACGCCGAACAGACCCGCGAGCGCAAACAGCACGATCTTGGTCTTGAGCAGCGACCAGCCGGCGCGCCCGAGTGCCGCCGGATTGCCGCCGGACCCGCGCAGGATCACGCCGTAGGAGGTGCGCATCAGGCCAAAATGAACGATGAGGCCGATCAGCAGCGCGGCGATGATCGGGAACGGCACGAAAGGCGGCTTGAACGCCATCAGCCCGAGCAGCCAGTCCGGCGCCTTGCCGCCGGGTTTGGGCAAAACGAGAATGGCGAGGCCCTGCCAGACGAAGCTCATGCCGAGCGTCACCACGATGGAAGGCAAATTGCGCAGATGGATCAGCGCGCCGAGCAGCGCATAGACACCGATCGATCCGAGCAGGATGGCGGCACCGATGAGCGGCGCGTCCTTCAGCCAGGTCGCCGTGACGCAGCCGACGAAGCCGACGAAGGTGCCGATCGACAGGTCGAGCTCGTTGCCGGCAATGACGAACATCTGCGCGATCGTCGCCAGGGCGATCGGGATTGCCAGGTTCAGCATCAGGCTGAAGCCGAAATAGCTGATGGCGCGCGGGTTGAGCCAGGCGATGGCGAGCAGCACCAGCGCCAGCGACAGCGCCGGCAGCAGCCCGCGCAGCAGGCGCGCGCGGGCAAGCGCGCCACGTTCGGCGGATGTCCTGGCGGCGGTGTCGAGGCTGGCGGCCGTCATCTCAGGCCGCATCGCCGAAGGAGGACTGGATGATCTTCTCTTCGGTCAACTCGTCGCGGCGCAGATTGGCGACGATGCGGCCGTTCTTGAAGACATAGATGTGGTCGCAATTGTCGAGCTCTTCGGTTTCCGTGGTGTACCAGAGGAAGGTGCGGCCTCGGGCGGCCTCTTCGCGCACGAGGTCGTAGACCTCCAGCTTGGTGCCGATGTCGACGCCGCGCATCGGGTCGTCCATCAGCACGATCTGCGCGTCCGAGCCGAGCGCACGCGCAAACAGCGCCTTCTGCTGGTTGCCGCCCGACAGTGAAAAGATGTTGTTGTTCATATCCGGCGTGCGGATGCCGATCTTCTTTTGCCAGAATGCAGCAAGCTCCGCCTCGCGCTGCGGCGAGATCAACAGCCCGCTGCGCAGCCGCGCCAGCGAGCGGATGCCGATATTCTCAGCAATCGACCATTGCGGGAAAATGCCGTCCGACTGACGGTCGCCGGCGACCAGCGCCACAGGTGCCGTCACCTCGATGCCGGTTCGGGCCCGCGACGCCGCAGCGAAGATCGCCAGCAGCAGGTCAGTCTGGCCGTGGCCAGCCAGCCCGGCAAGGCCGATGATCTCCCCGGCACAGGCGACAAGGTCGGTGCCGTCCTTCTGCGCAGCGGGCCGCGCCCGAACCCGCAGCGGACTGGCGGCGGGCTTGGCAGCCGCGATTTGCGCCGCAATCTTCTGGCGCGCTTCCGCGCCGCCCATCGCCGTCACCAGCCGGTCGCGGTTGAAGGCGCTGGCGGCGTCGGCGACAACCACCTTGCCGTCGCGCATCACCACGATGCGGTCGGCGTTGCGCAGCACCTCGCCCAGCACATGCGAGATCAGGATGCAGCTTTTACCGCCGGCAACGAAGCGGCGCACGAAGGCCAGCAATTGGCCCGCCGTATGCGCGTCGAGCGACGAGGTCGGCTCGTCGAGGATGACGAGGTCGAGCCGGTCCTGAGTGGCGGTGAAGGCGCGCGCCACCTCGACCATCTGGCGCCGGCCGATCGACAGGTCGCCGACGATGTCCGCCGCCGAAATGCTGTGGCCCGGAAAGATCTCGTCGAGCTTGGCGGCGATCAACTCGGCCGCCTTGCGCCGCCAGCCAAATCCGCGCAGCGAAGCGTGGTTGATGCGCGTGTTCTCGGCGACGCTGAGATTGGGGCACAGCGACAGTTCCTGGAACACGCAGCGTATGCCGAGCTGCTGCGCGCGCGACACCGAGTAGTTGTCCTCGGTGTCGCCATGCACGCCGATCTGCCCGCTGTCGGGCACCAGCGTGCCCGCCACCATGTGCATCAGCGTCGATTTGCCGGCGCCATTATGGCCGACGAGACCAACGCACTCGCCGGGGCCGACGTGAAAATCGACGCCGCCCAGTGCGCGAACGGCGCCGAAATGCTTTTCGGCGCCGTTCAGTCTGATGATGTCAGCGTTCCCTTCAGGCATGCTCAACGATATCCGCTCGATGATCCGGAGGGCAACGCTTGTTCAAGGCTCACTTGATGTTGGCTTTGATGGCCGCGATCGCGTCTTCCTGCGTGTATTCGTGGCTGGCGACGCCGCCCTTGGGGATCTTCGGCAGCTCGGCCTCGAAATCGTCCTGTGTGAAGGCCAGGTACGGCACCAGCAGATCGTGCGGAATGTCGGTGCGGCCGTCGAGCACCTGCTGCGCCACCCAGAAGGCCAGGGACGACACGCCGGGCGCGATCGAGGCCGACCAGGTCTGGTAGCCGTCCTTGTCCTTCTGTTCCTTCCACCACTGCAGCTCGTCCTGGCGGTTGCCCATGATGATGGTCGGACGCGGCTTGCCGGCGGCGGCGAAGGCCTGGGCCGCACCGTAACCGTCACCGCCCTGGTCGACGACGCCGACGATGTCGGGCAGCGACGGCAGGATGGTCGCCACCGCCTTTTGCGCCGTCGTCTGGTCCCAGTCGCCGGTCACCGAACCGACGATCTTGAACTCGGGATGGGCGGCGACGCCTTCGAGGATGCCGGCATGGATGGCATCGTCGATCGAGGTCCCGGCAAGCCCACGGATTTCCAGAAGATTGCCGCCCTTGGGCTGGAACTTGGCCATCTGCTCGATTTCCTGCTTGCCCATGTCCTTGAAGTCGACGACGACACGGTAGGCGCAAGGTTCGGTCACGGTGCCGTCGAAGGAGACGACGACGATGCCGGCATCGCAAGCCTGTTTGATGGCGCCGTTGAGCGCATCCGGCGAGGCGGCGTTGATGACGATCGCGTCATAGCCCTGCAGGATCAGGTTCTGCACCTGTGCTGCCTGCGTCGGCACCTCCTTGTCGGCGGTGGTGAAGATGTCGGCCGCGCCGACGATCTTGTCGCCGACCGCCTTCTTGGTGACGATGCCATAGCTGTCGAGCATCGCCTGCCGCCAGGAATTGCCGGCATAATTGTTGGAAAAAGCGATCTTCTTGCCACTGGTGTCGGCCAGCGCCGTGCCCGAGGCGAGCATTGCGGCCAGAGCGCCCAGAACGAACAGTTTCTTCATGTCGTTATCCTCCCAGATGTGTTGACTGCTGCATTCCCACCGGCTTTGACCCCGGCCTCAACTCTGATTTGAGCACGGATTGTCGCGAGCTCAAAACAGTCTCAATCCCGGCACGCGCACCCTGAGCCGGTACAGCGACGTCGACGCGGTGATGTAGAGGCTTTGCAAATCGTCGTCGCCGAAGGTGAAATTCGCGCAATCTTCGGGCGTCCGGATGACGCCAAGAATGGCGCCCGACGCGTCGAAAATGTGGATGCCGCCGGGACCGGTGCAGTAAAGGTTGCCGCGGCTGTCGATCTTCATGCCGTCGGGCGCTCCCGGCCCCTCGCCCTCGGTCACTGCCCACACCGCGCCGCCATTGAGGTCGCCATTGGCTTCGACGCCGAACACCCTGATGTGCCCGCGTTCGGTGTCGTTGATGAACAGCCGCGACTCGTCGAGCGAAAAGCACAGCCCGTTTGGCTGCCCGAAATCGTCGGCCAGCAATGTCAGCCGGGCGCCGTCGCCATCGATGCGGTAGACGCCCTGGAACGGCAGGTCCTGTGGCCGTGGCACGCCATAGAATTCCCTCCGGCCATAGCCCGGATCGGTGAAGTAGATCGATCCGCCGGTGGCAACGACGATGTCGTTCGGGCTGTTGAGCTGCTTGCCCTGATGATGCGTGGCAAGCACGGTCACGCTGCCGTTGGGCTCGGAGCGGGTCACGCGGCTCGTCGCATGCTCGCAGGTGACCAGCCGCCCCTGGCGGTCCAGCGTGTTGCCATTGGCCTTGTGGCTCGGCGCGCGGAACAGCTCGATCTCGCCCTCGGCATTGCGGCGATACATCCGGCTTTCCGGAATGTCGGAGAAGACGAGCCATTTTTCGTAAGGGTGCCAGACCGGCCCTTCGAGGAAGCCGAAGCCGCTCGCCAGCGTCTCAATGGTCGCATCGCCGACGACGTCGTCGAAACCGGAATGGCGCGCACGCGCCGACACCGACATCATCGGCTCCCGGCGCGAACAGCCGTGCTACTCCGCATGGTGACGAATGGCATGAGCGCTTCCCGATACAGTCTTCTTGTTGGAGTAGAGCGTAGGCGCGGTACCGACGAGTCGATACGGGTCAAAGCGCACGGCCGCCTGTTGCTTTTGCCACTCCGCCGGGGCGATAGACGCTAAGGTAGACGGCCCGTCAGATCAGGGCCGGCGAACACGCCGCAAAAGCGCGGTCAGGGTTGCGCTCGCGCAAGCTACGGCCACAAGCACGACCACGCCGGCAGCGTTGGATTTTTGCCCTGCGCGAAATGGGTCTTGCTGCGTGGGTTGAGGGCTGTGAACCAAGGTGTTCAGATCGGACCGGCTGCCGTGCCGAACGGAATAGGCCCGCGTGAACTCGGCACCGAGAAGGAAAATTTCCGACGAGTAGTAAACCCAGAGCAGTATGACGAGCAGTCCGCCGGCGGCGCCATACGAAGACGCAATCGCGCTGGTGCCGATATACCAGCCGATAAGCGATTTCCCCAGTGTGAACAGGGCCGCGGTCCCGACAGCGCCAATTGCCACATCGCGCCATTCCAGGGTTCGATCGGGTAAAACCTTGTAGATGGCGGCAAACATCACGGAGATAAGCGCAAACGAAACGACGCCATTGATCCCGCTGAGTATGATCGTTCCGAACGGCAGATGGGCGTTGATGAAAGCGCCCAGTGCCGAAATCGCGGCGCTTGCGATGAGAGAGACCAGCAACAGGAACCCGAGCGCGGCCACCAACCCCAGACTGGCGGCCCGTGCCCGCACCAGACGCGACAGGGAATTGCCTTGCGGTTCGATCTTCCAGATTGTGTTCAACGACTGCTGCATTTCGCCGAAGACACCAGACGCGGCCACCAGCAAGGTGACCAGCCCTATGATCGCGGCCCAGGTGCCGTATAGGCTGCCGGATGCACTTTCCAAGGCAGTCTTGAGGAGATCGGCGCTTTCCGGTCCCATCAGCCCTGATATCTGCGCGGACAAGGCCAATTGTGCGGCATCGTGACCGAAGACGAGACCAGCGATCGCAACCACGATCAGCAAGATCGGCGCCAGCGAGGTGGTGGCATAGAAAGCCATCGCCGCACCATGACTAAGCGCATTATCGTTGATGAAGCCGACTATGCTTTCACGCACCAGGTGCCATGAATCTGTGATTGAGGGTCGCACTTCGGGTCCGCAGGCATCGAGTTGGCGTTCACTAGCAATGCGCCGGACCTTCGGAAGTTCCGGGGCGTGGCCGCCGCTGTTTCAGTGCTCCGCCAGCCAGGCATCGAGCCGGTCCTGTTCGCGGCGCAGTGCGTCGATGTTGATCAGGCCACGCGCCATGGCGAGATAGATCGCCCGCGTCCGCGAGTTGAACACGGAAGCATCGCCGGCGCCGTCCTCCGCCGGCACGATGCCGAGCTTGTCGTAGCAGTGCTTGATGCGGCTCTGCGCACCACGGATCGACAGGCCGCGCCGCGCCGCGATCGCCCGGTCGGTCAGGCCGAGCGCGATGTCGATAAGGCTCTCATATTCGCCGTCGGTGATGCCCTCGAACTTGTCCTGCACGCGGTGCTGGATGCCGCGGATCTCGCGGTCGATGATGCAGTGGCCTTCGCGGAAAACCCCGCGCAGGGCGGACCGCATGCCCTCCTCCGTCGCCGATTTGAGCACATAGCCGTAGACCGAGCCGGGCGGCACGATGCGCGCCACGCCGCGCACATAGGCTTCGTCGGCGAAATTCGACCAGAACAGGATGTGCGTGCCGGCGCGGCGGTTCCAGATCGCCTTGGCAACTTCGATTCCCGTCGCCTTCGGCATCTGCAAATCGAGCACGACATGCAGTGGCTCGCGTTCGGCCGCCAGGTTGATGGCGTCCTCGCCGTCACTCGCTTCGATGACCTCGACGTCGCCGGGCCACAACTGCTCCACCGTTCGCCGCGCGAAGCTACGGTGCAGCCCGTCATTCTCGGCTATCATCACAAGCATCACATGGCCTCCGATACGGCGAGCTCGCCAGGAACCGCTGCAGCCGCCGCCAGGTCTCGCGACGGCTGGCGGTCGATCTCGACGACGACACGGGTGCCGCCGTTCTTGCGGCCGGCCTGGCCGATACGCAGCCGCGCCCCGATAAGGGCTGCCCGCGTGTGCATATGGCCGATGCCGCCATACGCGGCCGGATCAACAGCGCCGCAGCCCTGGCCGTCATCCGTCACGATCACCCGCAGCACGCTCGCGGTCGACGCCAGCAGCACGTCGATGCGGTGCGGCGCGGCATGGCGCACGGCATTGTTGATCGCTTCCTGCACGATCCGGTAGAGCGCGGTCCGCACTGGCTCGGACAGGCTGTCGGCGCCACCGTCGCTGGTGTCGGCGATGCGCACGGCGATCGGCGGCTTGGCCCTGGCGACGCTGCGGTTGAGATGCGCCTCGACCGCGTCGCGCAGGCCGAACAGTTCGAGCACACTCGGCCGCATGTCGTCGACGATGTGGCGCAGTTCCGTCAGGCAGCCGGCGACCTCCTTTTCGAGATCGGCAAGCTGTGCCGCCCGCGCCACGCCCTGGCCGCGAAGCGCCGAAAGCTGGCGCGCGATGCGGGCGAGATCGGCAAGCGTCTGGTCATGCAGGTCCATGGCCATGCGCCGGCGTTCGCGCTCCATGCCTTCGGTCAATTGCGAGGCGCCGACGCGCAGCAGCTCGACGCGGTTGCGCGCCTCGCTCTCGGCCAGCATGGCGCGGCGCGCCTCCTCAGTCTGGATCAGCGCGAAGATGTAGGGCGCGATCAGGTCGGCGCATTGCTGGGCGACCGCGACATCGGCAAGCGTGTAGCAGTCGACCTCGTGCCGGCTGATGTTGAGCGCGCCGATGATGCCGCCCCGCGCCCTGAGCGGCACGACGATGCGGCTGCGCAGCCTGGCGGCGAAGATCGGGCCGTCGATAGCGGTGGCGAAATGGAACCGCTCGTCGCTCAACGCGTCGTCGGCGAGCAGATAGGGGACTTCGCCCCACAGCACCGAGCGGATCGGGCTGACTTCGGTCGGCAGCGGATGCTGGGCAAGCTCGCTCCAGCTGGTGTGGAAGCCGGCTTCGTAACAGGCGTGCCGGCGCCCGTCATGCGACAGCACCGCCAGATCCATGTGGTCGTGCGGAATGAGCGAGCCGATCTCGATGGCGGTCGCGCGGAACGCCGTGCCGGGATCGATATGGCCGGCAAGCGCCCGCGATATCGCCAGCAGCCGGTCGATCAGGACCAGGGACACTTCCGCCATTGTTTTCACGATCCTCCCGTGCCGCGAAATAGTGGACGCATGCCGCCGCCGCTGTCAACGACGGCGCCGTTGGCCATAGGGCCCCGCACTCAGCTTGACAAAAGAGCTGACGACAGCTCGGCGGTGTCGGCAGCCTTGTGGCGGTATAGGAATTTTTTCTTGACTGCGTGCCCTCAGCTATGGTACATTTTTGTCCATGGTGCTGATTTGCGCCAGTGACCCGCCGCACAGGCGGGTTTTTCGTTTGATGCTTCGTCAGCTACGCGCGGGCGAAGGCTCCGAAGAAACCCGTCAGCCCGAGTTCGTTGCCCTGCCTTTGGCCCGCCCGATCAACTTGCGGTGCAATGATTGTAAAGGGTTCGCGTCCTGGTCTAGGGAGGAGGCCAGGAGACCGAAACAGAATGCCAGTGACGCAAAACGTTGCTCCGGGCGCCCCGGGAATCCCGGCGCGCTGGACATCAAGCGCCAAGAGTGGCGTCGGAACGTCGCTTTCGCCGGCCGGCCGGATCTGGTTCACGATCAGCCACGGCATCCTCAACGAAGTCTACTATCCGCGCGTCGACAGCGCCTGCACCCGCGACCTCGGCTTGATCGTCACCGGCCCCGGCGGCTATTTTTCGGAAGAGAAACGCGATGCCGTGCATACGATCGAACCGTTCGAGGACGGCGTGCCCGCCTACCGGCTGGTCAACACGGCGAATGACGGCGCCTGGCGGATCGAAAAGCGCATCCTCGCCGACCCGGAGCGCCCGGCGCTGCTGCAGGAAATCACCTTCACGGCGCTGAAAGGGATGCCCGGTGACTACCGCGTCTACGCGCTTCTGGCGCCGCATCTGGTCAATGCCGGCATGGGCAACACCGCCTGGGTCGGCGAGCACGAAGGAAAGCCCGTGCTGTTCGCCTCGGGGCGCGGCTCTTGCCTGGCGCTGGCCTCGTCGCTGCCCTGGAAGACCGGTTCGGCCGGCTATGTCGGCTTTTCCGACGGCTGGCAGCAACTCCACAACATCGGAGAACTCGATCCGGCTTGCCAGCGGGCCGAGGACGGCAATGTCGCGCTGACGGGCGAGATCGGCTTTTCCGCCACAGAGACCAAGGCCTTGCTGGCGCTTGGGTTTGGCGCGACATCAGACGAGGCCGCGGAACATGCTTTCGCCAGCCTGAAGCAGGGTTTTGAACCCGCGGCGAAATCCTACCTCCAGAACTGGCGCCAATGGCAGACTGGCCTGCTGCCGCTAGATCGACACACGGCATCATCGGGTATCAACAGCTATCGCACCAGCACCGCGGTACTGGCGATGCACCGGTCGATCGCGACACCGGGCGCCGCGGTCGCCAGCCTGTCGATCCCGTGGGGCTTCAACAAGGGTGACGACGACCTCGGCGGCTACCATCTGGTCTGGCCACGCGATCTGGTCGAGACGGCGGGCGGCTTTCTTGCTGCCGGCGATGCTGCCTCGGCCCTGCAAATCCTCGATTACCTCAGCTCCATCCAGCAGCCGGACGGCCATTGGCCGCAGAACGCCTGGCTCGACGGATCGGCCTATTGGCCCGGCATCCAGATGGACGAATGCGCCTTTCCGCTGCTGCTGGCCGATGCTTTGCGCCGCGCCGGCCATTTGCCGCGCGCCAGGCTCATGACCTTCCTGCCAATGATCGAGCGCGCCGCCGGCTATGTCGTGCGCAACGGACCCGTCACCGGCGAGGACCGCTGGGAAGAGGATGCCGGCTACAGCCCGTTCACGCTCGCCGTCGAAATCGCCGCACTGCTTGCCGCGGCAGACCTGCTCGACGCCTGCGGCAAGACAGACGCCGCGACCTATCTGCGCGAGACATCAGACGTCTGGAACGACCAGGTCGAGCGCTGGACCTACGTCACCGGCACGGCGATCTGCAGTCAAGTCGGCGTCGAAGGCTACTATGTCCGCATAGCACCACCCGACAGTGCCGAGGCCGGTTCGCCGAAGGACGGCTATGTCCCGATCAAGAACCGGCCGCCCGGCGACACGGATCGGCCCGCCAAGGAGATCGTCAGCCCGGATGCACTGGCACTTGTCCGTTTCGGTCTGCGGCGGCCGACGATCCGCGCATGACAGACACGGTTAAGGTCATCGACGCGCAATTGCGCTGCGATCTGCCGCAAGGGCCGCTCTGGTACCGCTACAACGGCGATGGCTATGGCGAGCACGAAGACGGCGCACCCTTCGATGGCACCGGCCAGGGTCGCCCCTGGCCGCTGCTGGCCGGCGAACGCGCCCACTATGAGCTGGCGGCTGGACACGAGGAAAAGGCAGCCAGCCTGCTGGCAGCGCTGGAAGGCTCGGCCGGACCGGGCGGCCTGTTGCCGGAGCAGGTCTGGGACGGCGCCGATCTGCCGGAACGCGAACTGCTGCATGGCCGCCCCTCGGGCAGCGCCATGCCGCTGGTCTGGGCGCATTCGGAGCATATCAAGCTGCTGCGCTCGCTGCGCGACGGCGCGGTCTTCGACATGCCGCCGCAAGGCGTCAAGCGCTATATCGAGGACAAGACCGTATCCCCGTTCAGAACCTGGCGGTTCAACAACAAGATCCGCACGGTCCCAGCCGGCAAGACGTTGCGCGTCGAAGTGTTGGACCCGGCTACAGTCCACTGGAGCACCGACAACTGGGCGACCGCCCATGACAGCCAGACGGTAGAGAACGCCTTCGGCATCCATCTTGCCGATCTGCCCGCGGCAAGCCTCCCCGAGGGAAGCACGCTGACCTTCACTTTTCTCTGGCCCGGGACCGGCGATTGGGAGAATGTCGACTTCTCCGTCATATCGGGCGACCAAGATGGCCAGTAGATCATAGCCAGTAGACCTTCCCCCGATAAACCCCGCAAATCTCCAAGCAAACAGGGACGAAACCATGCAGATCGGAATGATGGGACTGGGCCGGATGGGCGCCAACATGGTCCGCCGCCTGATGCGCGACGGCCACGAATGCGTCGTCTACGACATCAACCCGGCCAGCGTCGCGGCTCTGGTGACCGACGGCGCGCTGGGGGCGGCTTCAATGGAAGAATTCGTCGGCAAGCTCGCCAAGCCGCGCTGCGTGTGGCTGATGCTGCCGGCAGCCATCACCGGCAGGATCATCGACCAGGTGGCGGCCCTGATGGAGCCCGGCGACATCGTTATCGACGGCGGCAATTCCTACTATCACGACGCCGTCGACCAGGCCGCGAAACTGGCCGGCAAGGGTATCCATCTTGTCGATGTCGGCACCAGCGGCGGGGTCTGGGGCCTGGAGCGCGGCTATTGCCTGATGATCGGCGGTCCCGATGTGGCGGTGCAATACCTCGATTCGGTCTTCGCCACGCTGGCGCCGGGCGCCGATGCCGGCTCCAATCCGCCTGCGGATGCCGGCACCGCGCCCTTCGGCTATCTGCATTGCGGACCGAGCGGCGCCGGCCACTTCGTCAAGATGGTGCACAACGGCATCGAATATGGCGTCATGGCCGCCTATGCCGAAGGCATGAACATCCTGAAGTCGGCCAATGCCGGCAAGCGGCAACGGACGGCGGACGCCGAGACCAGTCCGCTGGAAAACCCGCAATACTACCAGTTCGACATCGACCTTCCCCAGGTGGCCGAGGTCTGGCGGCATGGCAGCGTTATCGGCTCCTGGCTGCTCGACCTGACGGCCGGCGCCTTGAAAAGCGATCCGGGCCTGGTGAATTTCGGCGGCCGCGTCTCGGATTCCGGCGAAGGCCGCTGGACCCTGAAGGCGGCTATCGACACCGGCGTGCCGGCTCCGGTGCTGTCCTCGGCGCTGTTCGACCGCTTCTCCTCGCAGGGCGAATCCGAATTCGCCGACAAGCTGCTCTCCGCCATGCGCTATGCCTTTGGCGGCCATGTCGAGAAGCCGAAGGCCGGCAAGTGACGACACGGGGAAAGACACGCGCATGAGCCAGGAACGATCCGACACGCTGGTGCTCTTCGGGGCAACCGGCGACCTCGCCCACAAGAAGATATTTCCAGCCCTTTACCAGATGGTCGCCAAGGGCACGCTCACCGAACCGGTGATCGGCGTCGCCTTCGATGCCTGGGACCTCAAGCAGTTGCAGGCGCGCGCCCGTGACGGCATCGTCAATGCGCTCGGCAAGATCGACGAGAAAGCGTTCGCCAAATTCGCCTCGCTGCTGCGCTACGTCAGCGGTGACTACCGCGATGGAGCGACGTTCGAGAAACTGAAGAGCGCGCTCGGCACCGCACAGCGGCCGCTGCACTACATGGCGGTGCCGCCGACCATGTTCGAGACCGTCGTCCAGGGGCTGGAGCAATCAGGCACGGCGCATGGCGCGCGGCTGATGGTGGAAAAGCCCTTCGGTCACGATCTGCAATCGGCGCGCTGGCTGAACCGGGTCCTGCATCTGGTGTTCGACGAACAGTCGATCTTCCGCATCGACCATTACCTGGGCAAGGAAGCGATCCAGAACCTGCTCTATTTCCGCTTCGCCAATTCGCTGCTCGAGCCGATCTGGAACCGCAACTACGTCGAGAGCGTGCAGATCACCATGGCCGAGGATTTCGGCGTCGAGGGACGTGGCCGTTTCTATGACGATGTAGGCTGCATCAGGGACGTCATCGAGAACCATCTGCTCAACATCCTGTTGCTGCTTGCCATGGAGCCGCCTGTCGGCCGCTCCGCCGACGACCTGATCGATGAGAAGGTGCAAGTGCTGCGCGCGATCAGGACGCTGACCAAAGACGATGTCGTGCGTGGCCAGTTCACCGGCTATCTCGCCGAACCGGGCGTGGCGCCGAACTCGCCGGTCGAGACCTTCGCGGCGGTGCGTTTCTTCGTCGACACCTGGCGCTGGCAGGACGTGCCGTTCTTCATCCGCGCCGGCAAGAACATGCCGGTGCATGTCACCGAAGTGGTGGTGCGGCTGAAGCGGCCGCCGCTCGATGTCTTCGACCCGATCAAGCCCGCCGACCAGAACTACGTCCGCTTCCGCATCGACCCACAGGTGGTGATCGCCATCGGCGCACAGCGCAAGGCGCCGGGCGACGACATGATCGGCGAGCAGGTCGAACTGACGGCGCTCGACGATTCGAAGGGCGACATGCCGCCCTATGAGCGCTTGATCGGCGACGCCATGAACGGCAACGGGCAGTTGTTCACCCGCCAGGACGCCAGCGAACTGGCCTGGCGCATCGTCGGCCCGGTGCTTGGCGACACCACGCCGCCGCACCTCTACGAGCCGCTCACATGGGGACCCGCGGACGTCATGGCCGGGTTCGGGCCGCCCAATGGCTGGATCGATCCGGTGAAGTGAGAGGACCACACGATGGCCAAGGCGGTGAAGCAACCAGCATCGGGCACCGGAAAGCCGGACACTGAAAAAATCGTGCTCACGATCGACATCGGCGGCTCGCACGTCAAGATCCTCACCAGCGCCGGCGGCGAGGAGCGCCGCGCCGACTCCGGACCGGACCTGACGCCGCAGCAGATGATCGACGTGGTCAACAAGCTCGCCCAAGGCCTGTCCTACGACGTCGTCTCGATGGGCTATCCCGGCCCGGTCAATCACAACAGGCCGCTCGCCGACCCCGCCAATCTCGGCAAGGGCTGGGCTGGATTCGACTTTGCGGGCGCGTTCGGCAAACCGGTGAAAGTGGTCAATGATGCGCTGATGCAAGCCATCGGCAGCTACGAGGGCGGGCGCATGCTGTTCCTCGGGCTCGGCACCGGTCTCGGTGCGGCGATGATTGCCGACAACGTCGCCCAACCGATGGAACTCGCGCATTTGCCCTACAAGAAGGGCAGGAGTTTCGAGGATTATGTCGGCGAACGCGGCCTGGAAAAGCGCGGCAAGAAGAAATGGCGCAAATACGTCTTCGACGTCGTCGACCGGCTCCGTGCCGCCATGCAGCCGGACTATGTCGTGATTGGCGGCGGCAACGTCGACAAGCTCGATGAATTGCCCGCCGACTCCAGGCGCGGCGACAACACACGCGCCTTCGAAGGCGGGTTTCGTTTGTGGCGCGACAAAGCGCTGATAGTCTGATACTGTTATTGTTTAATATAGTTGTTCAAAATAACGTGTGACCTGACATCAAGTCGTTGCAATACGCAGATTTGCCGACTAGGAATTCCGCGCTACACCAACGCCATTCGTCCGTGGACGCACGAAGGACGCCATAGCATTTTGATTTCGCGCATGATCCTTTCCGGAAGTCGAATCCGATTTTCAGGTCATTCGCTGTAGACGGAGAAATAGAGTGACCGACGATAGCAACAGTGCCCGTAAAGACATCGATCTGCTCGAGCTGACCGCTCACATCGTGTCCGCTTACGTCGAGAAGAACCGCTTGCCCGCCTCCGGCCTGGCCGACCTCATCGCCAGCGTCAGCGCCTCGATAAACGCGCTCGGCAAGCCTGCGGTCCCGGTGGCTGCCCCCCTGGTCCCGGCGGTCAACCCCAAGAAGTCGGTGACACCCGATTTCATCATCTGCCTCGAAGACGGCAAGAAGTTCAAATCGCTGAAGCGTCACCTGGGCGTGCATTTCGGCCTGACACCGGACGCCTATCGCGCCAAATGGGGCTTGCCGTCGGACTATCCGATGGTCGCTCCCAACTACGCGGCCTCGCGTTCGCTGCTGGCGAAATCCATCGGCCTCGGCCGCAAGGCTGCCCCCGTGAAGGCACCCGCCAAGGGCAGGAAGGCCAAGGCCTCGGCCTGAACATTCAGTCCTGAGCCAACAGTTAGGACGACTGGAACAGAAGCCTGCCGGCGAATTCGCCTTGGCAGGCTTCCTATTTTTATGGCTTGGATGGGCCGGACAAGGTCTTTGGGGGAAGCCATGAACTACACCAGGATGGTGATCGAGAAAGAAGCGCCGGAAGAATACGGCTACGACCGTATCCGCTACAATCTTTCGGAAAGTTCGATCGCCGATCAGAAGCTCTCCGACATCGGCCTTTCGCTGCCTGATCTCACGCTTTTCTATGGCGAGCATCGCGGCGACAAGCAGTTGCGTGCCCTGATCTCGGCGCAGGATGCCGGCATTTCACCGGATGATGTCCTGGTCACTGCCGGTGCCGCGGGCGCGCTGTTCATAATCTCGACCTCGCTCTTGTCGGCCAACGACCATCTCGTCGTCATCAGGCCCAACTACGCCACCAACATCGAAACCCCAAGGGCGATCGGCTGCGCCATCAGCTTTGTCGACCTGGCCTTCGAGGAAGGCTTCGCCATCGATGTCGAACGCGTCAAGGCGGCGCTGCGGCCGGACACGAAGCTGATCAGCGTCACCTGCCCGCACAACCCGACCGGCACGATGATGAGCCGAACCGAGCTCGATGCGCTGGTGGCGCTTGCCGAAAGCAGCAACTGCCGTCTGCTGGTCGACGAGACCTATCGCGACCTTTCCTACGGCCGGCGGCTGCCGACGGCTGCCTCACTGAGCCCGAAGGCGATCAGCGTCTCGTCATTGTCCAAGGCCTTCGGCATTCCCGGCATCCGCATCGGCTGGCTGATCACCCGGGACGCTGAGCTTCAAGAGAAATTCCTCGCCGCCAAGGAGCAGATCGGCATCTGCGGCAGCGTTATCGACGAAGGCATTGCCCGCGGCATGCTCGAGCGCCGCGACGCCTTCCTGGCGACGTTGCTGCCCGAAATGGCGGGGCGCCGCGACATCGTCCAGGCCTGGATCGATCGCGAACCGCTGGTCGACTGGATCAGGCCCGAAGGTGGCGTCGTCGGCTTCCCGCGCCTCAATGTCGAACCCGGCTTCGACCTCGACCGGTTCTATGCGGACCTGCTGGAAAACCACGGCACCTATGTCGGACCCGGCCACTGGTTCGAGATGGAAAAACGCTTCTTCCGCGTCGGCTTCGGCTGGCCGACGGAAGCCGAATTGCGTGGCGGCCTCGACGCCATTTCCGTCGCGCTGCGGCAGTAAGTTTCCCGTGCCAGCGACCGGTTGATGCTACTGCGTCACAGCGACCGTTCATAGTGGCCAGCGTCTGCGCCGCCCCTCACCTGCCTGCCGGCATCCTCTCCCCGTATAGTGACGGGGGGAGGGGTGCTGTCATCGGCGATTTCGCCAATCTCCAGCGTTGCGGGAGAAATGCCGGCGTCGCCGCCCGCCCCTCTCTCCCCGTCACTATAGGATGTCCGGCAGGACAGTGAGGGGCAGCGCCAACGTCAACGATTGCTCCGTTCGGCCAGAAACTCAAGACGCAGTAGCGCTAATGCATCTCGCTCAAAAGTCGCGACGCGCTTTAGGCTGAAAATTCCTTGATCCAGCACTGATTTTGACGCATATCCGCTGCAAACTGAGCTAAAAGTTCCGCCAGCCGGACCAGCGCCCATCGTGGAAGTGCCCCGCCATCGCATCGGCCCGAAAATCGGTTTCGATTTTCGGAAAGCACGATGCGAAAACTAACAAGTGTTGGAGCGTACTTTGTGCGTCCAATTGGACGCACGTCGCTCCAATGCCATTGCAACGGGGCCTCTTAAATCATGACAGCAGAACAGATATCGCCGGACCAGCGCTATGCCGCGTTCCGCCACCGCTCCTTCCTGAGCTATTGGGCGGCGCGTTTCCTCACCACATTCGCCACCATGATCGTGTCCGTCGCGGTCGGCTGGCAGATGTACGATTTGACCCGCGACCCGCTCGATCTCGGCCTGGTCGGCATCGTCCAGTTCCTGCCGTCGCTGCTTCTGGTGCTGGTCACCGGCGTCGTCGCTGATCGCTTCGGCCGCCGCCTGATCATGGCGCTGGCGGTCGTGGTGGAGGCGATGTGCGCGCTGGCGCTGCTGTTCCTGACGCTGCGCGGCATCAGCGGGCCGCTGCCGATCTTCTGCGTGCTTGCCATGTTCGGCGTCGCCCGCGCCTTTTTCGGTCCGGCCTCCGCCTCGCTGTTCGCCAATCTGGTGCCGCCTCAGGATTTCGCCAACGCCATCGCCTGGAATTCATCGGCCTGGCAGACGGCGACCATCGTCGGCCCGGTCGCCGGCGGCCTGCTCTACGGCGTGTCGCCGGAAGCGGCCTACGGAACCGCCGCCGTCCTGATGCTCGTGTCCGGGCTGCTGATCTTCACCATCCCGAAGCCGTCGCAGCGCACCGAGTCGGAAAAGCCGACGATGCAGCACCTGCTCGGCGGGTTCAGCTACATCTGGAGCGAGAAGATCGTGCTCGGCGCCATCTCGCTCGATCTGTTCGCCGTGCTCCTGTCCGGCGCCTCGGCGCTGCTGCCGGTCTATGCACGCGACATCCTCCAGCTCGGCCCCTGGGGCCTCGGCCTGCTGCGCTCGGCGCCCAGCATCGGCGCCATTTGCGTCGCCATCTGGCTGGCCGGGCATCCGCTTCGCAACCACGCGGGCATGATCATGCTGGTCGCCGCCGCCTCGTTCGGCGCCTTCACCGTGCTGTTCGGCCTTTCCACCATCACCTGGCTGTCGATCGTGGCGCTGGTCTTCCTTGGCGCCACCGATATGTTCAGCGTCTACATCAGGGAAACGCTAATTCAGCTGTGGACGCCCGACGAGGTGCGCGGCCGCGTCAACGCCGTCAACCAGGTCTTTGTCGGCGCCTCCAACGAGGTCGGCGAATTCCGCGCCGGCACGATGGCCGCGCTGATCGGCACGGTGCCGGCCGTGGTGATCGGCGGCATCGGCGCCATCGCCGTAGCGGGCCTGTGGATGGTGCTGTTCCCGCAACTGCGCAAGGTGCGCCATCTCGACGGACGCAACTGATCTTCCTCCAGTTGACAAGCCAAAATGCCCCGCCCCCATGCTACAGGAGCTCTCATGATCACTTGCTACCTGAAATACATCGACCCCTACAAGCTTGCCGAGTTCGAAGATTATGGCCGTCGCTGGATAGCTCTGGTCAACCGCCTCGGCGGAAACCATCACGGCTATTTCCTTCCGAGCGAGGGGGCGAGCAATATCGCTTTTGCCATGTTCAGCTTTCCGAGCCTCGCCGACTACGAGGACTATCGCAAGCGTATGGCTGCCGACCCGGAATGCCAGGAAGTGTTTGAAATGGAAAAACGCAATCGCAGCATTCTCAGCTACGAGCGCAGCTTCCTGCGGCCTGTGCTCGAACCTTAAAGCGCGTCGCGTCGAAACAGATTCACGCGCCGCGCTTTAGGTCTTGTTTTATGCATGTCGTTTTCCCAAAACCGGAGTCACTTTTGGGCAACATGCATTAGCTACCTGCTCGGCTTGCCGAAAATCATCCGCAAAAACTCGTCCAGCCAACGCTTGAGATGCATGTCCCAGATCAGCCGGCCGCCGAGATGATCGCGGCCGGGCTGCGCACCGGGCAATTCGAAGCGATGCGCGCCGCGCACCACCCAGCGCTGCATCATCACCCTCGTCAGTTCGCCATGGAACTGGATGCCCCAGGCATTGTCGCCGTAGCGAAAGGCCTGGTTGGGATAGGTCTCGGCCGTCGCCAGCAGCGTCGCGTCCCTGGGCAGCGAAAAACCCTCGCGGTGAAACTGATAGACCATCTCCGGCCAGTGCATCAGTTGCTTGCCGGCTTCGGTCGCTTTCAGGGGATACCAGCCAACCTCGACCAGCCCTTCACCGTGTCCTTCGACCTTGCCGCCGAGATAGTTGACCAGCATCTGTGCGCCGAGACAGATGCCGAGACATGGCCGGTTCTCCCTCAGCGGTATTTCCAGCCAGTTGGTCTCGCGGCGAACGAACTCGTCCTCGTCATTGGCGCTCATCGGGCCGCCGAACACCACCGTGCCGGCGTGGTCGTCCAGTGTTTCGGGCAAGGCGTCGCCAAGCGGCGGCCGGCGGATATCGAGGTCGAACCCTTCTTCCAGCAACATGTGGCCGACACGCCCCGGGCTCGAACTCTCCTGATGCAGCACGATCAGTATCTTTGGCTTCGAACTCGTTTGGCGCGGCATGGGAAGGCGAAGATCCTATTCGTCGCTCGATGTTCCGGTGGCGCCGGGCGCGTGCGCCGCTGCCTTGCGGCGCGCCTCGACGCGATCATGGCGTTCGACGCCGATCAGCTCGGCGACGCGCCAGACGGTGTTGTCCTCGAGCTCGTGCAACTCGCCGTCGGCATAGACGATTTCCCACATCAGGCCGATGAAGGCCTTGCGCGCATCGGCATCGAGATGCCGCTTCAGGACACTGGTGAAGGCATAGAGATCGATCGCCTCATTGTCGGCCCGCTCGCCGGCGGCGGCAAGCGCCTCAAGTTCCGTGCCGCTGATCGAATAGCTCTCCGCCAGCACCGCCTTGAATCGTTCCCACTCGACATCCTGGCGCACGCCATCGGCATTCATCACATGGTAGAGCAGCGCCGAGGCTGCGATGCGCGGATCGTCCGTGCTGGCACGAGTGCCGGCGCCGGCCGGCAAATCCCTGAGAAACGACAGAACGCGTTCAAACATAGATCCATACCCTAACGGCCTGACGGCTGCCCAATTTAAAACAATCGAAACCGGCGCGGCGATTTTTCCGCTTCCTCGTCCGGATCGACGCCGGGATCGTCCGGCAACCGCGCAAGCTCCTCGGCCGGATCGACGCCCTCGGCATCGCCCGGCACCGCGGCGAAGGCCGCTGCCGTGATCGGCCTGACATGATCTTCTTCGCGACTTTCAGCTTGCTTGCCCGCCGACGTCTCGCCACCGGCGTCATCGATCACCTCGATCGGCCTTTTTTCGCTCGTCGGCTTTGCCAATGCTTCGATGACCGGCGCCGCACCGGCTGGCACGTCATCATGGCTGTCGATCAACTGGCCGAGACGCTCCATCGGCGCACGCCACTCGAAGGCGTCGAGCCGGCCGGTGATCGGCGACACCGGCGCCCAGCGTTCCGCTACCACGCCGTCTGCGACCCAGGCCGGATCGCGCGGCGCCCGCACCGCCCGGGACAGCAGCTGCCGCACCTTGCCCTGATCGCCGGTCTCGGCCTCCTCGATGTCTGCGAGCAGCAGATAGGCGCCCTCGCGGCGGTCCATCCGGATCGCCGCCTCGGCCTCGCGGCGGGCGGTCGAGAAATCCTGCGCGTCGAGCGCGGCGCGCGCCACCGTCATCGACGATTCGGCGTGGTTCTTCTTCATTTCCTGCAGCTTCTTCGCCCGGTTGAGGCGGTCGAGCACGGCATCGCCCGGCCTTGCATGGGTATAGAGCTCGGCGACCTCCGGATGCGGCTCGGCCTTCCAGGCCGCCTCGAGTATCTTCGAGCCCTTGCGCACATCGTTCTGCTTGAACAATGCGGCCGCGGCGGCAACGGCGGCGGGCGCGAAGTCCGGCCGCAGCTTGTTGGCCTCGATCGCCGCCGTCCTGGCGGCGGCGGGATCGCTGTCGGCAAGCGCCTGCGCCTTGGCGGTCAACAGCACGGCGCGGCGGCGGTTGGCGGCATCGCGTTCGATCTGCCGTATCGATTTCTGCGCGTCGACCAGTTTCAGGGCGCCGTCCCAGTCGCCGCGCGCGGTCAGCTCTTCCAGCGTCGATTCCGCCGCCCAGGCCAGCTGCGGCGCCATCACCGCGGCACGGCCGGCATAATGCCTGGCGGCGTTGCGGTCGCCGAGCCGTTCGGCTTCCAGATAAAGCCCGCGCAAACCCAGCAGCCGCATCTCGGGATCGTCGAGCATGCTCTCGAACTTCTGCCGTGCGCCTTCATGATCGCCTTCGAGCAGCGACGCCTGCGCTTCCAGCAGGTGGATCAGCGGCTCCTGGTCGGAACGGATCAGCTTGGCGGCTTCCTTGGTCTTCTTGCGGGCCAGCGCGCCATCACCGGCGCCGGCGGCAATCATTCCGGTCGACAGCGCCTGATAGCCACGGTCGCGGCGGCGGACACGGAAATAGCGCGAGATGGTGTAGGGGCTGTTCCACAGCGACTTGAGCAGCCACCACAGGATCATCACCGCGGCGACCACGGCAACGACGGCCACCGCCGCCACCATCAGGCTGACCTGGTATTGATAGCCGTTGAAAGTGACGATCATGTCGCCCGGCCGGTCGGCCAGCCAGGCAAAGCCCAGCCCGAGCGCGAAAACGACGATGAGGAAGGCGAGCAGGCGGATCATTGTGTTGCCCTCATGCCTTCATCGCGCCCGAGATCAGCGCATCAACCTGGGTTTCGACCTCGATGCGTGCCTTCAGCTTGCCGGCAAAGTCCGCGCCAGCGGCCTTGGCGGCCTCGGGCAGCGTTTCATACTCGCTGAGCGCCTTGGCGTAGTCGCCCTTGTTGACCGCCGCCTCCAGGCGCGCGACGGTTTCCGGTGCGCCGGCGCCTTCGACGGCGCCGATCGGCCTGACCTTGACCAGCGATTCGGCGCTCGACATCAGATTCTGCAGGAAGCCGGCATTCTCATCGACGGGCGTCGCGGCTGTGACCATGGCATTGGCGGCAGCATCAACCTGCGATGCGATCTCGGCGCGGGTCGGAACGCCCTTTTCAGCATAGGGGCGCAGTGCCGCAAGCTGGGGCGCATCGGGCGAAATCGCAGCGAGGGTTTCGAGTTCGGCCGAAAACGGCCCGCCACGCTCAAGCGCCGCCTTCAAGGCCGACGCCGCGATGGCAAGCGCGATCTTCGGCTGTCCCGCCGCCGCCTCGACCTTGCCGGACAGCTGCGACACAGACTGCTCCAGCGCTGTCAGCCGGCCCTCCTGCGCCGTCGTAGCCTCGCCGGCCGACTTCACCAGCGCGTCGAGGCCTGCCAGTTTCTCGTTGAGCGGACCGAGATCGACCGGTGCCGAGCTGCCGGCCTTGCCGAGCGCGGCGACCGCCGTCTCGATCTGCGCGACCTTGTCGCCCAGTGCGGCGACCCCGGCCGCGTCGCCTGCTCCACCTTTCTCGACAGCCGATTTCAGCGCCGCCACATCGGCCTTGACCTGTTCAAGGCCCGAGGACAGGCCGACCATCTTCGCCGCTCCATCGCCGTTGCCGCCGGCGTCCTTCAAACCGGCGATTTCGGTCTTCAGCGAGGCGATGTCGCTGTTGACGCCATCGAGCGAGACGCCGGCGCCCGAACCCGGCGCGCCGAGCAGGCCGGCAAATTGCAGCCCGCCGGCGCCGACCAGCGCGATGACGCCGCCGATGATGCCGGCGGCGACGCCGTTGAGGCCGCCGCGCTTTTCAAGGGGTGGCGCCATTTTCTCGTCCCGTGTCTCGGGTTTCGCCTTGTTGCCGTCGGTCTGCGTGCGCTTCGCCGATGCGTCCTCGAAACTGTAGTCGTAGGCTTTGGTCTTGCCGGCCGGCGCATCGGACGATCCGGGCTCGTCGGACGATCCGGGATAGGGGATCTCGGCCTCGCTAGCGGGCTTTGTCGCCGCTGCCGACGGCTGCTCCGGTTCGGCCCGGGCGTCGGTATGCTCCCAGGGCTCGAGATCGGTCTGGTCGGCGTGAACCGGCTCTTCGGGAACTTCGGGCTGCGAAGCGTTCGCTGCTTCCTCGGCCTTCGCCTCGTCTGTCCGGGCCTCCTGCCTGGCGGCATCCTCGTCGGCGATGCGTGAGACGGCGCCCGGCTCGAGATCGATGGTCACCGGCTCGCGGCGGCTTTTCGAGTGTCGCATCTTCGGCGTCTTGACCATGCCTGGGCTCCGCACAATTCGCTTCGTCTCAACGCCTGGCGGCGCATGATGGTTCAGAAAGGGTCTAGCACATCACCAAGCGGTGAAAAGGGGCGGTGTGATGACGCGGCTCAGCGCGGCGCCTGCAAAAGCGCCAGCAGCACATCCTCGTCGGGCTGCGCGGCAATGCGGATTCTTTCGCTGGCGACACCGTCGAAGGCTGCCGCGATGCGAGTGGAAAGCGCAAAAACCCATGTTTTTTCGAAGAGACCGCGCAGAGCGGGCCGTCTTGCCAAGGTCTGCATCGCCGCCGCCGCCTTGGCTGAATAGAGCAACACCGCGTCGGCAGGTTGCCCCGACAGGCGTTCGAGGATGACTTCGTCCGAATACCCCATTGTCAGCGTGTCATAAGTCTCGACGGCGTGGACCCGAACGCCCGCCGTCCCGAGCCTCTGTTCGAACGCCGGAAAACGCACGCGTCCGCAGAGGTAGACAATCGTCTTTCCAGAAAAATCGGCGGCGAGACTGTCGGCCAGCGCCTCCGCATCGCCCGGGCCTTCACTGACCGACAAAAACCCCGCTCGACGCGCCGCTTGCGCCGTCCTTTTGCCGACCGCATGGCAAGGCAAGGCGGCGAGCGTCGCGATGATTTCTTCCGGCGCATGACGCATGGCATTGGCGCTGGTGACGGCCACCGCGACGGCATTGTCCGGGATCAGTCCGGCGGCGACGGGCAACGCCTTTGTTTCGGTCAGGGGCAAAAGAACCGGCTGAAAACCTGCCTCCTCAAGCCGATGCGCCGTGCGCGAAGCACCTGGTTCCGGCCTGGTCACCAGGACGCGAAGCATTTCAGAGCCAGCCGTCGAAGAACTTTTCGCCGGCCTTGGCGCGCACGCTCCGGGCCGCTTCACCGCCGATGCGGGCGGCGTCTTGCGCCGGCCCCTGCAGCTCGACCGTGTGCGACTGCGTGCCGTCGGGCGAGATGATCAGCCCGGCAAAAGACAGTTTTCCGGCCTCGATCGCCGCATAGCCGGCGATCGGTGTGCGGCAGGAGCCATCGAGCGCCGCCAGGAAGGCACGCTCGCAGGCCAGCGCCTGGCCGGTCGGTACATCATGGACGGCTGCCAGCATTTTTTCGACATCGCGGTCGCCGATACGGGTTTCGATACCGATCGCACCTTGGCCCGGCGCCGGCGGGAAGACATCGAGCGGTATCAGATCGGTGACGACATGCTCGAGCCCAAGCCGCTTCAGCCCGGCATAGGCCAGGATCGTGCCGGCGGCGACGCCTTCTTCGAGCTTGCGCAGCCGCGTCTGCACATTGCCGCGGAACATCACCACGTCGAGATCCGGCCGCATCCGGCGGATCAGCGCTTGCCGCCGCAGCGACGACGAGCCGACTTTCGCCCCGCGCGGCAGTTCGGCGATCGTCTTCGCCGCCTTGCCGACAAAGGCGTCGCGTGCATCCTCGCGCGGCAGGAAGGCCGAGAGTTCGAGACCGTCGGGCAGTTGCGTCGGCATGTCCTTCGACGAATGCACGGCGATGTCGATCCGGCCCGCCAGCAGCGCCTCCTCGATCTCCTTGGTGAACAGGCCCTTGCCGCCGGCTTCCGACAGCGGCCGGTCCTGGATGCGGTCGCCGCTGGTCGAGATGACGACCACCTCGAACGCCTCCGCCGGCATGCCATGCGCGGCCATCAGCCGCGCCTGCGCTTGATGCGCCTGTGCCAGCGCCAGCGGGCTGCCGCGTGTTCCGATTCTCAAGATTGTTTGCATGGCGCGCAGTCCGTGATAACCCCCGGCAAGCGAGGCTTTTCCGGGGTTCTCCTAACGGGGAAAGCCCCATGATACAATCTTTAGGGACAGCGACGAATTGATCCGCGTGCTGGGCATAGAGACGAGTTGTGACGAGACCGCCGCCAGCGTGGTGGCCATCGACAGCGACGCCGCGCCAAAAATCCTGTCCAACATCGTGCTCAGCCAGATCGAGGAGCATGCCGCTTTCGGCGGCGTCGTGCCGGAAATCGCCGCGCGCGCCCATGTCGAGGCGCTGGACGGCATCATCGAAGCGGCGCTTGCCGATTCGGGCACAGCACTCGCCGATATCGACGCGATTGCCGCCACCGCCGGCCCCGGCCTTGTCGGCGGGCTGATCGTCGGGCTGATGACGGCCAAGGCGATTGCCGCTGCGGCGAACAAGCCGCTGATCGCCATCAACCACCTCGAAGGCCATGCCCTGACCGCAAGGCTGACCGACGGGCTCGACTTTCCCTATCTCTTGCTGCTGGTCTCCGGCGGCCATACGCAAATCGTCGCCGTGCGCGGCGTCGGCGATTACCAGCGCTGGGCAACGACCATCGACGACGCGCTCGGCGAAGCCTTCGACAAGACGGCCAAGATGCTTGGCCTGCCCTATCCCGGCGGGCCGAATGTCGAGAAAGCGGCACAGGCCGGCAGTGCCTCGCGCTTTGCCTTTCCGCGCCCGATGAAGGGCTCGGCCCAGCCCGACTTCTCCTTCTCCGGCCTCAAGACCGCCGTGCGCCAGGCGGCGAGCGCCATTGCGCCGCTGAGCGACCAGGACGTCGCCGACATCTGCGCCTCGTTCCAGGCAGCGGTGGCCGATGCGCTGGCGGACCGCGTTTCCCGCGCGCTGACGCGCTTTCGCGAGACATTTCCCGGCACGAAAAACCCGGCCCTCGTCGTTGCCGGTGGTGTCGCCGCCAACCGCACGATCAAGATCATGCTGGAGCGGCTCTGTGCCGAGACCGGCTTCACCTTCATTGCACCACCGCTGAAGCTCTGCACCGACAATGCGGCGATGATCGCCTGGGCCGGCATCGAGCGGCTGCGCGCCGGCATGGAGCAGGAGAACGGCTTCGATTTCGTGCCGCGCTCGCGCTGGCCGCTGGACAGCATCTCGGCGCCGATGGTCGGCTCCGGCCGGCGCGGAGCCAAGGCATGAACGAGCGGGCAATGAGCGGCAACGACACCGCGCCAACCGGCTGGCGCGTTGCCGTGCTCGGCGGCGGGGCCTGGGGCACTGCCTTGGCCTTGGCCATGCTGCGCGCCGGCCATTTCGTCCGCCTTTACGCGCGCGACCCGGAGACGGTGGCCGCGATCGACCGCGGCGAAAATCCACGCTATCTGCCTGGCATCACGCTCCAGCCCGGCATCGTGGCGACGAGCAACATCCAGGCCGCGCTCGACGGTGTCGACTGCGTGCTGGCGGTGACGCCGGCCCAGTCGCTGCGGACTACGCTGGCGGCAGCGAAGGACCATATGCCGGCCGGTGTCCCGCTGGTTCTATGTGCCAAGGGCATCGAAAGCGAGACCGGCGCCTTGCTGTCGGCGATCGTCGAAGAAATCCTGCCGCTAAATCCCGTTGCCGCTCTGTCGGGTCCGAGCTTCGCCACCGACGTCGCCCGCGGCCTGCCGACGGCCGTTGTGGTCGCTGCCCGCGACGAAGCATTGGCCACCGATCTCGCCGCCCGCTTTTCCGCCGAAAACCTGCGCTGCTATTCGAACGACGACCTGATCGGCGTCGAGATCGGCGGCGCCTTGAAGAACGTCTTCGCCATTGCCGCAGGTGCCGTCACTGGGGCGGGTCTCGGTGCCAGCGCCCAGGCTGCCATGGTGACGCGCGGCTTTGTCGAGCTGCGCCGCATCGGCGCTGCTTTCGGCGCCAGGCCCGAAACGCTGATGGGGCTTTCCGGCCTTGGCGACCTGCTGCTGACCTGCTCGTCCACCCAGTCGCGCAATTTCGCCTATGGCCTGGCGCTCGGCCAAGGCAAGCCGCTTGCCGGATTGCCGCTCGCCGAAGGCGTGCCGACGGCGGCGATCGCTGCCCGCATCGCCACCGAGCGCAACATCGACGCGCCGATCATTGCCGCCGTCGCCGCCATACTGGAGGGTGCCATCACCGTCCGGCAGGCTGTGACGGCCTTGATGACCCGGCCGCTGAAGACCGAAACCAACGATTGATCCCCACGACTTTGAACGATCAGGAGAAAAAGATGCTGTTTGCTGTGATTTGCAAGGACAAGCCCGGAAGCCTGCAGGTGCGCCTCGACACGCGGCCCGAGCATATCTCCTTTCTCGAAGGGTTGAACGGCGACAAGAAGCTGGCATTCGCCGGTCCGTTCCTTGATGCCGAGGGCAAGCCCAATGGCAGCCTCGTGGTCGTCGAAGCGTCCGACCTGGCTGGCGCCCAGGCTCTTTCGGCCGCTGATCCCTACGCCAAGGCCGGGCTGTTCGAAAGCGTTGAAATCCGCCCGTGGAACTGGACGTTCAACAAGCCGGCGGGTAGTTAATCCCGGTCGCCCGTGCGACTTCAAGGAGGAGAAAGACATGAACTACTGGCTGTTCAAATCCGAGCCATTCAAGTTCTCCTTCGAGATGCTGAAGGCCAAGGGCAAGGCCGGCACGCAATGGGACGGCGTGCGCAACTACGCCGCGCGCAACAACATGAAGGCGATGCAGATCGGCGATCTCGGCTTCTTCTACCATTCCAACGAGGGGCTGAACGTCGTCGGCATCGCTGAAGTCTGCGCGCTTGCCCATCCCGACACCACGTCGGACGATCCGCGCTGGGAATGCGTCGACATCCGCGCCGTAAGGGATGTGCCGAACCCGCCGACGTTGGAACAGGTCAAGGCCAATCCGAAGCTTGCCGACATGGCGCTGGTGCGGCTGGGCCGGCTTTCCGTGCAGCCGGTGACGCCGGCCGAGTGGAAGGAAGTCTGCCGCATGGGCGGCTTGACGCCGGCTCCGTGACGGCGCTGACGCCCAACAGCGCGAGGCAATTCATTCTCGACAACACGGCGCTGATGGCGCCGCCGCACGTCCCGGAGATCCTGCTTCATCTTGCCGACGAAGCGCACGATTTGTGGCAGCGGACCGAGGATGAGCTGGTCGAGATCGGCCTGCCGCCGCCTTTCTGGGCCTTTGCCTGGGCCGGCGGCCAGGGCCTTGCCCGTTATGTCCTGGACAATCCCGGCACGGTGCGGGGCAGGCGTGTGCTCGACTTCGCTTCCGGCTCCGGTCTTGTCGCCATCGCCGCCGCCAAGGCAGGAGCCGCCAAGGTGATCGCAGCCGACATCGATCCGTTCTGTGCCACCGCGATCCGGCTCAACAGCGAGATCAACGGTGTCGGGACCGAATTCCTCGGCACGAATTGCATCGGCACCGATGCAGGTTGGGACGTGGTCCTGGCCGGTGATGTTTTCTACGACAAATCTTTCGCGGACCGGCTGATGCCATGGTTCGCAACGCTGAAGGCGCGCGGCGCCGAAATCCTCGTCGGCGATCCCGGCCGCTCGTATATGCCGAAGGCAGGGCTGGAGCCGCTTTCTGTGTATGAAGTGGCCGTCACGCGGGCGCTGGAGGATGCGCTGGTCAAGCGCACGACCGTCTGGCGGTTCGCTTGACGCGATCGCCGAACAGGCGTTCCATCACATACAAATCAGAGGGGGAGCTCATGGATTTTTCAGCAGTGAACTGGCTGGCGGTGGTCGCTGCCGCGATCGCCGCGTGGCTGTTCGGCGCCGTCTGGTACATGGGCCTGAGCAAGGCGTGGCTGAAGGCCGCCAAGCTCGATCCGGCGACGATGAAGAAATCGCCGCTGCCCTTCGTCATCAGCTTCATCGCCGAACTGGTCATGGCCACCATATTGGCCCTGGTCGTCGGCGCGATGACCGGCGGCGAGCCGACATGGATCGCCGGACTTGTCTTCGGCTTCGTGCTCTGGCTGGGTTTCGTCGCCACGACGCTCTCGGTCAACCATCGCTACGAGAATTTCGGCTGGGACCTGACCCTCATCGACGGCGGCCACTGGCTCGGCGTGCTGCTGATCATCGGCGCCGTGATCGGCTGGTTCGGCGCGGCGGCAACCTGATCAAGAAGGGAGTAGGGCAGTAAGGCAGTAGGGGAATAGGGGCAAACGGCACCACTGCTATCCCTACTGCCCTTTGTCCGTGGTCCGCGTCTTGGCGACTTCCTCGAGCATCCATTCGCGAAAGGCGACGATGCGCGGATCGGCGGCGGTATTTTCGGGATAGACCAGGAAGTAGGCGAACTCGGGCGCCACCCGCAGGCCGAGTTCGAAAGGCTGCACCAGCCTGCCCTGGGAAAGGTCGTTCGCCACCATGGCGAAATCGGCGAGCGCAACGGCATTGCCGTCGAGCGCTGCCTGGACGGCATCCGTGGAGTTGCCGAAGACGACGGTCCGGCTGTCGTCGAAATCAGTGATGCCGGCCGCCGCCATCCACATCCGCCAGTTCGGCCACGTCACACCTTGCCGCGACCATTCGATATGCGCAAGCGTGTGATTGAAGAGGTCGCGCGGCTCACGCAGCGGCGGACCGGACGTCAAAAGGCTCGGGCTGCACACCGGAATGAGGATGTTGTCGAACAGCCGGTGGGTGCGAAGACCCGGATATTTCCCGGCGCCAAAACGGATGCCGACATCGATGTCATCGAGTTCGAAATCCCGCACTTCATAGGCAATGTCGAATCGCAATTCGATATCTGGGTGATGCTTGCGAAAATCGTCGACGCGTCGCATCAGCCATTTTGACGCGAACTGCGCGTCGAGCGTTACCTTCAAAAGGGCGGTGCCGCGCGCCAGCTTCTGCGCCCGCGAAACGGCCCGGCCAAGCAGGTCGAGCGCGTCGGCCGAGGCGTCGAACAGCACCGTCCCCGCCTCGGTGAGCCGGATGGTGCGGCTGGTGCGTGTGAACAGCACCAGCCCGAGTTGATCCTCGATTTCCTTGATCTGATGGCTGACGGCGGCCGGTGTCAGGCCGAGCTCGTCGGCGGCGCGGGTGAAATTGAGGTGCCGGGCCGCTGCTTCCAGCGTCCTCAAGGCACGAGTCCCGGGCAGAAGACGAGCCATCCTATCCTCAAATAAAACTTGATGATCCAGAGAAAACTACTCGTTTCTCGCAGGGATTTCAATCTGGCATGATCCCATCATCGACACATCATCAAGCCGGATTTGATATCCGGAGACAACGGATCATAACCATGTCCATCATCGTTTTGAATTCATCGACACCCCGCCCGGCCTGGCTGGCCGAAACCCTCGACTGGCTGCGCCACGCCCGGGTCGCGATACGCCTCGCCCGCCGCGACATTGCCTACCAGGACGTCGAGGATCTCTCCGATCGCCAACTGCGCGATATCGGCGGCGAGCGCCGTGACGTCGCTCGCGCAATGGACAGAGAACTTGGCCGGCTGGGCCTGCTCGACATCGGTTGGCAGAAACCTGGTCGTAGGGGAATAGGGGAATAGGGGAATAGGGGAATAGGAAAAATTAAGGCTGCGCCGGGACTGTCCCTACTCCCCTACTCCCCTACTCCCCTACTCCCCTACTCCCCTACTATCTTACCACCCTCACCACCGTCCGATCCGACAGCAGTGGCAGCAGTCGCGCCATCGTACGAGCCGTGACAGCCACACAGCCTTGCGTCGGCGTGAAGCCGGGGCGCGCCAGATGGAAGAAGATGGCGCTGCCGCGCCCGCGCCGGCGCGGCGACAGGTTCCAGTCGAGCACAAGACAGGCGTCGTAGAGCCGGTCGTCGCGCCGCATGCGTTCGTGGCTGGCGCCATAGGGTATCTTGACGGGCCTGTTGTAGTTGCGGTCGTCAGGCACTTCGCACCAGCCCAGATCGGGCCCGATCGGCGTCATCGCCAGACGGGTCCTGCGGCCGCTGGAGAACTGATCTCCCCGGAAATACCCCGACAGTATCCGCATCGCGGCCAGCGGCGTGGCGCCATCGCCTTCGCGCTTGCCGGCCGAGATGCCACCGCGCCCCAACGCACAGGCAAACACCGTTTTCCCGGCCTGCAGCAGGCCCTGGCTTGAATGCCCAGGCCTGGCCCGCACGGTCAGCACACGCAGCCCTTTTCGCAAAATTGCGCCGGCTGCATTGCGATCGTGTTTTTTCTTGTATGATCGTGCCACGGAACAAATCACTGTGAACGGCTGTTGCGCCGGTCAGCTTCCGCATAAACAGGCAGCGGTCAACTGAATTTTCTTTTCAAAACAACGGATTGATCCATGACTTCACGCACCATACTGATCGTCGACGATGATGATGACCTGCGCGGCACACTGGTCGAGCAATTGTCCCTTTATGAGGAATTCGACGTGCTGCAGGAATCGACTGCGGCAAAAGGTGTCGCCGCAGCGCGCGGCGGCCTCATTGATCTGCTCATCATGGACGTCGGGCTGCCCGACATGGATGGCCGCGAAGCGGTGAAGATCCTGCGCAAGGGCGGTTACAAGGCGCCCATCATCATGCTGACCGGTCACGACACCGATTCGGATACGATTCTTGGTCTCGAGGCCGGCGCCAACGACTATGTGACGAAGCCGTTCCGCTTTGCCGTGCTGCTGGCGCGCATTCGGGCGCAGCTGCGCCAGCATGAGCAGAGCGAGGACGCCACCTTCTCGGTCGGGCCCTATACTTTCAAGCCCAGCCAGAAACTGCTGCTTGACCCGCGCGGCGGCAAGGTGCGGCTGACGGAGAAGGAAGCCTCGATTATCAAATATCTTTATCGCGCCGACCAGAAGGTGGTGACGCGCGACGTGCTGCTCGAGGAGGTGTGGGGCTACAATTCCGGTGTCACCACGCACACGCTGGAAACCCATGTCTACCGGCTGCGCCAGAAGATCGAGCGCGATCCTTCCAATGCGGAAATTCTTGTGACAGAAAGCGGCGGCTACAAGCTGGTTCCTTAAACATTTCATTATCCAATGAGCGGTCGGGCGGGGCCGCTTTCGGGTACGATCCAGTTGGAGGGTGGTTTGGATCGAACTCGCAGAGGAGGAGTCGGACTGTCGGTTCGGGGACATAGCTAGATGGCGCTGGATGACGACATCCGCGTCCTGTCCGCCGTGAGGCTCTTCGAGGGCTTCACGCAGGAACAATTGCGCCTGCTCGCCTTTGGCGCCGAGAACACCAGGCTGATTGCCAACCACAAGCTTTATCGCGAGGACGATGAGGCCGATTCCGCCTATATCGTCGTCAGTGGGCGCATCGTGCTCTACCGGGAGCAGGGTGGTGAACGCATCCCAATTGGCACGGCAGGCCCCGGCACAATCCTGAGCGAACTGGCGTTGATCGCCGACACCAACCGGTTGACCAGCGCCTCGGCCGAGATCGATTCCGAAGTGATGCGGCTCAGCCGCAAGATGTTCCGCCGCATCCTGGAGGAATATCCCGAGATCGCGGTCAAGCTCCACCAGCGCATCTCGGAGGAATTTCAGGCGATGATCCGCCGCATCGAGGAACTGGCGCCGCGCTTCTCTGGCTGAAGGCTGCCCGCCTGCGAAGCTGTTGTGTCGCGGCCAAAGGCGGAAGCGCGGCAGCGCTTTTCAACGACATTGGCCGCGATGACCTGATCGTGGCGCACTGCGGCCGGAGCGGGAATCGCCAAGGTTCGTTCATCCCATCCAGGGGCAAGGGTCCGTTGACAGGCATGAGGTGAAATCCTAAAGCACCTCGAAGGCGGCCGGCACAGCAGGCGCCATCACCACCAGGCTCCTGGGGGGAGCGAGCCATGCCATCAGGGCGGTACGAGACGATTATCTTGTATTCCCGCAATGACGCGTTCGGCGACGGATTAATCCGGATTCCGGCTTTGCGCGCCGCCAGAACGGCATTCCCCGATAGTTTCATCGTCTACGGAACCACCCGGTCGTCGTCCCTTGAACATAGCCTCAATCGCCATGCCGGCCATTTGGTCGATGCGATCAATGTGCGGACGCCCCTGGCGCGCCTGATCGCCGGTCACCGCAACGGCAAGGGGCGATTGGCCGTGGTCGATTTCCGCATCTCGGCGCGTTGGCTGCTTCAAGCCTCGGCATCACTGCTCGGCCGCGGCATCGCCTATGAGGCAAACTTTCCGGCTTTCGCCCTTTCCTGGCGCCTGGGCCAAAGGCCTGAAGCACGACCCGGGCACAATGCCTGGCGCTACCACCGCCTCATCGAACGCCTTGCCGGCAAGCGGCTGCCTTTCGATCATCGGCTGGAGCCTGGCCCGGCCGCGCGAACGGCGGCCAGGGGCCTTGCGGACGGCAAGCATGCTCCGTTGATCATTATCGCGGCGCACGGCAGCGCCAGCAAGCGCATGTCGGCGGATCAGGTTGCCGCGATCGCCGACAGCCTGATCGCCGACGGGGCGGACCTTCTCTATGTGAAAACTCCCGGCGATGGTCCCGATATGGCTGAACTGGCTCAGCGCGTACCGAAGCTGCGGCTTGTCGATTCCGCCGCGATCGAGGGTGTCGATATCGGTGACATCTTGCTGGCGCTCGGCGAGTTTGCCGATCTTTACATCGGCGCCGAAGGCGGTACCGCACATCTCATGGCAACCGTGATGACGCCGATGGTTATCCTCAGTGGCGGCGCCAACATGGCCCGTTGGAGGCCGCTTTCGAACTGCGTGGACGTGATCGAATCCCGTCTTGCAAGCCCGACCGGCCTGGTCGCCGATGTGCCTGCGTCGACAATCGTCGAAGCGGCGCAACGGATGCTGGCGACGCGCCGCCGCGACCATCCCCATCTGCCGGATCTCGCAGGCCTGTCAGTCCAGCAATTTCGCGATAACGACATGCATGAAGACTTGAAGCGCGCGGTTTGAACTTGAATTCATTTGGCGCGCTTCGAAGCGCGTTGAGATTCAGGTCGGCCATTTGCAGGCCAGCCTCACCTGAACATCGACGCCATGGTATAATGGGTTCGGTGGGGCGAAGCGCTGCAATCATGGTGACCACCGGCACAATGCAGGCGAAGTTCTCGGCGGCAAATCTGGCGGCTGTCGTACTTTGGTTCCAGTGGAGTTCCTCTCAGTCCTCAATGAGAATAGCAATGCCAGAGAACAACGCGCTGAACACAAAGCATGGCGGCGAATGGATAATAGCCTGGCGCTTGGTCGTACTGGCGGCGACGGCGATTAATGTTGCGATGCTCTTAGCCGCGCTGTTCATCGCGCAAATTCGTGGCCTGGACGCTTGGATCTTTTATCGAGATCCATCTGCAGCCGCCGAAGTCGGCTTCTATACGGGGTGGATTTCGTCCCTGGGTGCTTCGCTATGGATCGGCACCGGCGCTGCCACCCTGTTTGCTGGCCTGCTCACGCATCGATGGGATTGCACGTTTCTCGGCGGTCTTACCCTGTTCTTGGGCCTCGATGACCTGTTGTTGATCCATGAGGACGTGCTGCCCATTGTAGGGATACCGGAGATCGTTCCGATGATTGTCTACGCCGCCGCCGGGTTGTTCTGGTTCTTTCGGCTGCGACGAAAGACATTCGACGGCACGATCGTCTTTGTGGCCGCAGGCTTCCTGCTCGCGATGTCAGCATCGATTGACCAGCTCGGAGAGCTGTTTCCTACCCCTGGTTCTGCGGCCGCCATCGCCGAAGACGTCGTCAAAGAGCTTGGCATCTTCCTTTGGGCGGCAGGTGCCGTTGGGTACGCGGCGATGGTGACACGATTGGGCCGTCCGTGGGTGGATCCAGCCGACTCCACCTCTACCGACTGACTGCCGCAGGCCCCGCATCTTCAAGCAGGCTAGTCCAGATCGAACCGCGCGATCACAGGCACATGGTCCGACGGGCGCTCCCAGCCGCGCGCCGGACGCAGGATTTCGTAGCCGGAAAAGCTGGGCACCAGGTTCGGCGACGACCAGACGTGGTCGAGACGGCGGCCGCGGTTGGACAGCTCCCAATCCTGCGCGCGATAGCTCCACCAGGTGTAGAGCTTCTGCTCATGCGGCACGTTGAGCCGCATCAGGTCGACCCAGTCGCCGGCGCGCCGCATCGCCTCGAAATTTTCTGTCTCGACCGGCGTGTGGCTGACCACGTTGAGCAATTGCTTGTGCGACCAGACGTCATGCTCGAGCGGGGCGATGTTGAGGTCGCCGACCAGCACCGAGCCGGACACCTCGTCATGTTCTGCCCGGATGGCATTCATCTCGGCAACGAAGTCGAGCTTGTGCTTGAACTTCCTGTTGATGACGGGATCCGGTTCGTCGCCGCCCGCCGGAACGTAGAAATTGTGGAGCAGGATCGCCTTGCCGCCGGCCCGCACCGTGACCGAGAGGTGCCGGCTGTCCTCGATTTCGCAAAAGCGTCGCTTTTCGACCACCTCGATCGGCCGCCGCGCCACCGTCGCGACGCCGTGGTAGCCCTTCTGGCCATGGAAGGCGATGTGCTCGTAGCCGAGCTTGCGGAAAGCCTTTTCGGGAAACAGTTCGTCGGGAACCTTGGTTTCCTGCAGGCACAGCACGTCGGGCGCATGCTCGACGAGCAGGCGCTCGACGATCGGCATGCGCAGGCGAACGGAGTTGATGTTCCAGGTGGCGATGGAGAAGGGCATTGGCAATCCAGGACAGCGTGCAGCCGGCCAGAACCGATGGGGTCCCGGCGGGGAAGACGCCTTTTGACGGAGTCAGCCCGGGAAATTGCCAGCCGCGGGCCGCAAAGACAAGCCGGGCCACGCCCGACGAGGCGCGGCCCGGTGCTTTCCACAGCTATTGAGCGTTTGAAGCCAGAGCAATTCCAGGAACAAGGAGTTGGAGCGGGTCGTCGTTCCCGTGAAACGGTGAACTGCTCTAGCGCGCCTTGTTGGTGTTGAGCTCGCGGTTCGCCGTGTAGTCGATGGCGAAAGTATCCGGCGCGAAGCTGACACCTTCCTTGGTGTTGAAGATCATCACCGTCGTATCCTTGCCCTGCGCGTCGGTGATCGTCCACTGCCGCAAATCGAAGGTTTTCGGATCGAACATCATGGTGATCCTCGAATTGCCGAACACCGATTTGTCGGCGAGCTGGATGGTGGTGAGGTCATCCTCCTGCTTGACGCTTTTGACGCGATCGCCGGAGAGGTCGATCCTGGTGTCGAGCAGCAGCTTCAGGGGCGTCTTCGACAGCGGATAGAGATCGGACGTGTTGAGCCTCTTGTTCAGGATGACCACCGATTTGCCGTCTGAAATCACCCGGAAATTCGAAGAGCCGTCATAGTTGAAGCGGATCTTGCCCGGCCGTTCAAGGAAGAACTTGCCGCCGGTCTGCTCGCCCTTGGGGCCGAACTGCACGAATTCGCCGCTCATCGATTTGACCGAGGAAAAGTGGTCGGCGATCTTCTGTGCCGCGGCCGGCACGGCCGCCTGCGCCGAGGCCAGCACCTGGAAGCCGGGTACCGCGTTGAAGGCTGCCGCCCCCGCAAACGCCAGGCCGAGGCCCAGCAACTGACGCCGGGAGGGAGCAAATGTGCTGAGCGCTGAAAGATCGTTTTTCATGTCGGTCACTCTCATCTGATTCCTGAGTTGTTCTGTGCTTGGACCCCCAGTTAGGCTGAAATTTGGCGGGTCAGGCGTCCCTTGGTCGCTTCAACGCCTTGAAAGGTTCAAGGTTGCCGGACCGGGATGTCACAAGGGTCAGGCTTTCTGGTCAGAACTTGTCCTCTTCGGTCGGCACCAGGATCTCGCGCTTGCCGGCATGGTTGGCCGGGCCGACGATACCTTCCTTCTCCATCTTCTCGATGATCGAGGCGGCGCGGTTGTAGCCGATGCCCAGCCGGCGCTGGATATAGCTGGTCGAGGCCTTGCCATCGCGCAGCACCACGGAGACCGCCTGATCGTAGGGATCGTCGGAATCCTCGAAATTGCTGTTGCCGCCACCGGACCCACCCTTGCCCGACGGCTCGTCGTCGTCCTCGCCGTCATCCTCGGTGATGGCGTCGAGGTATTCCGGCACGCCCTGCAGCTTCAGGTGCGCGACGATCTTCTCGACCTCTTCATCGGCGACGAACGGGCCGTGCACGCGCTGGATACGACCGCCGCCGGCCATGTAGAGCATGTCGCCCATGCCGAGCAGCTGCTCGGCGCCCTGCTCGCCCAGAATGGTGCGGCTGTCGATCTTGGACGTCACCTGGAAGGAGATGCGGGTCGGGAAATTGGCCTTGATGGTGCCTGTGATGACGTCCACCGACGGCCGCTGCGTCGCCATGATGACATGGATGCCGGCGGCGCGCGCCATCTGCGCCAAGCGCTGCACGGCGCCTTCGATGTCCTTGCCGGCGACCATCATCAGGTCGGCCATCTCGTCGATGATGACGACGATATAGGGCATCGGCTCGAGATCGAGGTTCTCGGTCTCGTAGATCGCCTCGCCGGTCTGGCGGTCGAAGCCGGTCTGCACGGTGCGTGAGATCTTCTCGCCCTTCTTGTCCGCCTGGCTGACGCGGGCGTTGAAGCCGTCGATGTTGCGCACGCCGACCTTGGACATCTTGCGGTAGCGGTCCTCCATCTCTCGCACGGTCCATTTCAGCGCCACCACCGCCTTCTTCGGATCGGTGACGACGGGCGTGAGCAGATGCGGGATGCCGTCATAGACAGAGAGTTCCAGCATTTTCGGATCGATCATGATCAGCCGGCAATCCTGCGGCGTCAGCCGGTAGAGCAGCGACAGGATCATGGTGTTGATGGCGACCGACTTGCCCGAGCCGGTGGTGCCGGCGACAAGCACGTGCGGCATCTTGGCGATGTCGACGATGACCGCCTCGCCATTGATGGTCTTGCCCAGCGCCAGCGCCAGCTTGGCCTTCGTCGTCTCGAAATCGCGGCTGGCCAGAATCTCTCTGAGATAGACGGTTTCGCGCTTGGCGTTCGGCAGTTCGATGCCGATGGCGTTGCGGCCTGGCACCACGGCGACGCGGCAGGCAATGGCGCTCATCGAGCGGGCGATGTCGTCGGACAGGCCGATGACGCGTGACGATTTGATGCCGGGCGCCGGTTCGAGCTCATAGAGGGTGACCACCGGGCCCGGACGGACGGCGATGATCTCGCCCTTGACGCCGAAATCCTCCAGCACGCCTTCGAGCAGGCGGGCGTTCTGTTCCAGCGCGTCCTTGGACAGGCTGGCGTCGCGCACCACGTTCTTCGGTTCGGAGAGGAAGTGCAGCGACGGCATTTCGAACTTTTCCGAGCCGATCAGCGATGTCTGCGCCTCGCGCTGCACACGGGCGCCGGGCACGGGGCGCGCCGCCGGCGCCTCGACGCGGGTGGCTGCGTCGGAGCGGAACGGCTGTACCTTGGCGGTCGACGCGCCGCGGCGTTGCACGACAGGTTCATCGTCGAAATCGGCATCCTCGCCCGCATTGTCGAAGCGGTCCTCGAAGATATCGGCATCGTCGGGATCGAGCGAGACGCTGCGGTCATTGACCATGGCGGCGAAGAATTCGGGCTCGACGCGGGCGCGGCCATCCTGGCTCATCCGCTGCTCGGCAAACTCGGCCGATTCGACCCGTTCTGCGGCGCGCCGCCAAGCGGTGGAGCGCTGCTCCATCTCCGGCTCGTACTCGTCCCGCTCCTGCCTGCGGCGCACGGCGCGGCGGTGCATCCACGCGCGCAGCGACAGCCACCAATGAGTAATTGCCCCGAGTGCCAGGATGCCCTCGTCGCCCTCGTCCTCGTCATTGTCGAACAGAAGGTCGTCCTCGCGCGGATCGGCGGCGGGCTCGTCCTCCATCACGGCGAAGCCGTTCTTGCGTCCGATCAGCGCCGAGCCATGGGCGAAGAGCCACAGTGCGGGCGCGGCCAGCAGGATGGCGATGATGCTGGCGATCAGCCCGGTCGGATAGCCGCCGATGACGACGCCGGGGATCTTCAGCACCATGTCGCCGAACACACCGCCGAGGCCGGTGGGCAGCGGCCAGGTCTTGGGCGGCACAACGCAGCCGACCATCGCCGCGGCCAGCAGCGCGAAGCCGAACCAGGTCAGCCCGCGCTTGGGCAGCCTGTCGACACCGCGCGCGGAAAACAGCAGGAAGCCCCAGATGACCGTCGGAACCAGGGCCGCGACGGCGGCGAGGCCGAAGAACTGCATGGCCAGGTCGGAGAACACGGCACCCGCATAGCCCATGGCGTTGGTGACGGTGTTGTTCGTCGCGTGGGAAAAACTCGGATCGGCGACATTCCAGGTGGCAAGGCTGGCAACGCCAAAGGCGGCTAGCGCGAACAGGCCGACGCCGACCAGCCGCCCGACCTGACGCCGCGCGAACGCCTGGATGCCGTGCCCTGTACCGGCCAGCGCGAGCGGTGCTGAAGCCCCTGAACGCATGCTCTTCCCCGTCTGTCGTGGACTCGCCGGGTGCGTGGGCGCATTCCGGCAGATTCGGGTCTCAGACTATCGGTGGGAAGGTTAAGGGCGCATTAACTATAAGAGGTTGAGATGATCAAACCTCGTTACCGCCGGTTGAGCCGCTCGAGGCAATGATGGACGACGGGCCGATGGAGCTTCCATCGAACGACCAATGGCGGGCTGGCAGCCCGCCATTGGTCGTCTGGAACAAAGATCGGGTCTCGGCCCGATCGCGGCAAATCAGTTGGCGCCGCCGAGCGCCTGCACATTGGCGCAGAATTCCGCATGCGGCTTGCTCATCGCCGCATCCTGGCATTCCTTCTTCATCGCTTCCTGCTTTTCCATCGGCATGGCCATGAAGGCTGTCTTGAAATCCGCCATCGGCTTCATAGTTTTCATGCCGGAGTCCGTGAAGAACGGCGCCATGTTGTCGGGCTCATCCAGAGCACCGGCAAAAGCCACGCCGCCGATCATGGAAAGAGCAAGCGCTCCGAGGCAGATGTTCTTGAGGTTCATGAGATGGTTTCCTTCCCTGTTGTTGGCACGAGCGTCAGAACGACGATCGCCTCCACTGTTCGGAACCAGAGCGGTCGTTGTTTCCTCAAAAAACCTGATCACCCGAACGTGATTGCGTGAAGCCGGGCATTGCCGGAACGGCTTGCCAAAAAAAGAGGCCCGGACATGATCCGGGCCTCAATGCGTGAACTCCTTTCGGGAGCGTCACGACGGGATGGGAGAATGCGGGGCGGCCGAGGCCGCCTCGCACAGGGCTTACGAGTGATAGGCCGCTTCGCCATGCGAGGTGAGGTCGAGGCCTTCGCGCTCTGCGTCGGCTGTCGGACGCAGGCCGATGATCAGGTCGACGATCTTGTAGAGGATGGCGCTGCCGATACCCGACCACAGCAAGGTCACCAGGACACCCTTGGCCTGCGCCAGGAGTTGTGTGGCCGTGCCGGCATAGCCGGCAGCAAAGTTGGCCGTCGAATAGTCGACAATGCCGGCGCCACCGAGGGCAGGATTGACCAGGATGCCTGTGCCGAGCGCGCCGATGATGCCGCCGATGCAGTGGACGCCGAAGACATCAAGGCTGTCGTCGTAGTCGAACGCGTTCTTCACCACCGAGACGAAGAAGTAGCAGACGAAGGTGGCGACGATGCCGAGCACGATGGCGCCCATCGGGCCGGCAAAGCCGGCAGCAGGCGTGACGGCGACGAGGCCGGTCACCGCACCCGAAACAGCACCAAGCATGGAGGCTTTGCCGCGCAGCAGCGATTCAAGCACGATCCAGGTCACCGCCGCCGCCGCCGTGGCGACGAAGGTATTGATCATGGCCAGCACCGCATAGGCGTTCGCTTCAAGGTTCGAACCGGCGTTGAAGCCAAACCAGCCGACCCACAGCAGCGAAGCACCGACCATGGTCAGCGTCATCGAGTGCGGCGCCATGAGATCCTTCTTGTAGCCGCTGCGCTTGCCGATCATGAGCGCGCCGACGAGGCCGGCAATGCCCGCATTGATGTGAACGACCGTGCCGCCGGCGAAGTCGATGGCGCCGAAGCTGAAGATGAGGCCGGTCGGATCGCTATAAGCGCTCGGGCCGCCCCAGAACCAGACCATATGAGCGATCGGGAAGTAGATGAAAGTGACCCACAGGATCACGAAAAGGATCAAAGCGGAGAATTTGACGCGTTCGGCGAAGGCGCCGACGATCAGGGCCGGCGTGATGCAGGCGAAGGTCATCTGGAAGACGACGAACACCAGTTCAGGAATGGCGACACCCTTGGTAAAGGTTTCCGACAGGGTCGTCACATCGACGCCGGAGAGAAACATCTTGGAAAGGCCGCCGACGAAGGCGTTGCCCGGGGTGAAGGCGAGGCTGTAGCCGTAGAAAACCCAGATGATCATGACCACGCTGGTGATGGTGAAGACCTGCATCAGCACCGACAGCATGTTCTTGCTGCGAACCAGGCCGCCGTAGAAAAGCGCAAGGCCGGGAACCGTCATCAACAGCACCAGAACGGTGGAAATCATCATCCACGTGGTGTCGCCCTTGTCGACGGTGAAAGCTGGCGCTGCTGCAGCCGCGGCGGGAGCCGCTTCCTGCGCGAATGCGGCGACCGTGCCCAATGCTCCGAGTGCGAACGAGCCCAGCAGCGCGGAGCGCGCCACTGACTTCAAGGTGGAAGGAATATTCATTGAACTCTCCATTGGAATACGTGATCGCCGCTCAGAGCGCGTCGGTGTCTGTTTCGCCGGTGCGGATGCGCACCGCCTGATCGATGCCGAAAACGAAGATCTTGCCGTCGCCGATCTGGCCGGTCTTGGCGGCGGCGGTGATGGCTTCGACGGCCTTGTCGACCATGTCGGCGCTGACCGCGACTTCGATCTTGATCTTCGGCAGGAAGCTGACCGCGTATTCCGCCCCGCGATAGATCTCCGTATGCCCTTTCTGACGCCCGTAGCCTTTGACTTCGGTGACGGTCAGGCCCTGGATGCCGACGGCGGTAAGCGCTTCGCGTACCTCGTCGAGCTTGAACGGCTTGATGATTGCCATCACGATTTTCATAAGGTTTCACCCTTTGCTGTTGCGGTCCCCCGCGTTTGCACACCTTCACCGATCCCAAAGAGCCGGAGAGTGCCCACAAGGATTCAAGCTCCGTGCCAAGTGCCGAAGCAGGGTGTTAACCCATTGTAAGCAAACAGTTTCGGGAGCGCACCGACGCAACCTGCCCACAGCTGCGGCGGTGCATCTGCTTAAAAGTTAGGCAATTTTTGGAAAATGCCTACTCTGCAGGCGGTCGCTTAAGCCGGATCAGCCCTTCCTGCGCAACCGAGGCGATCAGCGTGCCGTCGCGGGCAAATAGCGACCCGCGTGTAAAGCCGCGCGACCCCTGTGTCGACGGGCTGTCCTGCGTATAGAGCATCCAGTCGTCGAGCGCATGGCTGCGATGAAACCACATGGCGTGGTCGAGGCTCGCCGCCTGGATATCGCGATCGAAAATGGCGCGGCCATGCGCGAAGGTCGATGTGTCGAGCAGCGTCATGTCGGAGAGATAGGCGAGCACCGCCGCCTGGATGGCGCGGTCCGCCGGCACCGGACCGGTGGTGCGGATCCAGATATTCTGCTTCGGCTCCAGCTTTTCGCGGCTGGTGTAATGCTTCAGCATCACCGGTTTCATCTCGATCGGCCGGTCGCGCTCCCAGTAGCGTTTGATGCCATCGGGCACCGCCTCGCCGAATTTGCCCAGCAACTCGCGTTGCGACAGCAATGTGTCCGGCCCCGGAACGTCCTGCGGCATCGGCACCTGGTGCTCGAGACCGACCTCGTCCTGCTGGAACGAGGCTTCGAGCGAAAAGATCGCCTGGCCGTGCTGGACCGCCACCACGCGCCGCGTGGTGAAGGAGCCGCCGTCGCGAATACGGTCGACCTCGTAGACGATCGGCACCTTGGTGTCGCCGGGCCGCATGAAATAGCCGTGCAGCGAATGCACGTACCGATCGGGATCCACTGTCCGCTGCGCCGCCACGAGCGCCTGGGCGATGGTCTGGCCGCCGAACACGCGCTGCCAGTCGAGCAGCGGGCTGCGACCACGATACAGATTGTGTTCCAGCTTCTCGAGGTCGAGAATGCCGAGAAGCTCGTCCATAGCTGCCGTCATATTTCGCGCCCTCACCGCAGAAGTGTTATGGCGGTTTCCGACAGGACGGACAGGCAGTCAAGGGTGCAGGACCCGGCGGCGCGCAGGAGCGAAGATGATGGAACGCAAGGCGGACACGAAAACCGGGGCAAACGCGAAAACAAGATCTGGGCTCGATGTCCTGGTCGCCGGCGCCGGCTATGTCGGCCTGGCCGCCGCCGTATCGCTGAAGCAGGCGCGACCGGGTCTCGCCATCGCTCTCGTCGATGCCGCACCTGCTGGCGCCTGGCAAAGGGATGGCCGCGCCTCGGCCATTGCCGCCGCCGCCTGCCGCATGCTCGACCAGCTCGGCGTGTGGGCCGAGATCGTGCCCCAGGCGCAGGCGATCACCGAGATGATCATCACCGATTCGCGCACCGCCGATCCGGTGCGTCCGGCCTTCCTGACCTTCGACGGCGAAGTGGCGCCGGGCGAGCCTTTTGCGCATATGGTCGCCAACAGGGTGCTGAACGGCGCCTTGCGGGCCCGTGCCGAAAAACTCGGCATCGACATCATCGAAGGCGTCGCCGTGCAGGGGTTCGAGACCAACGGCGCCGGTATCACCGTGCATCTCGCCGACGGCGCGACGCTGAAGGCCCGGCTGCTGGTCGCCGCCGACGGCGTCAACTCGAAGCTGCGCGACATGGCCGGCATCAAGACGGTGAAGTGGGAATATGGCCAGTCCGGCATCGTCTGCACGGTGGCGCATGAACGCCCGCACAATGGTCGCGCCGAAGAGCATTTCCTGCCGGCTGGCCCCTTCGCCACATTGCCGCTCAAGCCCGGCGAGGACGGCACCAACCGCTCGTCGATCGTCTGGGTCGAACGTACGCCCGACGCCGAGAAGCTGGTGGCCGGTGACGATCTCCTCTTCGAACACGAACTCGAACAGCGCTTTGGCCTGAAGCTTGGCGAAATCCGCGTCGCCGACAAGCCGCGCGCCTGGCCGCTCGGCTTGACCATTGCGCGTGCCTTCGTCGCACCCCGCATCGCGCTCGCCGGCGATGCCGCCCACGGCATCCACCCGATCGCCGGCCAAGGCCTCAATCTCGGCTTCAAGGATGTCGCAGCCCTTGCCGAGGTGATCGTCGAGGCCGACCGGCTCGGCCAGGATATCGGAGCGCTCGACGTGCTCGAGCGCTACCAGCAGTGGCGCCGCTTCGACACGGTGCAGATGGGTGTCACCACCGACGCGCTGAACCGGCTGTTTTCCAACGATATCGGCCCGCTGCGCACCGTCCGCGACATCGGCCTCGGCCTCGTCGAACGCATGCCGCGCCTGAAGGAATTCTTCATCCGCCAGGCGTCGGGACTGTCCGCCGGCACGCCAAGACTGTTGAAGGGCGAGGCGATTTGACCCGCGGCCAGCATCCCCAACGTCGTCATCCTTGGGCGTAGCGACGCGAAGCGGAGCGAAGACCCAAGGATCCATGCCGCGACCTTGGCTGAAGAATGCAGCGGAGCAGAATTCTGCACCGTGGTGACGCGTTTGAGTCGCGGCATGGATCCCGGGGTCTGCGCCGCGTCGCTTCGCTCCTTGCTCCGCCCCAGGATGACGAAAGCGATGGGCGTTTCCGCCAATCGCCAAGGTATGCGATCAATTGACCTCAAAACCCAGCTTTTGCCGCAGCCGCAATATCCTCTGGTCGGATATTTCGAGGCGTTTCTCGCCGCCCTGGGCGGCGCGGTTGACCATCTGCAGCAGATCGTTTCGCTCGGCGACATCCAGACGCTCGCGCAGGAACGGCGCCAGCTTGTCGATGACGATTGTGGTGTCGTCGATCTGTGACGCCGCCCATTTGGCGTAGACCACCGCTTCGTCCGTTTTCTTCTTGTCGGCGATCTCGGAAATCACGGCGCGGATGACGGCCTCGCGCTGCGGCAGGATGGGCCCATCCTCGGAAACGATCGATGTGATCAGCGTAGCTGCCGCTACGACCGGATCATCGATCGCCGTCAGCGGCGACAGCGCCGCCTGCTTGCGCAGCTTCTTGCGGCGCACGGAGCCCTGAACCCGGCCGATGACATCGGCAACGTCACGCGCGGCCTCGTTCATGGCCTTCATCCGGTACCACCAGAACGCTGCCGCGCCCATCACGCCAAGGATAGCAATCAGGAAAGGCATGTCGAAATCCCCAAGAACCCCGGCGACGATAGGAGAACTCTCGCCTTGCTTCAACACGCAAAAGTTGCGCACGAAATGAACCAGGACGATAGTTCAGTCGAATGTCTTGGTTTCCGCGTGGCTGTAGCACATGGCGGGGGCTATGACCCCGGCACATCGTAGATCGCCCGCACCTCGATGGTGCCTATTTCGGCCAGCGGGATCTCGCCAGCGATCTCCAGCGCCTGGTCGAGATTGTCCGCCTCGATCATGACGAAGCCGAGCAACTGCTCCTTGGTTTCGGCGAACGGGCCGTCGGTGATCAGCCGCTTGCCCTGGCGTCGCCGCAGCGTCTTCGACGTCTTCACCGATTGGAGCGCCTGTGCGACGATCAGCATCCCACGCCGATCCAATGACCGGTCGTGAGCCATGGAATCGGCATCGAGCTTGGCCAGACGCTCCGGCGTCATGGCATGGAGGTCTTTTTCCTCGCCATAGACCAGACAGACATATCTCATTTCCAGCTCCCTTGCTGTGACGAACCATAGGCGATCACGATATCGGTTGAGTCCTTGCCGGCAGCAACATGATCGAGAAGGCTGATCGCAATGCCGATAATGGCAACTGCCGCAAGCAGCCGGCCGAAGCCGGAGGGCGGCACATGCAGCGGGTCGCGTTCCCCTAGATCAGCCCTTCGGCCGGTGCTTGTCCAATGAGCAGAAAACAGATTGTTCATCCGAACCTCCATCCGCCACGAGAATCCGTGGTCGCCCGCAGGACGGTCGGGGCCGATGCAAGTCGACATTTTTCCACGCACATTCTTTCAAAAAAGATTCGGCGCGGTCCGCCGGCGCTGCATGCGCGCACAAACAGCGCGGTGGCCTTCCCTCGCGCCCGCGCTATAGTTGGGAGGAACGCCGCCTGGCCGGCGCCACCGCTGTAACAAGGAGGAATTCATGGACCGCACCGCAAACGCCATCTGGAAAGGCGATCTGAAAGGGGGCACAGGCACGCTCGACACCCAGAGCGGGACCCTGAAAGGCACGCCCTATTCGTTCAAGGCACGCTTCGAGGACGAAAGCGGCAAATCCGGCACCAACCCGGAAGAACTGATCGCCGCCGCGCACGCCGGCTGCTTTGCCATGCAGTTTTCGCATTTCCTGGCCGAGAACGGCACCCCCGCCGCCGAACTCGACACCAAGGCCGTGGTGACGCTGGTTCCCGGCACGGGGATCACCGGGAGCGCACTCACCGTGGTCGGCAAGGTGCCCGGCATCGATGCGGCGAAATTCACGGAGCTGGCCGAGAAGGCCAAGGCCGGATGCCCGGTCTCGAAGGCGCTCGGCGCCATAAACGTATCGCTTGATGCCAGGCTCGGCTGAAAACGCTGCATCCAGTGTGAAGACCCGGCGCGAACGCCCAGGCGCGCGCCGGGACCTATGCTCCCAGCGCGTCCAGCCGGGCGCGAAGTGCGGCGACTTCCTGCTCCAGTGCGTTTAGCCGGGCCTCCAGGTCGGAAGCAGGCAGGGCCGATGCACTCCGCTGCGCTGAAAGTGCTGCAACGTCCACCGGGCCGCTGAGGAGATGCACGTAGCGGTCCTCGCGCTGGCCCGGTCCTCGCGGGATTTCCTGGATGAGTGGCGGTTGGCGGCCGATCAGCATGTCGAGTTCGGCGCGCAGATCTTCGATCGACGAAAACCGTGCCATGCGCTCGGTGCGTGCCGACAATTCATGGGCCGTCTGCGGCCCGCGCAGCAACAGCAGGCCGATCAAAGCGGTCTGCGGCGTGGTCAGCGAGAAGCGCTGCGCCATCTGATGCTCGTAGCGCTCGACACGCGAACCGAACATCTGCCTCACCAGCCCCTTTTGTTCGAGCAGCTTCAGCCCCCGATGCACCTCGGTCTGCTCCAGCGCCATCACCGGCTCGCGCGCCGTCTTCTGGTTGGCGGCGGCCAGTGCTGCGTTGAGCGTCAGCGGATAGACATCCGGCGTCAGCTCCTTCTTCTCGATCAGGCAGCCGAGTATGCGCGCTTCGACGGGGGAGAGAGTGGGAAGGTCATCGCTCATTGGATTTGCTTTCGCCGGCAACCGACCGCCAGCCTAAACCCTTCTCTCCACCATCATCTTCTTGATCTCGGCGATCGCCTTGGCCGGGTTGAGGCCCTTGGGGCAGGTCTGCGCGCAGTTCATGATGGTGTGGCAGCGATAGAGCCGGAACGGATCTTCGAGGTTGTCGAGCCGCTCGCCGGTGGCCTCGTCGCGGCTATCGATCAGCCAGCGATAGGCCTGCAAGAGCGTTGCCGGACCGAGATAGCGGTCGCCGTTCCACCAATAGCTCGGGCACGAGGTCGAGCAGCAGGCGCACAATATGCATTCGTAGAGCCCGTCGAGCTTCTCGCGGTCCTCATGGCTCTGCAGCCACTCCTTGGCCGGCTCCGGCGATACCGTCTTCAGCCAGGGCTGGATCGACGCGTGCTGGGCGTAGAAATTGGTGAGGTCCGGCACAAGGTCCTTGACCACCTGCATATGCGGCAGCGGGTAGACTGTTACCGCGCCGGAAATGTCGTCGCAGCCCTTGGTGCAGGCCAGCGTGTTGGAACCGTCGATGTTCATGGCGCAGGAGCCGCAAATGCCTTCGCGGCAGGAACGCCGCAAGGTCAGTGTCGGGTCGATCTTGTTCTTGATCCACAGCAGCGCGTCGAGCACCATCGGCCCGCAATCGTCCATGTCGACGAAATAGGTGTCGATGCGCGGGTTCTCGTCATCGTCCGGCGACCAGCGGTAGATGCGGTACTCCCGCAGATTGGTGGCGCCCTCGGGCTTGGGCCAGGTCTTGCCCGGCTTGATCTGCGAATTCTTCGGGAGCGTGAGTTCAACCATGTTCGATCCTCAATACACTCTGGCCTTGGGCGCGATCTTGGCGAGGCTGATGCCGCCGTCCTTTTCAGCCAGCTGCGGTTCGGTGTGCACCGGCCGGTAGGAGAGGGCCACCTTGCCGTCTTCGCTCAGCCTGGCCAGCGTATGCTTGCGCCAGACCGCGTCGTCGCGCGCCGAAAAGTCCTCGCGTGCGTGCGCGCCACGGCTCTCCTTGCGCGCCTCGGCGCTGTAGACCGTGGTGATGGCATTGGCCATCAGATTTTCCAGCTCCAGCGTCTCGACCAGATCGGAGTTCCAGATCATCGAGCGGTCGGACACTTTGATGTCTTTCAACTCGCCCCAGATCTGCGAAACCCGCTTGCAGCCGCTTTCGAGGGACTCCTGCGTGCGGAATACGGCCGCGTCTTCCTGCATCGCCTTCTGCATCTTTTCACGCAGCACCGCCGTCGGCGTCGAGCCGTTGGCGTGGCGCAGCCGGTCGAAGCGGTCCATGATCTTTTCGACCGAGGCTTCGTTGGGCGAAGGGATCGCCGACTTGCGGTCGATGACCTGGCCGGCGCGGATCGCGGCCGCCCGGCCGAACACCACAAGATCGATCAGCGAATTCGAACCGAGCCGATTGGCACCATGCACGGAGGCGCAGCCGGCTTCGCCGACAGCCATCAACCCGGGCGACACCTGGTCTGGATTGAGTGCCGTCGGATTGAGCACCTCGCCCCAGTAATTGGTCGGCACGCCGCCCATATTGTAGTGGACCGTGGGAAGCACCGGGATCGGCTCCTTGGTCAGATCGACACCGGCAAAGATCTTGGCCGATTCCGAAATGCCCGGCAGCCGCTCATGCAGGACGGCGGGATCGAGATGGTCGAGATGCAGGAAGATGTGGTCCTTGTTCTTGCCGACGCCGCGACCCTCGCGGATCTCCAGCGTCATGCAGCGCGAGACGACGTCGCGCGAGGCAAGGTCCTTGGCTGACGGCGCATAGCGCTCCATGAAGCGCTCGCCTTCGGAATTGACGAGATAGCCGCCCTCGCCGCGCGCACCCTCGGTGATCAGGCAGCCGGCGCCATAGATGCCGGTCGGGTGGAATTGCACGAACTCCATGTCCTGCAGCGGAAAGCCGGCACGCGCTGCCATGCCGCCGCCGTCGCCGGTGCAGGTGTGTGCCGAGGTGGCCGAGAAATAGGTGCGGCCATAGCCGCCGGTCGCCAGCACCACCATCTTGGCGGAGAAACGGTGGATGGTGCCGTCATCCAGGTTCCAGGCAAGAACGCCGGTGCAGGTGCCGTCCGGCTCCATGATCAGGTCGAGCGCGAAATACTCGATGAAGAACTGCGCATTGTGCTTCAGCGACTGGCCGTAAAGCGTGTGCAGGATGGCATGGCCGGTGCGGTCGGCGGCGGCACAGGTGCGCTGCACCGGGGGACCTTCGCCGTAATTCATCATGTGGCCGCCGAAGGGCCGCTGGTAGATCTTGCCCTCTTCGGTGCGCGAAAACGGCACGCCGTAATGTTCGAGCTCGTAGACCGCAGCCGGCGCTTCGCGCACCAGATATTCCATGGCGTCGACATCGCCCAACCAGTCCGAGCCCTTGACGGTGTCGTACATGTGCCACTGCCAGGAATCGGGCCCCATGTTGGACAGCGAGGCGGCAATGCCGCCTTGCGCCGCCACCGTGTGCGAGCGGGTCGGGAACACCTTGCTGATGCAGGCGGTGCGCAGGCCCTGTTCGGCCATGCCGAGCGTGGCGCGCAGGCCGGCGCCGCCGGCGCCAACGACCACCACGTCAAACTTGTGGTCGACATAAGTGTAGCCAGCGCTGTTGGCTTGTGTCGCGTCCTTGGCCAACTCAGCCTCCGAATGTCAGCTTGAGCAGGGCGAAGATCGAGGCGACGCCGACCGCTATGGGAAAAAATGTATTGAGCGCGATCAGCGCCAGCTTCATGCCTTCGCCATGCACGTAATCCTCGATGATCACCTGCATGCCGATCCGCATATGGATGAGCCCGGAGATGAGCACCAGGGCCATCACCAGCGCCACGAACGGGTTGGCAAGAGCTGCCCGCACATGTGCGTAGTCGGCGCCGTTGAGCGCGATCAGGAAGCCGACGAAGAACAGGATCAGCGGGATGTTGGCGATCGCGGTGAGGCGTTGGCGCCAGAAATGCCCGGTGCCTTCGCGGGCGGAGCCGAGGCCGCGGACCCTCGCCAGCGGCGTGCGCATGTCGGTGTTTTTGCCGCTCATGGTCAGGCTCCCCGCGCCATAATGCCGGCGATCCAGATCAGCAGCGTGAGCAGGATCGAGCCGGCCAGCGTCGCCCAGGCGATCTTCGAGGCGGTATGCTTCTCCAGACCCGCGCCGGTGTCCCAGACCAGATGGCGCACGCCACCCAGCATATGGTGCATCAGCGCCCAGGTGTAGCCGAACAGGATAAGCCGGCCGAGCCAGGTGCCGAAGGCCCAATTGGCCCAATCGAACGTCGTCTGCGAGCTTGCCGCCGCCATCAGCCACAGGGCGACCAGCAGCGTGCCGAAATACAGCGCGCCACCGGTGATGCGGTGAATGATCGACATCGTCATGGTGATCGGCGGCCGGTACACGGTGAGGTGCGGCGAAATCGGCCGTTCACGTCTGGCAAATTCGCGGGTGGCTGGTGATTTGCTCATGGCTCCCCCAGTTCGGCGTCTCTCTGGAGCCTCAGGTGGAAATGCGGCATTGCCGCTTCCGGTTGCGACTTCGGACAGCCGGTTTCTAATGCTCTTTTTGCACCGCGTCAAAGCCAGAAAACCGTTTCGAAAACGTAATTTAGTCTGACTAAAAGGCCTGCTGGAGCTTCAATCGATTAGGCCGGGAGGCCTGAAGCCGGCTCGATATCGCTGCAGTGCAACATGTCTGGCCCAAGGGCCCAGCGATGTTGAGATCGGCGCTAGCGTTTGCAGGTCTGCGGCGTCGACCCCTTCTTCATCACCAGTGCCTCGCGTCCGTCGATCACGATTGCGTCATGCGTGGCCGTCTGGTAGCGGCTGGTCTGGTTGGCGGGCGACGCCGCAAACTCCTCGGTCGCGCCGTCGGACCCGACCACACGCAACGATGTACCAAGATTTTGGATGGAAATCATACCGTTGTTGCCGCATCTGTAGGTGGCCGTGCCTATGCCGGATCGCGGCGCGGTAAGGTCGGTGATGATCTTGGTTGCATCTGCCGGAGGCGCCACGGCTGCGACGGACTGCTGAGCCGGTGCAGGTGAGACGACGACGGTATTGGCCGCCTTCGGCGCGCTGTCCTGCGGCACACAGGCAGCGACGACACCGAGCAACGGGAAAACGGACACCCAAATCGGCCGGCGTAGCGCCATATGCTGTCCTCCCGCGCGGCAAACCAGCCGCCATGCTTTGCCAAGATCAAGGTCATCCGACGCCGAGACGGACACCAGCCGCGATGGTGCGGCCGGGCATGGCCGAATGATGGCCGCCAGGTTTTCCATCCAGTCGGATATTAACGGATATTAACCATGTTTACCGAGACATTGCAGCTAAACGCGCCGGCCCTCTTAACAAAGGTTAAGAAAACGTTAATTTCTGATTCGAGGAGGCTTTCCCTCAAGACACGGAGGACGCCATGCGTTCGAATTCGGGCAGATCCCGCCTTGCTGCGCTCATCGTGACGGCGTCGGTCGTCGGCCTTGCAGCGCCAGCGCTTGCCGGCGCGCGGCATCAGGATCGCGTCTACGCCGATTCCTTCGGCAACCTCGTCGTCGACAGCGCCGCTGGCTACAAGCGCATCATCGTCGGCGAAGGCAGGCTGGCCAAGCAGCTTTCCGACTACACCAGCGCCGGCCAGCCCAAGGTGATCTACGAGAACGAAGCCGACGAAATCAGCGGTTACAGCGATTGCTACCGGCCGCCGGTGCTGGTGAAGGGCCGCTCCTATATGTACGGTCTCTCCGATGGCGAGATGCCCGAGCTCAGCCCCTGCCGCTAGACTCTTTGTTTGGACGCAATTTCCAAGGGAAAGCGCTATGCGCTTTTCCCGGGAAAACCGTTTCACACTTTTCCTGAAATTGCTCTGGCTTCCATTCCGGCTGACGACCAATTGCCGGCAGGCCCGGCGGAGACGCGCACGCAATCGCGCCCGGCATTCTTCGCCTGATAGAGCGCCTGGTCGGCGCGCCGCATCAGATCGGCAAAGTCTTCGCTCGGATGAAGTTCGGCGACGCCGAAGCTCGCGGTGCAGCGGTTGTCAGCCGGCAGCCCGTCGATGGGCAGCCCGCCAAAGGCGCTGCGCGTGCCCTCGGCGAACAGCCGCGCCGCGGCAAGGTTGGTTCCCGGCAGGATGATGGCGAACTCCTCGCCGCCGATGCGGCCGGCAACGTGATGCGCGGCGGCGGCTTCGCGCAGGAAGCCTGCAAAAATCTCGATCACCCGGTCGCCTGACGCATGGCCGAAACTGTCGTTGACGCTCTTGAAATGATCGAGGTCGGCAATGACCAGCGCGAACGGCACGCCTTGCCGCATCGCGCCAAGCACCGCCAGCTCGGCATGGCGGGTGAAGCCGCCGCGGTTGAGCAGGCGCGAAAGCGTGTCCGTCTCCGACTTCGACGTCACTTCGGCAAGCACGTCGCGAACCAGGATGGCCAGCATCAGCAGCGCCAGCGCCAGCGCAAAGACAGTGCCGAGCGATTGCGACACCAGCGCGTAGTTGCTTTGCAGATAGGCCTGCGGATTGGCGCCCCAGCCGCCGAGCGCATGCGCGATGAACGGCTTGGAGGCAAACTGCAGGCCGCTCGCCGCCAGCACGGCCATCAATATGCGATCGAGACGGTCAAGCTTTTGCCTCGATGACCAGACGATGGCCAGCCCGACGAACTGCATGACCGCATAGGGAAGCTGGTAAGCCATGATGCGGATGAGCGACTGGCGAGGCAGGTCCTGCACGAAATACACGGCTATGGTGGTGGCCAACAGGAAAAACAGCATCGGCTTCCAGGGCGGCGCCACGCCGTATTTGCGGGCAAGCCCGCCATTGAACGCAATGGTGGCGCCAAGGAAGACCGCGAAGGCGGCAACGACCGGGAGCCGCGCGTCGGCAAAAGCGGGAATGGAGAATTCGATGGCCGAATAGGCCATGCCCAGCAGATAGCCAAATGCCAGCCAGCGCGCCGGCGCCCGGCCGACATCGTGGAAGGCGACCGCCATGAAGGATGCCGCCAGCAGGCCGGCAACCGACAGATTGATCAACAGGATGAAGTTGGCGCCGCTCATGTTCTCCCGCACCCGCGCCGACAGCTAATCATCGACGGGCGAAGAAGACGTTAACGCCGTCCCGGCCGGACAGATTCAGCCGGTCTTGAGCGGCTCCGGCAGGAACGCCGTTTCCGGCCGCTCATAGGACAGGCGTACACTGTCGCGGCCGTTCTTCTTGGCTTTGTAGAGCGCATCGTCGGCACGGCGCATCAGCGGCTCCAGCGCCTCGCCACCGCTGCGGGCCGCCACGCCGAAGCTTGCCGTCACCTTCGTTCCCTGGGGAAGCCCGTCGACATGGCCGGCCGAATAGACGGTGCGCACCGCTTCGGCGAACAGCCGCGCCGCCGCAAGATCGCTGAGGGGCAGCAGCACCGCGAATTCCTCGCCGCCGATACGCCCGGCAACACCGCGCGCGCCGGCCGCCGACCGAAGCTTGGCGGCGAAGTCGGCGATCACCCGATCGCCCGCCCCATGCCCATGCACATCGTTGAGCGCCTTGAAGTGATCGAGGTCGGCCAGCACCAGCGCGACCGGGAACCGGGCCGAGGCGCAGTGCTGCAAGAGCCGCATGCCTCGCTCCGCGAAGCCACGCCGGTTGAGCAGGCCCGACAGGGGGTCGGTATAGGTCTCGGTCTTCAATGCCTTCAACACGTCGAGTGCCGCGGCGGAAAACAGGCACAGCGCGATGAGCAGCGAGAGCAGCGCGTGCGACAGCAGCGCCGTCGTCCAGTAGGACGAGCCATAGAACCCGTCATAGCTGGCGAAGGGCCCATGCGCGATGACGACGGCAAGGGTGCGCACGAAGAAATTGACGCCCGACAGCAGCGACAGCACGAACAGGATTTTTTCGGTCGGGCCGTTGTTGCGTACCGGGCGCAGTTCGGCGGCAACCAGAAGGCTGATGCCGCCGAATGCGAAATTCATCGCCAGGATGCGCCAGGTGAGATCCGGCGCGACGAACAGGAACCAGCATAACGACGCCAGGCCGCCGCCCGCCAACACGGCGATCCCCACAGAGGGCACCTTGCGGCCATAACGGTGAATGACGGCGCTGGACAGGCAGCAGGCAGCGATGGTGAAGCAGATGTTCGACGTAAGCTTGGTCAGCGGCATCCCGATGGGCAAGGTGAAATACTGGAGCAGGAAGCCAGCCGCCGAGAGACTGTAGCTGATCGCCAGAACGGCCAGATAGGGGCGGTGGCGCTGATAGGACCATAGCACAAGGAACGCCGCGCCGAGCGCCAGCGCGATCGTCGGGTTGAGCAGCGCAATGAGCAGACCCGTGTCCAACCGACTGTGACTTCCCCTAGCTTACGTCAGGGAAGAGCTTAGAGGGCAAGCCCAAACAAGCGGTTAAGCCATGCGGCAAGCAGGACCGCCGCCTCAAAATAATGTCAGGGAACCGCAGTCTCCGGTCAGCGTTCCTCCGTTCACAATCTGGAGCGACCCATGGCCGACACAATCACACTGACCAACCACGATGCGATCCGCTCATGGGCTGCCGGGCGCGCCGGCTTTCCCGCAATCGTCGACATATCGCCGGAGGCGGGGACGCAGCCCATGTTGAGGCTGGTCTTCGGCCAGCATGCCTATCAGGACCAGGACCAGCCTGAACGGCCGCTCAATGCGGGAGGTTATGAGCTCGTCGAATGGGACGAATGGTTCAAGCTCTTCGAGGAACAACAGCTTGCGCTTGTGGTCGCGGCCGAACAGCCGGGACGCCGCGAGGAGTTCCACGAACTCGTCCGCCGCGACGGAAAGAGCTGACCCGAGCCGGGCGCGGCTCGGGTTCTGTTCAAATCCGGGTTACTTCCACTCCCGGATGTCGACGAAGTGGCCGGCAATCGCCGCCGCGGCCGCCATCGCCGGCGACACCAGATGGGTGCGGCCCTTGAACCCTTGCCGGCCCTCGAAATTGCGGTTCGAGGTCGAGGCGCAGCGTTCATGCGGCTTCAGCCGGTCGTCGTTCATGGCAAGGCACATCGAACAGCCCGGCTCGCGCCAGTCGAAACCGGCGGCGACAAAAATCTTGTCGAGGCCTTCGGCTTCCGCCTGTTCCTTGACCAGTCCGGAGCCCGGCACGATCATCGCATCGACATGCGGGCTGACTGTCTTGCCTTCGACCACCTTGGCGACGGCGCGCAGATCCTCGATGCGGCCATTGGTGCAGGAACCGATGAAGACGCGATCGAGCGTGATGTCGGTGATCTTGGTGCCCGGCGTCAGCCCCATATAGTCGAGCGCGCGCTGCTTGGAGGTGCGCTTGTTTTCATCGGCGATGTCGTCCGGGTTCGGCACGATGCCTTGCACCGACACCACATCCTCGGGCGACGAGCCCCAGGAGACGATCGGCGGCAGCTTGGCCGCGTCGAGCACGATCACCTTGTCGAAATGCGCGCCCTCGTCGGACTGCAGCGTCTTCCAGTATTCGAGTGCCGCATCCCAGGACGCGCCCTTCGGCGCGCGAGGCTTGTCCTTGACATAGGCGAAGGTCGTCTCGTCGGCGGCGATAAGGCCGGCGCGCGCACCGCCTTCAATCGACATGTTGCAGATCGTCATGCGGCCTTCCATCGACAGCGCACGGATCGCCTCGCCGGCATATTCGATGACATAGCCGGTGCCGCCGGCGGTGCCGATCTCGCCGATGATGGCCAGGATGATGTCCTTGGCGGTGACGCCCTGCGGCAGCTGGCCGTCGACACGCACGAGCATGTTCTTGGCCTTGCGCTGGATCAGCGTCTGTGTCGCCAGAACATGCTCGACCTCGGACGTGCCGATGCCATGCGCCAGCGCGCCGAAAGCGCCATGCGTCGAGGTGTGGCTGTCGCCGCAGACGATGGTCATGCCGGGCAGAGTAAAGCCCTGCTCCGGACCGATGATGTGGACGATGCCCTGGCGAATATCGTTCTCGGAATAATATTCGACGCCGAAATCCCTGGCGTTCTTGGCCAGCGCCTCGACCTGGATACGGCTTTCCTCGTTCTTGATGCCGAACTTGCGCTCGGGTGAGGTCGAGACATTGTGATCGACCACGGCCAGCGTCTTTTCCGGATGTCGGACTTTACGGCCGGTCATGCGCAGGCCTTCGAAGGCCTGCGGGCTGGTCACTTCATGGACCAGGTGGCGGTCGATGTAGAGCAGGCAGGTGCCGTCGTCCTGGCGGTCGACGACATGGTCGTCGAAAATCTTGTCGTAGAGGGTGCGCGGTGCGCTCATGTGCGTAAATCCGTCGATATGAGAATGGGAAAGAGCAGACGCCTGACTTGCGGCCCGGCGAAAACGACCTGGACAGGTCGGCCTAGGGTAGTCGGCTGGTCAGCGCCCCGGACACGCGCGCGGAAAAGCGCGACGGCAGGCGTTTCCTGTCCTGCAGCACGAACCCCTTGTAGGCCGGATCGCCAAAAAGCTCTTCCATGGCGTGGTTCATACCAATGTTTTGGGTTTTCGGCAATTGCGGCGTGTCTTCGCAGAACCCAAACCTCTCCGCTCAGATCACTTCAAACACAAACGTCTTCACCAGCGCTTCGGGCTCGGCGATCGCATAGCAGCGGAACCACGGGCTTTCCTCGACCGGTCGCCATTTCCCAGCTTGCTCCAGCTCATCGAACACGGCTTGAAAGCCGCCACTTTCGAACACCTGGTCACGCACGGTGAAGATGGCATGGCCACCCTTGCGGGTGATGCGCACCAACTCGCGCAGGCTAGAGGCCGGCGCATGGCTGATGGTGAACACGCCGGTCGAGAAGAAGGCGCGGAAGTGGCCGTTAGGCCATGGCAACGTGTCGCCCAGCATTGCCTGCTTCAGTTCGCTGTAGGCATTGCGGCTGCCGGCGATCTTCAGCATATCGTGCGAGAGGTCGAGCCCCGCAATGTCGCGGTAACCGAGCGCCTTCAGCGACGGTCCCGACAGGCCAGTGCCGCAGCCGGCATCGAGCAAGGGGCCATCGCCCGCCGGCACATGGCGCGCCACCCAGGCGGTGATCAGGAAAGGCAGGAGGTAGCCGAGCGAGGCGGTCTCGCTGTCATAGGTCGCGGCCCATGCGGCATAGGCCTCTTCAAGCGCTTCCGGCGTGTCGGCCGTGTAGACGGAATCCAGCGCCGCATTGGCTTTGTCGACGATCATGGGACCTCCTCAACGGGAATGCTCGGGGATCGTAATGCTGTCTTCGCCGAAAAACTATTCCTCGTGCTGACGGCGCAGCCGCCGCTCCAGCGCCCTGAGCGCCAGCGACAGTCCGACGGTCAGGATGAGATAGATGTAGGCCGTTATCGAATAGGTCTCGAAGAAGCGAAAGGAGCCGGCGGCGTAAACCTTGCCCATCTGCGTGATGTCGGCAACGCCGAGCACCGAGACCAGCGAGGAATCTTTGACCAAAGCGACGAAATCATTGCCGAGCGGCGGCAGGATGGTGCGGATTGCCTGTGGGAACACGATCAGCCGGAAGCGCTGAGCGCGGGTCAGCCCAAGCGCCTTCGCCGCCTCGATCTGGCCCTTCTCCACCGACTGGATGCCGGCCCGGAAAACCTCCGAGATGAAAGCCGAATAGCCGATGGTCAGCGCCATGATGGCGCGCCAGAGCAGCGACACGTCGCGCACCAAAAGCTCGCCGAACAGGCCGGCACTTTGCAGCGGCGCGGTCAGCGCGTTCCAGGCCGCGACGAAAGCCGGTGCACCGGCAAAGGCGATCCAGAACAACAGCACCAGGATCGGCACGCCGCGGATGATCTCGACATAGAAGCGCGCGATCTGGCGCAGCCAGCGCGAGCCGGACATTCCCATCAGCCCGATGCCGAGACCCATGGCCGATGCCAGCACGAAGGCGATCACGGTGACGAAGATGGTGACGCCGATGCCCTTGGCGACCGTGGCGAACACCTGGGCATAGAGGTTGCTGGTGGCGACGAAGACGGCCACCGCGATGGCGAGGACTGCGGCAACGACGAGCCACCAGGGGAAGTCGGCTTTGGAGGAAGAGCAAGGGACCTGCATCAGAAGGATTGCGCCAAGGCACCCCCCTCTGGCCTGCCGGCCATCTCCCCCGCAAGGAGGGAGATTGGCAGCTTCAATGCCCGCGCCTTTTCTTCAATGCTGGAGGTACGCGAAGGCAGGGCGGACAGCTGATCTCCCCCCTTGCGGGGGAGATGCCCGGCAGGGCAGAGGGGGGTGTTCAAGCACCGTGTCTGCGTGAGGTTCAGCGAACTACTGCCCCATCTTGTAATCAAGAAACCATTTCTTGTTGAGCGCATCGAGGGTGCCGTCGGCCTTCAGCGCCGCGATGGCCGCGTTGACCGGCTTCACCAGGTCCGAACCCTTCGGGAAGATAAACCCAAAATCCTCGGTGCCGAGCGGTCCGCCGATCAACTTCAGCTTGCCTTCGGAGGCATCGACATAACCCTTGCCTGCGGTACCATCGGTCAAAACAACATCGACGTCGCCTGATTTCAGCGCCTGCACCGTCGCGCCGAACGTCTCGAACAGTTTGATGCGCGGGTTCTGCTCATTGCCGTCGAGCACGCTGTAGACGGCGGTGTAGAAGGGCGTGGTGCCGGCCTGCGCGCCGACCAGCCCGTCCTTGAAGGCGCCGAAGGTCTTGGCGTCGGTGAAGCGGCTCTCATCGCCGCGCACCAGCATGAACTGTTCCGAGCGCATATAGGGGTCGGAGAAATCGACCTTCTCCTTGCGGTCGTCCTTGATGGTGATGCCGGTCATGCCGATGTTGTACTGGTTGTCGGAAACCGCCTGGATCATCGCGTCCCAGGAAGTGTTCTGGTACTCGACCGTGAAATTCAGCCGCTTGGCGATCTCGTTCATCGCGTCATATTCCCAGCCGATCTGCTTGCCGGTCTTGGCATCGATGAACTGCAGCGGCGGATAGGCGTTTTCGGTCACAACCACCACCTTTTTGCCGCCGAGGTCGGGCAGCGCCTGCGCAAAGGCGGCAACGGGCACCAGGACGAGGGCAAGCAGGCCCGCCAGCAGCAGTTTCGATTTGGTCATGACACACTCCCCGGGAATTGATGACCCGGGCATGGCCGGGCTTGCAGGAAAATCCGGCGCCGACTTTAGCTTTCCGCAAGCGTCATGCAAGACGCTCTGCCGTGTCGCCTGGGGCGAAATCGGATTCCAATGCTCTCGATCGGAAGATTCCGGGAGATCCGTGCCTTGGCCGGCGGTCAGTCAGCCGCCGGTGCCTTGGCGTCCGTCTCGCGCAGCCCAGCAATGAGCTTGGCCAGGATGTGGTGCAGGCCATCCAGTTCGACCGCGCTGAGGCGGGGAAATTGGCAGAGTATCTGGACAGCAACGTCTTTGGCGGGCCCGCGTAGCGACTGTCCCTTGGCTGTCAGCTCCAGAAGCACCCGGCGCTCGTCGGCAGCGTCGCGCCGGCGGGTGATGAAGCCGCCCGCCTCCAGCCGTTTGAGCAGGGGTGTCAGCGTCGCCGAATCGAGACCCAGCACCTCGCCGAGCCCACCCACCGTGCGTGGCGCTCGCTCCCACAGCGCCATCATCGCCAGATATTGCGGATAGGTGAGGCCGAGCGGTTCGAGCAACGGCCGGTAGAGCCGTGTCATCAGCCCGCTAGCCGAATAGAGGGCGAAGCAGATCTGGTCGTCGAGTTTCGGCACCCCGGCGAAATCCGCCGAGGCCTGCGTGGTATCGTCCGTCTGTTTTGTGTTCATGCTGCCTTTGCCGGAAGCGCCTTAGCCGAAAGCGCCACCTCGATGTTGCCCTTGATGGCGTTGGAATAGGGGCAAACCTGGTGCGCCGCCGATACAAGCGCTTCCGCCGCCGCCTGATCAAGACCTTTTGTTTCCGCTGCCAGCGAAACGCCGAGCACAAATCCGCCCTGCGCATTGCTGTGCAGGCTGACATTTGCCGTCACCGAGGCATCCTGCAGCGGCAGTTTCTGCTTGCCGGCGATGAAGCGCATGGCGCTTTCGAAGCAGGCGGCATAGCCGGCGGCGAAAAGCTGTTCGGGATTGGTGGCGCCACCTTTGCCGCCAAGCTCCTTGGGCATGGCAAGATCGAGGCTGAGCAAGCCATCATCGCTCTGGACATGGCCGGCGCGGCCGCCGACGGCGCGGGCTTGGGTAGAATACAATGCAGGCATTTCATTTCTCCATTTAAATCGTGCACGATTGTTTAGTACACGATGTAAATCGAGTCAACCGCCGACTTTTCCGCCAGCCAGCCCCCGGAAACGAAAAAAGGCGGCCGAAGCCGCCTTTTCAAACTTGCTCGCCGAAAAACTTATTCGGCGGTGGCTGCTTCGGCTGCCTTTGCGGCTTCAGCTGCCTCGGCGGCGGCCTTCTTCTCGGCGGCGTCCTGAGCGGCCTTCTCGACGGCCAGGGCCTCGGCGGCTGCCACCTTCTCGGCCTCGATGCGGGCCTTCTCGGCGTTCAGAGCATCGCGCTCCTCGTCGTTCAGCTTGCGGGCGCGCACGCCGGTGTTTTCCGAAATACGGGCCGATTTGCCGCGACGATCGCGCAGGTAGTAGAGCTTGGCGCGACGCACCTTGCCGCGGCGAACGATTTCAACGCCTTCAACCATCGGCGAGTAGACCGGGAACACGCGCTCGACGCCTTCGCCGTAGGAAATCTTGCGAACCGTGAAGTTCTCCTGGAAGCCGGCGCCTGCGCGGGCGATGACGACGCCCTCATAGGCCTGGACGCGGGTGCGGGTGCCTTCGGTCACGCGGACCTGGACGCGCACGGTGTCGCCGGGCTGGAATTCGGGAAGCTTGCGCTTGGCTTCGATCTTGGCGGCCTGTTCGGCCTCGAGCTGACGGAGAATATCCATCTCAAAAGTCCACTTCTTGTTCTTCCGACAGTCAGAGCGTCCGACACTCGCCTTGCAGTTCCATTGACCGCTTGGCTATGCCCTTTGTCTCCAAGACATTTGTCTTTGAAACATCAGGCAGGGGCGACTACACCGTCATTGTTGACGGGTCCGGCAGATTCTTTCTGGCCGGTACGGGCGGGCACATACAGCTATTTCGCCGCTTTGTCACGCCTTGGCAGCGCATTTTCTGCTCGCATGGCACCATCGTAATCCTGCCGTGCCGGGTTGCGCCGGTCGTTCAGGCTTTCTAAGCCTGAAATAACACAGTTTTGAGCGGCCGCAATTCATGTCTGTCTTCGATGCCATCCTGCTCTTTCTGGCGGGCTTTCTGTCAGGCGCCGCCAATGCGGTCGCCGGTGGCGGCACCTTCATCACCTTCGGCGCCATGACGTTGGTCGGCCTGCCGCCGATCGTCGCCAACGCCACCTCCTCGGTGACGCAATTTCCAGGCTACATCACCTCGACCCTCGCCTACTCGGCCGATATCAGGCATTTCTGGCGCAGCGCACTGCTGCTGTGCCTGATCTCGGCCGTGGGCGCACTGGCCGGCGCTCTGATCCTTTTGGCGCTCGACAATCCGTCGTTTCGCGCTCTGGTGCCGTGGCTGCTCTTGGCCGCGACAGCGCTGTTCGCCGCCGGCCCCTGGCTGAAACCAGTGCCGAAGCTCGGCCATGAAGCGGCGGTGGGCTCGCTCGCCGGCTTCCTGGCGCAGTTTCTCACCGCCATCTATGGCGGCTTCTTCGGCGCCGGCATGGGCGTGATGATGCTGGCGACGCTCGGCCTCACCCAAGCCGGCGACTATCACCGGCTGAATGCGTTGAAGAACATGCTGGCCATGGTCATCGCCGCGGTCGCGATCGTCGTCTTCGTCTCGGGCGGCGTCGTCGCCTGGCCGCAGGCGATCATCATGATCCCGGGCGGCGCGCTCGGCGGCTATGCCGGCGTCTGGATCGCCAAGCGCGTGCCGCAAAACGCGGTGCGCGGCTTCGTCGTCGCCGTCGGCCTGTTTCTGGCTTTCTATTACTTTTGGAAAGGCTGAGCGGCGGCGCCCAACAAATCAGGACGCCGCTCTTTCGTCAGCGCTTCCGACTGCGCCCGCCGCCATGCGGCGATCTTCTTGTGATTGCCCGAGATCAGCACCTCGGGAATCTCGCGCCCTTCAAACTCCTGCGGCCGCGTATAGTGCGGATGTTCGAGCAGGTCGTTCTCAAAGCTTTCTTCCTCGCCCGACACCGCGTTACCCATCACGCCCGGCAACAACCGCACCACCGCATCGAGCAGAACGAGCGCTGCCGGCTCGCCGCCCGAGAGGATGTAGTCGCCGATCGAGACTTCCTCTAATCCCCGCGCGTCGATCACCCGCTGGTCGATGCCTTCGAAGCGGCCGCACAAGATGACCGCGCCCGGCCCGGCGGCCAGTTCGCGCACGCGAACCTGGGTCAGCGGCTTGCCGCGCGGGCTCATCAGCAGCCGAGGCCGCAGGTCGCCTTCCGGCGAAGTGTGGTCGATGGCTTTCGCCAGCACGTCGGCGCGCATCACCATGCCGGCGCCGCCGCCGGCTGGCGTGTCGTCGACGGTGCGATGACGGTCGGTGGCGAAGTCACGGATCTGGATCGCCTCCAGCGACCACGTGCCGGCCTCGAGCGCCCGGCCGGCCAGCGACAGGCCGAGCGCGCCGGGAAACATCTCGGGGTAAAGCGTCAGCACCGAAGCGGAAAAACTCACCGGTTGCCCCCGGCATCGCTCGGTCCGCGCGGCCTGCCCTTCGGATCGAAGTCTTCCTCTCGCGGGCCGTCGCCATCCTCGTCCTCGACAAGTCCGGCCGCCGCCGGGTCGACGCGGACGAAACCCTCGGCGATCGACACTTGTGGCACGGCAGCCTGTGTGAACGGGATCAGCACGCCCTTGCGCCCGCCCAGCGTCACGTCGAGAATGTCGCCGCCGCCGAAATTGTGCACCGCGACGATCTTGCCGAGTGCGGCACCCGTCTCGTCGCGGACTTCGAGGCCGACGAGGTCGGCATGGTAGAACTCGTCTTCCTCGCCGTCGTCCGGCAGCATCGAACGGTCGACGAACAGCTCCGTGCCGGCCAGCGCCTCGGCCGCGTTGCGGTCGGCAACGCCCTTGAAGCGGACCACGACGACGGTGTTGGCGGGCCTGATGTCGATGATCTGGAAGGCGCGGCCGTCACGGGCGTAGAGCGGGCCGTAGTCGGCCAGCGCCAGCGGTTCACCGGTGAAGGTCTTCACCCGCAATTCGCCCTTGATGCCATGGGCGGCGCCGATCACGGCCATCTGGACAGGGTTCTGGAGCTTGCTCATGGCGCTTCTACCTTCGTCATCCACGGGCGGAGCAGGCGCGAAGCGACTGCGCAGACCCGAGGATCCATTCCGTTACAGCGACCAAAAAGCACGGCAGTTCAGAAAGGGTCACGAGTCTCGTTCCTGCCAAATCTCCATCTGCGGACACGTCGCATTGTCCGCCGCGAATATTTGTAACTTCTGTACCGCAGCAACGCTCGCAGGTCACGGCATGGATCCTGGGGTCTCCGCGACGTCGCTTCGCTCCTGCTGCGCCCCAGGATGACGAAGGGGGCGGGCATTTCAGCCAATCACCAAGGTTGCGACCTGCCACCAATCGATGGTTTCCTAACCCCTGTCGGCGGTCATTTCAATGAGGGTCTTCACCGCTTCCTAACCCGAATACCCGAAAATGCCGCCATGCAGGAATTCCTGATCCCGGCCAAACCCGATCTCCAGGCGGCGCGCGAAAGCTGGCTGAAGATGCTCGCGCGAGAACGTCGGCTGTCGCCTAAGACGGTGGAAGCCTATGAGCGCGACACGCGCCAGTTCCTGCATTTCCTCACCGGCCATTGCGGCGGCTCGCCCGGCATTTCGGACATCGCCGATCTGCGCCCGGCCGATCTGCGCGGCTTCCTCGCTGCACGGCGCAATGCCGGCGCCGGTGCCCGCACGCTGGGCCGGGGTCTCGCGGGCATTCGCTCACTGCTGCGTTTCCTCGAGCGGCGCGGCCTCGCCAATGCGGCCGGTGCGGCAGCCCTGCGGGCGCCGCGCCAGCCCAAATCGCTGCCCAAGCCGCTGACGGCGAGCGACGCCAAGCATATCGTTTCCATCGAAGGCCAATTGGCGGAAGAACCCTGGATCGCGGCCCGCAACGCCGCTGTGCTGACACTGCTCTACGGCTCCGGCTTGCGCATTTCCGAGGCGCTCGGCTTGGCCGGCGCCGACCTGGCGTCGGCGACCGACACCGTGCTGCGCGTCACCGGCAAGGGCGGCAAGACGCGACTGGTGCCGGTGCTGCCGGTGGCGCTCAGGGCAATCGCCGAATATCGCCGGCTCTGCCCCTATCATCTCGACCCCAAGGGCCTGCTGTTTCGCGGCGCCCGTGGCGGTCCGCTCAACCCGGCCATCGTCCAGCGCGACATGGCCAAACTGCGCTCGGCGCTCAACCTGCCCGATACCGCGACGCCGCATGCGCTGCGCCATTCCTTCGCCACGCATCTGCTCGGCCGCGGCGGCGATTTGCGCACCATCCAGGAACTGCTCGGCCACGCCAGCCTGTCGACGACGCAAATCTACACCGGCGTCGACACCGCTAGGCTGCTCGAGATTTACGAATCAGCCCATCCACGGGCATGAACCCTTCAATTTCGCAGTACCAATTAACCGTTTTGCCGCTTTTCGGTTCTAGACTGACCATGATCCCGAAAAGTGGGACCCGGTTTTCGGAAAAGATCATGGTCAAACATGAAGACAAAACCATGAAACGCGTCATCGCCATCGCCGACCGTGCAGCTTCCGTGTCGCTGAAGCTGCTCGTCGCGCTCAATGTTTTGTTCTTCCTGTCGTTCCTCGCCGTGCTGCTGTTCGCGGCCGGCAAGGCGCATGCCGGAATCCCGACCTGCACCGGCGCCGACATGCTGTCGGCCTTGCAGAAGAACGATCCGGCGACCTACCGCAAGATCGAAGCGGAAGCCGCAGCGACACCGAACGGCAAGGGCCTGTTGTGGAAGCTGGAGAAGCCCGGCGAGAAGCCGTCCTTCCTGTTCGGCACCATGCATATGACCGACCCGCGCGTCACCACGCTGCCTCCCGACGCGCAGAAAGCCTATGACGCCGCCGGCACCATCGTCATCGAAACCACCGACGTGCTCGACAAGCAGAAGATGATGGTCGCGATGCTCCAGGAGCCGGACCTGATGATGTTCACTGATTCGACGACGCTGGCGTCGCTGCTGTCGCCCGACGATGCGGCGGCCATGAACGCCGCGCTCGACGCACGCGGCATTCCTCCGGCAACGGTTGCCAAGATGAAGCCGTGGATGCTCTCGGCCATGATGGCACTGCCGGCCTGCGAGCTGGCCCGCCAGTCAGGCGGCGCCCCGGTGCTCGATGTCAGGCTGGCGCAAGGTGCGAAGGCTTCCGGCAAGCCGGTGGAAGGATTGGAGACGGCTGAAAGCCAGCTGCGGGCCATGGCCTCGCTGCCGCTGGCGTTTCACATGAAGGGTCTCGTCGACACGCTGAAGCTCGGCGATAAGATCAACGACATCAACGAAACCATGATCGTGCTCTACCAGCGCGGCGACACCGGCATGTTCTGGCCGCTGTTTCGCGTGGCCATGCCGGATGGCACGGACGACCCCGCGGGCTATGCGGTGTTCGAGGAAACCATGATCACCAGCCGCAACAAGGTGATGGTCGAGCATGCCGAACCGATCCTTGCCAGGGGCAACGTCTTCATGGCGGTCGGCGCCCTCCACCTTCCCGGTCCCGAAGGCCTCGTCGAGGATTTCCGCAAGGCCGGTTACACCGTCACGCCTGTAGGCCTGTGACCTTATCTGATCTGGGCCAGCATCGCCGGAACGACGATCCGGTGGAACGGCATGATGATCGCGAGATAGGCGCGCCCGAGCCAATTGTGCGTCTTGACGATCGTCGTCGCGGCCACCTCTTGCCGGCCCACGCCAAGATCCCTGACTTCGACCAGGACACGGAAATCGAGATGCCGGTCGTCGAGGCCAAGCACGACCTTGCCGGGAGACTGGCTGATAAGCGGAAAGATCCCGATCTTGCCGCCCGGCAACACGGCAGGTTCCAGGCCCGTCTTCAGCCGGAATGGCCTGACGGCAAGATTGCGCAGCGCTATGAGCCTTCCAACCCAGCGCGGCGTTTGCCCCAAAGCCCGTTCGGCGGCGCCGAGAGCGGTCAATGAAAGACCTTCGGTGACCAGCACATAGCGGTCGGCGAACTGGGCGCCGGCAAGAGCGTCGTGGGGGTTCGGGACAATCAGCGCTGTGGAATTCATCGCGGCAAAATCCTCTGAATCGACCATAGCAGGCACGGACTTGGCGCGCTGCGTGGCGAAACGACGCCATTCCGGCTCCGGAACGGCGGATTGTCCTTGTTTTTGGCGTTTTCCAACCCTAGCGTGAAACCAGTTCAATGATTGCGCGTTGTATGGTGTTGATTGATATTTTTCATCCACGGAGGACACTTTTATGGCGAACGCACCGAATCCAAACGACCCGTTCAATCCCAACACCACCAACACCACCATCAAGCAGAGTGGTGGCGGCGGTAGTGGCTGGCTGATTGCGCTGGTCGTCGTTATTCTGGCGGTTGTCGCGTATTATGTTTTTGGAAGAAGCGGTGAGCACCCGGCACCCGCCGAGCCGCCGGCGGCCAGCACACCGGCCCCCGCGCCCGCACCGGCAGAACCGATGAAGCCAGCCGAACCGGCGCCTGCACCTGCACCTGCACCTGCTCCGGCCCCTGCAGAACCGGCCCCGGCCCCAGCGCCCGCACCGGCTCCAGCGCCGGCTCCTGCCGCACCGGCCAACTGATCGGTTCGATATCAAATACGAACGGCCCGCTGAAAGCGGGCCGTTTTGGTTAGTGGTGTCACCGTGCCTTCGTCATCCTCGGGCTTAACCCGAGGATGACGAAGCATTGGCCTTTTAGATGTGGATGGGCTTGAAGAACGTGGCCAGCGCCGCCTCCTTGATCGCCTCCGACATCGTCGGATGCGCATGGCAGGTGCGGGCGAGATCCTCCGACGAGCCGCCGAACTCCATCAGCACCGCCGCCTCGTGGATCATCTCGCCTGCGCCGAAGCCGACAATATGCACGCCGAGCACGCGGTCGCTTTGCTTGTCGGCGAGGATCTTCACAAAACCGACGGTGTGCAGCATGGCGCGCGCCCGGCCATTGGCGCTGAACGGGAACTTTCCGACCTTGTAGTCGATGCCGGCCTTCTTCAACTCTTCCTCGGTCTTGCCGACCGAGGCGATTTCCGGGCTGGTGTAGACGACGCTCGGAATGACGTCATAGTTCACGTGGCCGGCCTGGCCGGCAATGGTTTCCGCCACCGCCACGCCCTCGTCCTCGGCCTTGTGTGCCAGCATCGGCCCGGCGATGACATCGCCGATGGCATAGATGCCCGGGACATTGGTCTTGAGATGGCCATCGGTCTTGACCCGGCCGCGCTCGTCGACCTCGACGCCGGCTTCCTTCAGCCCGAGACTGTCGGCATAGGCCCGGCGCCCGGTGGCGATCAGCACGGCATCGGCCTCGATCGTCTCGGCGGCGCCGCCCTTGACCGGCTCGAAGGTGACCGCGGCACCCTTCTTGGCCTTGGCGACGCCGGTGACCTTGGCGCCGAGCTTGAACTCGAAGCCCTGCTTTGAAAGCAAGCGCTGGAACTGCTTGGAGACCTCGCCGTCCATGCCGCCCAGGATGGTGTCGAGGAATTCGACCACGGTGACTTTGGCGCCGAGCCGCGCCCACACCGAGCCGAGCTCGAGGCCGATGACACCGCCGCCGACCACCACCAGATGGCCGGGCACCTTGTCCAGCGACAAAGCGCCGGTCGACGACACGATCACCTTCTCGTCGATGTCGACCTTGACGCCGGGAATGCCGGCGACATCAGAGCCGGTGGCGATGACGATGTTCTTTGTCTCGATCTCCTCGACTCTATCGTCCTCGCCGGTCACCGAGACCTTGCCGGCCGCGACCACCTTGCCGGTGCCGCGAAAGCTGTCGATCTTGTTCTTCTTGAACAGGAAGGCGACGCCGTTGACGTTCGACGACACCGTCGCATCCTTGTGCGCCATCATCTTCGTCAGGTTCAATTTCGGCGCTGGTATCTCGATACCGAGCGCGTCGAAGGAATGGCCGGCTTCGGCGAACATCTCGGAGGCATGGAGCAGCGCCTTCGACGGAATACAGCCGATGTTGAGGCAGGTGCCGCCGAAGGTCGCGTTCTTCTCGACCACCGCAACGCTGAGCCCGAGCTGCGCCGCCTTGATGGCGCAGACATAGCCGCCCGGTCCCGATCCGATGATAACGACGTCATAAGCCATGTTTGTTTCCCTTTGCTTGGCGCTCAGCGGCCGCCGCTTACATTCAGGATCGCGCCCGTCGTATAGGACGCGGCGTCGGATAGAAGATAGAGAACCGCGCCCGCGACTTCATCAGCCGTGCCGGCTCTTTTCATCGGCAGCAGGTCGCGGAACCGCTCTATCCTGTCCGGCTGCCCGCCGGAGGCATGGATCTCGGTATCGATGAGGCCGGGCCGCACCGCATTGACGCGAATGCCTTCCAGTGCGACCTCACGGGCGAGCCCGACGGTGAACGTGTCGATGGCACCCTTGGAGGCGGCATAGTCGACAAATTCGCCCGGCGAGCCCAATGTCGCTGCCGCCGACGAGATGTTGACGATCGATCCGCCCGCCCCCCCATGACGGGTCGACATGCGCTTCACCGCTTCGCGGGCACACAGGAACGAGCCGACGACATTGATGCGCATCATGCGCTCCAGCCGCGCGACGTCCATCTCGTCGACACGCGCCTTGACGTCGACGATGCCGGCATTGTTGACGAAGGCGTCGAGCCGGCCATAGGCGCGGTCGACGGCCTCGAACATGGCCACGATATCGGCCTCGCTGCCGACATCGCCCTTGACGGCTAAGGCCTCGCCGCCGCCGGCCTTGATCTCGGCGACCACTGCGTCAGCGGCAGCCTGGTTCGAGGCATAGTTGACCGCCACGCGGTAGCCGGCTTTCGATCCTAGCCGGCAGACCGCGGCGCCAATGCCGCGGCTGCCGCCGGTGACCAGCAGCACCTTTTTCGCCTCGCTCATTCCTGGCATCCCTTCAAGACAAACACATCCCACGGCACTTTCGAAAACCCGCTGCCGCCATAGGCCGAGGATTGGCGCAACGCCGGCCCGAGGTCCGGCAGGATCAGCGTCTTCGGCGCTTCGACCCCTTCGGCCGGCAGCAGTCCGATGTTGCCCTTGTCATCCGACGTGTAGATGACGCCATGCCAGGGCGTGCAGGCAGCAAGCTCCTCGCCGGTGACGTCGCCTTCGGGGCATTTGTACATCAGCGCGCCGTTCGGCCGCGACACGCCTTCGTTCCACATAACGATACCGTTGAGCACCACATTGTTGTCGAGGATCATGCGGAAGCTGTTGGTGACGGTCGCCGAGGTGCCGGTCGGCGTGAAATCGATTTCGCTGCCGCTCTGGGCGTCGCCATAGACGGCGAGCTCGATCGGACAGGCTGCATGGGCGCCGGCGGTGGCCAGCACCATGCCGGCCGCGATCGATGCGATCGAAAGCACCTTGGAAAGGCTAAGGGAACGGGTCGTCATTCTGCCGCGCAGATCCTTCCTCCGGCACGCATTCCAACAGCCGGATCAGCACCAGACCTCAGAGATCGAGTACCAGCCGTTCCGGATCCTCCAGGCTTTCCTTGACGCGGACCAGGAAGGTCACCGCTTCCTTACCGTCGACGATGCGGTGATCGTAGCTGAGTGCCAGGTACATCATCGGCCGGATCACGATCTGGCCGCCGACCACGACAGGCCGCTCCTGGATCTTGTGCATGCCCAGAATGCCCGACTGCGGCGCGTTGAGGATAGGCGTCGACATCAGCGACCCGTAAACGCCACCGTTGGAAATCGTAAACGTCCCGCCTTGCATGTCGGCGACCGACAGCTTGCCGTCGCGGGCGGCGATGCCCAGCCGGCCGATGTCCTTCTCGATCTCGGCGATCGACATCTGGTCGGCATTGCGCACGACCGGGACGACGAGGCCCTTTTCGGTGCCGACGGCGACGCCGATATGGGCATAGTTCTTGAAGATGATGTCGGTGCCGTCGATCTCGGCATTGACCGAAGGGATTTCCTTCAGCGCGTGGGTGACGGCCTTGGTGAAGAAGCCCATGAAGCCGAGCTTCACGCCGTGCTTCTTCTCGAACACGTCTTTGTATTTGGTGCGCAGCGCCATCACCGCAGACATGTCGACCTCGTTGAAGGTGGTCAGCATGGCGGCGGTCGACTGCGCTTCCTTGAGGCGGCGCGCGATGGTCTGGCGCAGCTTGGTCATGCGCACGCGCTCCTCGCGCGAGGCGTCGTCGCCGGAGGATGGCGCGCGCACGGCAACCGGTGCAGGTGCCGCCTTGGGCGTCTCTGCCGGCTGTGACGGCGCGCCTTTGGAGATGGCGTCGAGCACGTCGCCTTTCAGCACCTGGCCACGCTTTCCCGAACCGGAGATCTGGTCGACCGAGAGATTGCTTTCGGCGATCAGCTTGGCCGCGGCCGGTGCCGGCGGCATGGTGCGCGGTTCGACCGGGCCGGCGTCGCCGGCAATCTTGGCGGTCTCGGCCGCGGCCTGCTTGCCGGTCGATGCGGCATCCGGCGACGAGGCCTGCGACACCGCCTGCGGCTTGGTAGCCGGAGCGGCGGCCGCGCCACCTGCCGAAATCGAACCGAGCAGCGCGCCGACACCGACCGTCTCACCTTCCTTGACGGTGATCTCACCCAGCGTGCCGGCGGCGGCGGCAGGCACCTCCACCGTCACCTTGTCGGTCTCGAGCTCGACCAGCGGTTCATCGGCGGCGATTGTATCGCCAACCTTCTTGAACCATTTGCCGACGGTCGCTTCAGTGACGGATTCGCCGAGAGTGGGAACGCGGATTTCGGTAGCCATTGTGCCTGTCCGTTTTCTTTCGGTTCTGTTGTTCGCCCAGATATTCTCTATTCACCAAGCGCGTCTTCGAGCAAGGCGGCGAGCTGGGCGAGATGCTTCGACATCAGTCCGGTCGCCGGCGAGGCGGCGGCCGGACGGCCGGTGTAGCGCACCCGCTGATGCTTGGCGTCGATATGCGCCAGCACCCATTCCAGATACGGGTCGATGAACGACCAGGCGCCCATGTTCTTGGGCTCCTCCTGGCACCACACCATCTCGGCATTTCGGAACCGCGACAGTTCGGTGATCAGCGCCTTGGCCGGGAACGGATAAAGCTGCTCGACGCGCAGCAGATAGATGTCGTTGATGCCGCGCTTCTCGCGCTCCTCATAGAGGTCGTAATAGACCTTGCCCGAACACAGCACGACGCGGCGGATCTTTGAATCCTTGACCAGCTTGATCGCCTGGCCGGAAAGCAGCTGCGCATCGTCCCACAAAAGCCGGTGGAACGAGCTTTCGCCCGAAATTTCCGGCAGCGTCGACACTGCCCGCTTATGGCGCAGCAGCGACTTCGGCGTCATCAGGATCAGCGGCTTGCGGAAGTCGCGCTTCAGCTGCCGGCGCAATATGTGGAAGTAGTTGGCCGGCGTCGTGCAGTTGGCCACTTGCATGTTGTCTTCGGCGCAAAGCTGCAGGAAGCGTTCGAGCCGGGCCGAAGAGTGTTCCGGACCCTGGCCTTCATAGCCATGCGGCAACAGGCAGACGAGGCCCGACATTCTGAGCCACTTGCGCTCTCCGCTGGAGATGAACTGGTCGAACACCACCTGGGCACCGTTGGCGAAGTCGCCGAACTGCGCTTCCCACAAGGTCAGCGCCTTCGGCTCGGCCAGGCTGTAGCCATATTCGAAGCCCAGCACCGCCTCTTCCGACAGCATCGAGTTGATGACTTCGTAGCCGGCTTGAGCCGCCGACAGATTGTTGAGCGGGATGTAGCGGGTCTCGTCGCGCTGGTCGTAGAGCACGGAATGGCGCTGCGAGAAGGTGCCGCGTTCGGAATCCTGCCCCGACAGGCGGATTGGATTGCCGTCGAGCAGGATGGCGCCGAAGGCCAGCGCCTCGGCCGTCGACCAGTCGATGCCTTCGCCCGACTCGATCGCCTGACGTCGGTTTTCGAGGAAGCGGATGATCGTCTTGTGCGCCTCGAAATCCTTCGGCACCTCGGTCAGCTTCTTGCCGATTTCCTTCAGCGTCTTCACCGGCACGGCGGTCTTGCCGCGCCGCTGTTCGTCCTGGTTGTCGGCGGTGCGCAGGCCCGACCAGGCGCCGTCCAGCCAATCGGCCTTGTTGGGCTTGTAGTGCTGGCCGACTTCCCATTCCGATTCCAGATGCGCCCGCCAGTCGGCCTTGAGCTGGTCGAGCTCGGCCTGGCTAATATGGCCCTCGGCGATCAGCCGGTCGCCATAGATCTGGACCGTCGTCTTGTGGGTGCGGATGTTACGATACATGATCGGCTGGGTGAAGGCCGGCTCGTCGCCCTCATTGTGGCCGAAGCGGCGATAGCAGAACATATCGACCACAACAGGCTTGAAGAACTTCATGCGGAATTCGATCGCCACCTTGGTGGCGTGCACCACGGCTTCCGGGTCGTCGCCATTGACGTGGAAGATCGGCGCCTCGATCATCTTGGCCACGTCTGATGGATAGGGCGACGAGCGCGAGAAGCGCGGGTTGGTGGTGAAACCGATCTGGTTGTTGATGATGAAGTGCAGCGTGCCGGCGACGCGGTGGCCGCGCAGGCCGGACAGGCCGAGGATCTCGGCGATCACGCCCTGACCGGCGAAGGCGGCATCGCCATGCAGCAAGAGCGGCAGCACCTTGGCGCGCTCTTCCAGCGGCACGATCTCCTCGCGGCTGCGGCCGAACAGGTAATCCTGCTTGGCGCGCGCCTTGCCCATCACCACCGGATCGACGATTTCCAGATGCGAGGGATTGGCAGTCAGGGACAGATGCACCTTGTTGCCGTCGAACTCGCGGTCCGACGAGGCGCCGAGATGGTACTTGACGTCGCCCGAGCCCTCGACCTCGTCGGGTGCGGCCGAGCCGCCCTTGAACTCGTGGAAGATGGCGCGGTGCGGCTTGGCCATCACCTGGGAGAGCACGTTCAGCCGGCCGCGATGCGCCATGCCGAGCACGATCTCCTTCATGCCGAGCTGGCCGCCGCGCTTGACGATCTGCTCCAGCGCCGGGATCAGCGCTTCACTGCCATCGAGGCCGAAGCGCTTGGTGCCCTTGTACTTGACGTCGATGAACTGCTCGAAGCCTTCGGCCTCGACCAGCTTCTGCAGGATCGCCTTCTTGCCGGTGGCGGTGAAGGTGATCTCCTTGTCGGCGCCCTCGATGCGGGCCTGGATCCAGGCCTTTTCCTCGGGGTCCGAAATATGCATGAACTCGACGCCGAGCGTCGAGCAATAGGTTCGGGTCAGGATTTCCAGCATCTGCCGGATGGTGCCGAATTCAAGCCCGAGCACATTGTCGAGGAAGATCGGCCGGTCATAGTCGGCTTCGGTGAAGCCATAGTTCTCCGGCGACAGCTCGTTGTAATCCTCGAGCGGCTTGGCGATGCCGAGCGGATCGAGATTGGCGTGCAGATGGCCGCGCATGCGGTAGGCGCGGATCATCATGATGGCGCGCACCGAATCGCGCGTCGCCTGGTGCACGTCGGCATCGGACAGGACGACGCCGTTGGTGACCGCCTTGTCCTTGACCTTCTTTTCGATCGTCTTCTCGACGATGCCCCAATTGCCGTCGAGCGCCGACACCAGTTCGCCATTCGCCTGCAGCGGCCAGGAGGGCTTGGCCCATGAGGCGCCCTTGGCGTTCCTGCGCACATCGCCGGAATCGTCCTTCAGCCCGGCGAAGAACTCCTGCCATTCGGGATTGACCGAAGCTGGATCGTCCTCATAGGCGGCGTAGAGCGCGTCGATGTAATCGGCGTTGCCGCCATAGAGGAATGAGGTGAGCGAAAATTGGTCGTTGGCCTGATCTTGTCTTGCCATTTTTGTCCGCGGAGCCTGGCTCCGTCTCCTGTTTTTGGAGGGGAGTAGGGCAGTAGGGGAGTAAGGCAGTAGGGAAAGCAGGCGGTTGCCGCCGCTCGTCCCGTTCTTCCTATTCCCCTACTGCCATACTGCCCTACTCCCTTACTGCCTTAACCCTTGATCGCCTCGACCAGCGTCGTGCCTAGCCGCGCCGGCGAGGGCGATACTTTTATCCCAGCCGATTCCATCGCCGCGATCTTGTCTTCCGCCCCGCCCTTGCCGCCGGAGATGACCGCGCCCGCATGGCCCATGGTGCGGCCGGCCGGCGCCGTGCGCCCGGCGATGAAACCGGCCATCGGCTTGCTTCGGCCACGCTTGGCTTCGTCCTTGAGGAACTGCGCGGCGTCTTCCTCGGCGGAACCGCCGATCTCGCCGATCATGATGATCGACTTGGTCTCGTCATCGGCGAGGAACATTTCGAGCACGTCGATGAATTCGGTGCCCTTGACCGGGTCGCCGCCAATGCCAACGGCGGTGGTCTGGCCGAGGCCGACATTGGTGGTCTGGAACACTGCCTCATAGGTAAGCGTTCCCGACCGCGAAACAACGCCGACCGAGCCCTTGCGGAAGATGTTTCCGGGCATGATGCCGATCTTGCATTCGTTGGGCGTCAGCACGCCCGGGCAGTTCGGCCCGATCAGCCGCGACGTCGAGCGGTCGAGCCGCGCCTTGACCTTGATCATGTCCATCACCGGGATACCTTCGGTGATGCAGATGATCAGCGGGATCTCGGCCTCAATCGCTTCCAGGATGGCCTCGGCGGCACCCGCCGGCGGCACATAGACGACCGAGGCGTTGGCGCCGGTCTTTTCCTTGCCCTCGGCGACGGTGGCGAAGATCGGCAGGCTCTCGCCCTTCGCGCCGGTCCACGTCTCGCCACCCTTCTTCGGGTGGATGCCGCCGACCATTTTCGTGCCGTGATAAGCCAGCGCCTGTTCGGTGTGGAACGTGCCGGTCTTGCCGGTCAGGCCCTGCACCAGCACCTTGGTGTTCTTGTCGACGAGAATGGACATTTTTTGCGACCTGATCAGTGATTGCGGAAGGGGTTCATGGCGACCACGGAGCCATAAGACTGCCCGTGGTTGAGGTCTTCGGTGTAGAGTATCTTGACGCCAAGGCGCTCGGCGGCGGCGATGATGGCGCCATCCCAATATGAAATCTGGTAGCGTTGCGCGTTCGCGATGCCCTGCATTACAACGGCGCTATCCAGATCCTGGCAGGGCTTCATGGAGATCGCGGCGACCCATTCGGCCGCCTTCGCCGGCGCCAGTGTGACCTCAGCCCGCTTGGTCACGTTGACATAGAACTCCTGCAGCACCTGTGCGGAGGTCGAATAGTCTTCCTTGGCGATCAACTCCACGGCGCGCTCATACTTCGCGCGCTCGGCCTTGTGTCCGATGGCGGCATAGACGAGGATGTTCGTGTCGAGGAAGCAGTCAGCGATCATAGAGAGCTTCCCGGTTCCATTTCTTGCCACCCATGTCGCCTGCCGCCTCGCGGGCGAGCCGCAGAAGGGCCTGCCGTGCCTCGTCCTTGGCGTACCGCTTGGCGGCCACTGCCGAGAAAAACTCCCGCACCATGGCGTTGACGGTCGTTCGCTGTTCGGCGGCCGTCAGCTTGACCTGCTCCAAGACCTCGTCTTCGACTGCCAGAGTGATGTTCTTCATTTCTCTTTTCTCCTGCGCCTACTTCACACAGTATATGTGTAACTGTGTGGCAGTCGCAAGTTCGTTACAGCCGCTTCAGGTCGGCGACGGTGAGGTCGCTTTTGGCATTGCCGGTGTTGAGCGTCGTTGCCGGCTCGAACATCAGCACGACGGGTTCCGCAGTCAGCGAGCGCGGCCGGTGTTCGACGCCGCGCGGCACGACGATGAAATCGCCCTCGCCGAGCTCGACGGGACCGTCACGGAAATCGATGGCGATACGCCCGCGCAGCACGAGGAAGGCTTCGTCCTCATTGTCATGCGCATGCCAGTCGAACATCTCGCCGAACTTGGCGACCTTCGCCTGGCTGTCGTTGACATCGCCGGCGATATGCGGATCGAAAACCTTGGTGATGGTCCGATCCGCCGCCTCGACGAGGTTTATCTTGCGCGGAGGCATCCGCTCAGCCCTTCACCGCCGCCACGATCTTCTTGGCTGCGTCGTCGAGATCATCGGCCGACACCACGTTGAGGCCGCTGTCGTTGATGATCTTCTTGCCAAGCTCGGCATTGGTGCCTTCCAGGCGCACCACCAGCGGCACTTCCAGCCCGACTTCCTTGACCGCGGCAATGACGCCCTCGGCAATGATGTCGCACTTCATGATGCCGCCGAAGATGTTGATCAGGATACCCTTGACTGCCGGATCCCTGGTGATGATCTTGAACGCCGCCGTGACTTTTTCCTTGGATGCGCCGCCACCGACATCGAGGAAGTTGGCCGGCTCGGCGCCATAGAGCTTGATGATGTCCATCGTCGCCATGGCAAGGCCGGCGCCATTGACCATGCAGCCGATATTGCCGTCGAGCGCGACATAGGCGAGGTCGTATTTCGACGCCTCGATTTCCTTCTCGTCCTCTTCCGTGGTGTCGCGCAGTTCGAGCACGTCGGGGTGGCGGAACAGCGCGTTGTTGTCGAACGACACTTTCGCGTCGAGCACGCGCAGCCGGCCGTTCTTCATGACGATCAGCGGGTTGACCTCGAGCAGGCTCATGTCCTTCTCGACGAAGGCCTTGTAGAGGATCGGGAACAGCGTATCGCCGTCCTTGGCCGCATCGCCGTCGAGCTTGAGCGCGCCGTTGAGCGCCTTCAGGTCGGCTGCTGTGACGCCTTTTTCCGGATCGATGGCGACGGTGATGATCTTTTCGGGCGTGTCATGGGCGACCGCTTCGATGTCCATGCCGCCTTCGGTCGAGACGACGAAGGCGATGCGGCCGACCGAACGGTCGACCAGGATCGACAGATAGAGCTCGCGTTCGATGTCGGCACCGTCCTCGATGTAGAGGCGGTTGACCTGCTTGCCGGCCGGACCGGTCTGCTTGGTCACCAGCGTGTTGCCCAGCATCTCGTTGGCGTTGGCGACGACGTCGGCCACCGATTTCGCCAGCCGCACGCCGCCCTTGGCGTCCGGGCCGAGCTCGGTGAATTTGCCCTTGCCGCGGCCGCCGGCATGGATCTGGCTCTTCACCACATAGAGCGGGCCCGGCAGCGCCTTGGCGGCGGCTTCCGCTTCGCTCGCCTTGAACACCGGCACACCTTCGGCCACCGGCGCGCCAAAGCTCTTCAGCAGCGCCTTGCCCTGATACTCATGGATGTTCATCTGGGTGGTCTCCGGATCGACTGGGGGTTCACTTACTGGAGATTCATTTGGAGGCGAGTTGCGGCGCGATCTTGACGCAGGCCTCGGTCAGGCCCTGCACCGTCGCCACAGAGGAGTCGAACATCTTCTGCTCGCTCTTGTTGAGTTCGATCTCGATGATGCGCTCGACGCCGCCGGCGCCGATCACCACGGGAACGCCGACATAGGTGTTCTTGACGCCATACTGGCCGGAGAGATACGCCGCGCAGGGCAGCACGCGCTTCTTGTCCTTGAGATAGGCTTCGGCCATCGAGATCGCCGAAGCGGCCGGCGCGTAATAGGCCGAACCGGTCTTGAGCAGGCCGACGATCTCGGCGCCGCCGTCGCGGGTGCGCTGCACGATCTGGTCGAGCTTCTCCTTCGAGGTCCAGCCCATCTTGATGAGGTCGGGCAGCGGAATGCCCGATACCGTCGAATAGCGGATCATCGGCACCATGGAATCGCCGTGGCCGCCGAGCACGAAGGCGGTGACGTCCTCGACCGAGACCTTGAATTCCTCTGCCAGGAAATAGCGGAAGCGCGCGCTGTCAAGCACGCCGGCCATGCCGACGACATGGCTGTTGGGCAGGCCTGAGAACTTCTGCAGCGCCCAGACCATGGCGTCGAGCGGGTTTGTGATGCAGATGACGAAGGCCTTCGGCGCGTACTTCTTCAGCCCGGCGCCGACCTGTTCCATGACCTTGAGGTTGATGCCCAAAAGGTCGTCGCGGCTCATGCCGGGCTTGCGCGGCACGCCGGCGGTGACGATGCAGACGTCGGCCCCTTCGATGCCGGCATAGTCGTTGATGCCGGTGAGCCTGGAGTCGAAGCCATCGACAGGCGACGACTGCGCGATATCGAGCCCCTTGCCCTGCGGGATACCTTCGGCAATATCGAACAGCACCACGTCGCCGAGGTCCTTGAGGCCGATCATGTGAGCGAGCGTGCCGCCGATCATGCCAGAGCCGATAAGCGCTATCTTGTTGCGTGCCATGTGAGGATGTTTTCCCTTTGTCGGTGACGACGTCTCAAATCTCTGGTGATTTGATGGCGGCGTCGAAGAAGAGGCCGGAATGCTGCGGGGAACCGCGAATTTTCGCCGCACCCAATAGCCCCGGCACGCAAAAAATTCAAACGATTATTTTGGTGTCAGTATTTTCAATCGGTTAGATCAGTTGGGATTTACGTAAACGTCAAAGTTTGTAAGCCGACTTGGGAAGAAATAGCCGACGAAGATGGAAATCGTAAGGCTGGATGCAGGCGATGACGCCCTTGTGATGGCGGTCGCCAAATCTCCCCCTTGAGGGCAGGGCTATCGCATATGGAATTCCTGAGATGTCTGCCCGGCACGGACCCCCACGCCTAACCCCTCCCCACAAGGGAGAGGGAGACTTCCGTTGGCGCTGGCCCAGGAGCATCGCCTGTCTTTTCGGCGCCAAGAAGAATTAAAGGCACGCGGCAGCGTTCCCTCCCCCTTGTGGGGAGGGTTAGGGTGGGGGTTCTTCTTCGCAAGAATCCATGTGCGATAGCCCTGCCCGCAAGGGGGGAGATGTCACCGAAGGCGACAGAGGGGGTCGCCGCGCGTGAAGCGCTGGCGCCATCTGTGCCGCGCCCGGTCGAACCAACCCCCTCTGGCCTGCCGGCCATCTCCCCCCTCAAGGGGGGAGATCGATTGCCACGCGATTTCGCCAATCTTCAACGAAGCAGGAATGAGCGGGGCGCCTAAGCTGCCAATTGCTTTCTTTAGGCCTGCGCCTGCGACGCTTCCGACACCGCCGGCTTTCCTTTCTGCCGCTCCGCCCAATCCTCCAGCCAGTCGCGGCTTTGCATCTCGATCAGCCGCGATGCCGTGCGCTCGAACTCGAAGGCTTCGACGCCGCGCTTGGCTGCATAAAGTGCTTGCGGCGGCGCTTCGGCGCTCGCCACCAGCCGCATACGATGGTCGTAGAGCGTGTCGATCAGCAGGATGAAGCGCTTGGCCTCGTTGCGCTTGCCTTCGCCGAGCACCGGGACGTGGTCGATGAAAATGGTTGAGAAGCGCCCGGCGATCGCCAGGAAATCACGCGCGCCAAGCGGCTTCTCGCAGAGATCGGCGAAGGAGAACCGCGCCGCATCGCCCGCCGCACGCGGCACGATCACCTGCCGCCCTTTGAGGGCCAGCGACGTCTCGGCGGTCGGCGCGCCCCGCGTCATGGCTTGCCAGGCCTCGTCGAGTAGCTGGTCCGCCGCCGCGTCGGCCGGCGTCACATAGACCGGTGTCCGGGCGAGCTTTTCCAGCCGGTAGTCCTTGTCGGCATCGAGCGCCAGCACCTGTGTGTGCCGCTCCAATATGCCGATGAAGGGCAGGAAAAGCTGGCGGTTCAGCCCGTCGCTGTAGAGGTTTTCCGGCGCCACATTCGAGGTGGCGACCAGCACCACGCCGCTGGCAAACAGCGCCGAAAACAACCTGGACAGGATCATCGCGTCGGCAATGTCGGTGACCGAGAACTCGTCGAAGCACAGCACCCAGGCTTGCTCGGCAAGGGCCTTGGCCACCGGCGGGATCGGATCGTCTTCCCTGACGTCGCCATTCTTGCGCGCCTGCCGGTGCTTCTGGATACGGTCCTGCACGTCGGCCATGAAGTCGTTGAAGTGGACGCGGCGCTTGCGCCGCACCGGCAGCAAGTCGAAGAACATGTCCATCAGCATGGTCTTGCCGCGGCCGACGCCGCCATGGATGTAGAGGCCTTTGACGGCCTCATGCGTCTCGCGCTTGCGGGCGAACAGCCAGCCCAGCGCGCTCGACTTATGCGCCAGCCGCTTGGCCGAGATCTCATCGGTCAGCCGGTCGAGCGCCGCAACGATCCGTTCCTGCGCCGGATCGCGGTCGATCGTACCGGTTTCCACCAGATGGTCGTAGCGCTGCCTAACGGTCGCATGGGTCTGGAGGCCGTCACGCAGATGCATCGGTCACGTCGTTCTGGAGCGATTCCGGGAACCGGAATTGCGTAAAACAAAAACTATCTCGTAAGCGAAATCGGCTGGCCGTTGGAAGTCTGGCCGTCGAATTTCGAGCCGCCCGAGGAATAGAGCCGCGCCAGCGCACCGCCGCTCTCGTCATAGAGCGTCAGCTGCTTGCCGGCGACGTTCCACGACTTGATGCCGTCCATCGGCGCCGGGCAATGCAGCGGACCGGCGCGGAAGCCGGCGCCGAATTTGGTCTGCGGTGTCGCCACCTTGCAGCTCTGGCCCGCAACGCTGGCGTTCCAGACACCGGCGACGCTGGCGGCGGTCACGTCCGAAGCGCCGGCCGGCGCCGAACCATCCGAAGGCAGCGCGGCGACCTGCGTGTTCGCCGGAGCGGTCGGGAATTGCGAAGGGTCGGTGGTGCCGGGCGATGCCGGCGGCGGCAGTTGGTTCGCCGTCACCTTGCCGGCGGGCGCGGCCTCCAGCGGTGCCGGCTGCTGGTCATCCATCGAGGAAAAACGTGAGGTCGAACAGCCGCTCGCAACGAGCGCCGCCAGCGATACGGCCACCAGACCGGTTTTCGAAAAAGTCATTCCAACCTCCGTCGGATCCGGCTGGGGGGAAGCCGTCCGCACAATCTCACCCCCACCAAGATGGAGAAGGTGGCGAAATTTCAACCCGATATGGTTAAAATACAGTTTGCAGCCAGAAGTGTTGCAATTTTATCGCAATGGGGACGGCTGACCGCTTGTCGCCCGTCGCTTGGGAATTCCGGTCAACACTTCGTCGGTGGACGCTTGCGCGAACCGCCTTAGCGCCTATGTCTGGAAACGAAACCCTGCTGGAGCCGCAAATTGGCCGCGAGAAAGACTGCCGCCAATCGCTATTACAGCGGCCCGCCCAGCGACCATTTCGACGGCGCATTGTTCTTCAATCCCGACGGCCAGCCACCCGGCCGTTTCGCCGACCTGCTGAAATGGCAGTTGAATGGCCAGCGCTCGAAATGGCCGGCGAGCGATGCAAGCCCCTTTCCGCAGGCGAAACCGACGGCTCGGGTCGAGGGCGCTGCGCTGGAAGTGACCATGGTTGGTCATTCCACCTTGCTGGTCCAGACGGCCGGTCTGAACATTCTTACCGATCCGGTGTGGTCGCTGCGCGCGTCGCCGCTTTCCTTCGCCGGACCAAAACGCATCAATGCGCCAGGCATCGCCTTTGCCGACCTGCCGTCGATCGACCTCGTTCTGGTCAGCCACAACCACTATGACCATCTCGACCTCGCCACGTTGAAGCGGCTGAAGGCCGGCCACGACCCGCTGGTGCTCACTCCGCTCGGCAACGACGCCATCATCGAAGCCGCCGTGCCCGGCATGCGACTGTCGGCGCATGACTGGGGCGACAGGGTCGAGATCGGCAATGGCGCCGCCGTCCATGTCGAGCCGGTGCATCACTGGTCGGCGCGTGGCGCCCGCGACCGGCGCATGGCGCTGTGGGCCGGCTTCGTCGTCGAAACGCCTGACAGCAAGCTCTATTTCGCCGGCGACACCGGCTTCCACGATGGCATCAACTACCGGCTGATGGCTGAGAAACATGGCGGTTTCCGCTTCGCCATCCTGCCGATCGGCGCCTATGAGCCGCGCTGGTTCATGGCGCCGCAGCACCAGAACCCCTGGGAGGCGGTGCAAGGCATGGCGCTGTGCAATGCCGCCCATGCCGCCGGCTGCCACTGGGGCACTTTCCAGCTCACCGACGAGCCGATCGACGAGCCGGCGCGCAAATTGACCGAGGCGCTTGACGATCAAGGCATCCCCCGCGAGCGCTTTCGCGCCTTGCGGCCGGGTGAGGTATGGGATGTGCCGGAGCACATAGCGCCCTGATCGGTTTCGACGGAACCCCAGCGCGGCAACCGCGTTTTCATGTGGTTGAAAAATCTGCCGGTTTGCGAGGCATTGCCATGCTCAAATGGATCGTCGTTCTCCTGATCGTCGCCGCGGCGGCGAGTCTGCTCGGCATGCCGGCGCTGGCAGGTGCCGCCGCCACCGGTGCGCGCATCCTTATCGGCATCGTTCTGATCATTTTCCTGCTGATGGTGCTGGGCATTTTCGCCGTCACGTAAGTCCGGCGCTTTCGCCGTGACCAAGCGGCTGCGCACTGGTAATTCCTGCCCGTTTCCGCCATATAGCGCCAAACGGATACGGAATTTTTCGGAGCAATGGCCAGCACCGCCCCTTTCGCCAAGATGAACGGCATCGGCAACGAGATCATCGTTGCCGATATGCGTGGCCGTGCCGATCGGGTGACGGCGGCGGCGGCGATTGCGCTGAATGCCGATGCCGCGACCAGCTTCGACCAGATCATGGCGATCCATGACGCCAGGACGCCGGGCACCGCCTTTTTCATCGACATCTTGAATTCCGATGGAACCAGCGCCCAGGCCTGCGGCAATGGCATGCGCTGCGTCGTCCAGGCGCTCGCCGCCGAGACCGGCCAGAAGATCTTCACCTTCGAAACCGTGGCAGGCATCCTCAATGCGCGCGAACATGCCGACGGTTCGATCTCGGTCGACATGGGCACGCCGCGCTTCGGCTGGCAGGATATCCCGCTGGCCGAGGAGTTCCGCGACACCCGGATGATCGAGCTGCAGATCGGCCCGATCGACGCGCCGGTGCTGCATTCACCCTCGGTCGTCTCGATGGGCAATCCGCACGCCATCTTCTGGGTCGACAATGACGTCTGGTCCTATGAGCTCGACCGCTTCGGCCCGCTGCTCGAGAACCACCCGATGTTCCCCGAGCGCGCCAACATCACCATCGCTCAGGTTACTTCGCCCGAAACGATGATCATCCGCACCTGGGAGCGCGGCGCCGGACTGACCAAGGCCTGCGGCTCGGCCGCCTGCGCCGCCGTCGTGGCCGCTGCCCGCACCAACCGGACCGGCCGCAGCGTCAGTCTGTTGACCCCCGGCGGCGGCATGCTGCATGTCGAATGGCGCGACGATGACCACGTGGTCCTGACGGGCGCCGCCGAATGGGAATTTTCCGGCAGCTTCGACCCGTCGAACGGGACATGGGCCCGCGACACCGAAAGCGCGGCCTGATGTCCGCTCTGCCCAAGAGCCCGATGTCCCAGGGCATCGATGTCGTCACCTTCGGCTGTCGGCTCAACACCTATGAATCGCAGGTGATGCGGCGCGAGGCTGAAAGTGCCGGTCTGGGCGCGCTGGAAGGTGGCGCCATGATCTTCAACACCTGCGCCGTGACAGGCGAAGCAGTGCGCCAGGCCAAGCAGGCGATCCGCAAGGCGCGCCGCGACAACCCGCAGGCGCGCATCATCGTCACCGGCTGCGCCGCGCAGACCGAGCCTGAAAAATTCGCCGCCATGGACGAGGTCGATCTCGTGCTCGGCAATGAAGAGAAGCTGAAGGCCAACTCCTATCGCGCACTGCCGGATTTCGGCGTCAACGACACCGAAAAGGCACGCGTCAACGATATCTTTTCGGTGCGTGAGACCGCAGGCCACATGGTCGACGCCATCGAGGGCCGGGCACGCGCCTTCGTCCAGGTGCAGAATGGCTGCGACCACCGCTGCACCTTCTGCATCATTCCCTACGGCCGCGGCAATTCGCGCTCGGTGCCGATGGGCGCCGTGGTCGAGCAGGTCAAGCGGCTCGCCGGCAACGGCTATGCCGAGATCGTTCTGACCGGCGTCGACATGACATCATTCGGCGCCGATCTGCCGGGCGCGCCGAAGCTCGGCAGGCTGGTGAAAACAATCCTGAAACAGGTGCCGGACGTGAAGCGCCTGCGGCTGTCCTCCATCGATTCGATCGAGGCCGACGACGATCTGCTCAACGCCATCGCCACCGAGCCGCGGCTGATGCCGCATCTGCATCTGTCGCTGCAGTCGGGCGACGACATGATCCTGAAGCGGATGAAGCGCCGGCATCTGCGCGACCAGTCGATCCGCTTCTGCGAGGATGTGCGCAAGCTGCGCCCCGGTATCGTCTTCGGCGCCGACATCATCGCCGGCTTCCCGACCGAGACCGACGAAATGTTCGAGAACTCGGAAAAAATCGTCGAGGAGTGTGGCCTGACCCATCTCCACGTCTTCCCGTTCAGCCCACGCGAAGGCACGCCTGCCGCGCGCATGCCCCAGCTCCGCCGCGAATTGGTCAAGCAGCGCGCCGCCCGGCTGCGCGCCGCCGGTGAAGTTGCGTATATCAGGCATCTGTCGTCGCTCACCGGTACGCGTCAGTCGATCCTGATCGAGCGCGACGGCCTTGGCCGCACCGAGGGTTTTACGCTTGCCGCACTCGGCACGGGCGCACCGGGTGAGATCGTCGAGGCCGATATATCAGGCCACGATGGTAGCAGGCTGATCGCGGCGCCCCTCGCCGCCCGCGCGGCCTGAGAAACGCAAAGCATGGCTGGTTTTTTCAAGAAGATATTTTCGTTCGGCAAGAAAGAGGTGGTCGAGGAGCGGGTCGACGAGACCGCCCCGCTGCCGCCGATCAAATGGGAAGCGCTCGAGGCGCTGAAGCCGGCGGCCGAGCAGGTCGTTCCGGAGTTCTTGAAGCGTGACGAGCTGGAGCGCGAGGCGGAAACTGCGCCGACGCCGACGACGGTCGAGCCGGAAGTGATCCCCGCGCCGGAATCGGCGCCTGTCGAGAAGCCGGTGCCCGAGCCGGCACCGGCCATTCCGCCAGCACCGGAGCCGACTATTCCCTCCGAGCCGGAACCCCTGCCGGAGCCCGAGCCGGAAGAAGAACCCGCGCCCGAGACGCCTGCCGAGCCGCCGGCGCCCGAGGAGATACCAACACCTCCCGCCGTTCCGGAGCCTGCTCCCGAACCGCAGCCGCAGGAGGTCCCGCCACCCGCGCCGGCCGAGCCGGAGATCGTCCCGTCACGCCCGGAACAGCAGCCGGAACCGGAACCGGTCGAAGTGCCGACGCCTGCCGAGGTTCCGGCCGAGACACCAGCCCCGATCGAGGTGCCGACACCGGGGCCGGCCCCTGCTCAGCCATTATCAGAGGTCAGCGCCGCCCCTCATCCGCCTGCTGGCACCTTCTCTCCGTCTGAAGACGGGGAGAAGGAAGAAGTTTCAGCACCGACGCCCGAAGCCCCGCCTGCCGAAATCGCACCTCCCATTCGCCAGCCGGCGCCGATCGAATCGCAGCCGGTCATTGCGGAAATTGCGCCCGAGCCGCAGTCTCTTCCACAACCCGCGCCGGAGCCAAAAGCCGCACCCGGCAAGGTGACCGTCACCAAGAAGGTCGAGCAGAAGGCCGAGCCACAGAAGGCGCCGGAGCCGGCACCGAGGCGCTCATGGTTCCAGCGCATGAAGGACGGGCTTGCCCGCTCCTCCAAGGAGCTCACCGGCAACATTGCCGGCGTCTTCACCAAGCGCAAGCTGGACGAAGAGACTTTGCAGGACCTTGAGGATGTGCTGATCCGTGCCGATCTCGGCATGGAGACGGCCTTGCGCGTTACCGACGCGCTGGCCGCCAGCCGCTACGGCAAGGACGTCTCCGACACCGAGGTCCGCGCCATCATGGCGGCCGAGGTGGAAAAAGTGCTGGCCCATGTCGCCATGCCGCTGGAGCTCGACCTTTCACACAAGCCGCATGTCATCCTGGTGGTCGGTGTCAACGGCACCGGCAAGACCACAACTATCGGCAAGCTGGCCGCCAAGCTCACCGATGGTGGCCTGTCGGTGATGCTCGCCGCCGGCGACACCTTTCGCGCCGCCGCGATCGAGCAACTGAAGATCTGGGGCGAGCGGACGAAATCGCCTGTGATCGCCTCAAAGATCGGCGCCGATGCCGCGGGACTGGCCTATGACGCCTTCGAGAAGGCCAAGGAGGCCGGTTCCGACGTGCTGATCATCGACACCGCCGGCCGCCTGCAGAACAAGACTGAACTGATGGCGGAGCTCGAAAAGATCGTCCGCGTGCTTGGCAAACTCGACCCGGAAGCACCGCACACCGTGCTGCAGACGGTCGACGCCACCACCGGCCAGAACGCGCTCAACCAAGTCGAGATCTTCCGCAATATCGCCGGCGTCAACGGCCTGGTGATGACCAAGCTGGACGGCACGGCGCGCGGCGGTATTCTGGTGGCGATCGCGGCAAAGCACAAATTGCCGGTCTATTTCATCGGCGTCGGCGAACAGGTCGACGACCTCGAACCTTTCTCGGCAAGCGAATTCGCCAGGGCGATCGCTGGAGTAGCTTAACAAGCATGTCCCAAAAAGTTGCAGACTTTTTGGATCAGATCATGCGCAAGAAAGAGATTCCATGAACCCACCCATTCTCGAACGCGATCCGTCGGACCCGCAGAAGCAGAAGAAGGAAGGCGTCAATCCGCTGCTCAAGCTAGTGCTGGAGCTGGGTCCGTTGATGGTGTTCTTCTTCGCCAATGCGCGCGGCGGATGGCTGGTGCAGAAATTCCCTGTTCTGGCCGAGTTCGGCGGGCCGATTTTCGTCGCCACCGGGCTGTTCATGGCCGCCACGGCAATCGCCCTGATCGCCTCGTGGCTGCTCACCCGCACCTTGCCGATCATGCCGATGGTGTCGGGCGTCGTCGTCTTCATCTTCGGCGCGCTGACGCTCTATCTGCAGGACGACATCTTCATCAAGATGAAGCCGACCATCGTCAACACGCTGTTCGGCGGCGTGCTGCTCGGCGGGCTCTACTTCGGCAAGTCGCTGCTTGGCTATGTCTTCGATTCGGCCTTCAGCCTCGACGCCGAAGGCTGGCGGAAACTGACCTTCCGCTGGGGCCTGTTCTTCCTGTTCCTGGCCATCGTCAATGAGGTGGTGTGGCGCAATTTTTCCACCGACGCCTGGGTTACTTTCAAGGTCTGGGGCATCATGCCGATCACGCTTCTGTTCACCTTCAGCCAGATGCCGCTGATCCTGCGTCATTCACTCGAGGACAAGGCCGGCAAAGAAGAGAGAACCGGAAAGTAGAAAAAGCGGTTCTGCGTTCGTGAAACAATGAACCGTTCTGGGGAGAGGGACATGGAATTCATCACCACGCGCGACCAGTTGAGGACGATCTACAAGACGCCACGGCCGACCGACGGTTCTATCCGCAAGGAGCTGAAAAAACTTGACGGCCATTGCCGCTCCTTCATCGGCAAGAGCCCGTTCGTGCTGATCGGCTCGTCCGACGGTGCCGGCAATGCCGACGTGACGCCGAAGGGCGACAAGCCGGGCTTTGCCACCGTTCTCGACGACACCACCATCGCCATTCCCGATCGGCCCGGCAACAACCGGCTCGACACGTTGGAAAACATTCTTCTCAATCCCTCTGTCGGGCTGCTCTTCCTCATTCCCGGCATGAACGAGACGCTGCGCGTCAACGGCGATGCCCGCATCACCGTCAACGCAAATTTGCGCGAACGCCTCGCCGTCGACGGCAGGGAGCCGCAAAGCGTCGTCGTGGTCAGCGTCAAGGCCGCCTACATGCACTGCGCAAAAGCCTTCATGCGCTCGGACCTGTGGAAGCCGGAAACCTGGTACGACCGTGCGACGCTGCCGACGCTCGGCCAGATCATGCGCGATCAGCTGGCGGTTGCCGATTCCGCCGAGGCGACCGACCGCTGGCTCGACGAGGAATACAAGAAGACGATGTGGTAGGTTTCCGGACGCGATTCGCGTCTGGACCGATTCCATACCTTGCTGAACATCCTTGCCATTTCCGGCAGCCTGCGCGCGGCTTCCACCAATTCGGCGCTGATCGCCGCACTGGCCCGCGAAGCGCCGTCCGGCTGCCGCGTCACCGTCCATGACGGGCTTGGCCGTCTGCCCATCTTCAATCCCGATGATGAGGGCGAGCGGACGCCGCTCGAAGCCTCCAAGCTGATCGATGCCGTCACCCGAGCCGACGGCGTGATCGTCTCCTGTCCGGAATATGCCCATGGCGTGCCGGGCGGGCTGAAGAACGCCCTCGACTGGCTGGTCTCGCGCGACGCCGCCGTCGCCAAGCCCGCCATGCTGGTGCACGCCTCGCCGCGCTCGCTGTTCGCTCGCGCCGCACTGGCCGAGATCATGCGCACTATGTCATTCGCGTTGTGCGAGGATATGCTGGAGATTGTGCTGTTGGGGAAGAAGCAGCCGGAGGTCGAGAGCATCCTGGCGGAGCCGGCGAACCGGCTGGCGATGCGCGATGCGCTGAATGCTTTCGCGGACTTTATCCGCGCCCGTTGAGTGCCGACCCACCACGCATTCGTCATCCTAGGGCGAAGCAAGGAGCGAAGCGACGCGGCGCAGACCCTAGGATCCATGCCGCGACCTTTGCCGAGAATGCATCGGTCCAAGAAGGGCAGCCTAACGTTGGATACTACACGGACCGCCAAAGACAGTATTGCACCGTTGTGCCCTGCTCGAAAGTCGCGGCATGGATCCTAGGGTCTCCGCGACGTCGCTTCGCGACTGCTTCGCCCTAGGATGACGAAGGAAAGGGGCTTCGCCATGCCTTCGAAATCAACCCTTTCGCAGCGTCTCCACATCCGTCTTCCCAACATACCAATCACGCGCATTGACCTCCTCGAAAACCACCCAGACATCGTCGTTGCTCAGCCCGGTGGCGTCCATGATGGCCGCCGTGACCTTTTTGGCGATGTCCGCCTTCTTGCCCGCCGGATCGGCTGATATCACTTCCTTGACGATGCGGATGTTGACGAATGGCATTTTTTCCTCCCGGGATGTTCGTGCTCGCGACCCGCTTCGATGAAACCGTCGAACGGCCGCCAGTGCTCCAGTCTCAGTATGTCTTGGCGCCGTTGACCATGAGCCGCACCATGTAGAGCGACGTGGTGCCGGCGATGTAGAGGCAATTCAGCTTGTTGCCGCCGAACACGCAGTTGGCGGTGACTTCCGGTACCTTGACCTTGCCGATCAGCGTGCCGTCCGGATCGTAGCAATGGATGCCGTCGGCGGCACTGGTCCAGATGCGGCCGTCCTCGTCGAGCCTGAAGCCGTCGAACAGGCCGGCCGTGCAGTCGGCGAAGACTTTCTCGCCCGAAACCTTCTTGCCGCCCTTGCCGACATTGAACACCCGCATATGCGCCGGATTCTGCGCGCCATGCGTGCGGCCGGTGTCGACGACATAAAGCTGGCTCTCGTCTAGCGAGAAGGCCAGGCCGTTGGGCCGGACCATGTCGGTGATGACGGCTTCGACCTCGCCGGTGCCGGGATCGACCCGGTAGACATGGCAGGCGCCGATTTCGCTCTCGGCCCTGTCGCCCTCATAATCCGTATCGATGCCGTAGCTCGGATCGGTGAACCAGATAGAACCGTCGGATTTCACCACCGCGTCGTTGGGCGAATTCAGCCGCTTGCCCTTCCATTTGGCCGCGATCGTGGTGACCGAGCCGTCGAACTCGGTGCGGCTGACGCGGCGGCCCGAATGCTCGCAGGTGATCAGCCGGCCCTGCCGGTCGACGCTGTTGCCGTTCGAATTGCCGGACGGCTGCCGGAAGACGCTGACATTGCCGTCGGTCTCGTCATAGCGCAGCATGCGGTTGTTGGGGATGTCGGACCAGACGACATAGCGGCCGGCGGCGAACCAGGCCGGCCCCTCCGCCCACTGGCATCCGGTGAACAGCTTCTCGACCTGCGCGTTGCCGTTGAACAGGCGCGCGAAGCGCGGATCGAGAATTTCATAATAGTCCGCAGCCGCCATGCTTTTCCTCCCGGCATCAATGACACCGGATCAAGACAGCCGGAGGGACAGAAGGCAATGTGGGTACGCACAGTGTGATGCAAAAGATCGCTTGCCGGCTCTGCGCATGACGTTAATGCATGTCGCCCAAAAGTGGCCCCGGTTTTGGGAGAACGACATGCATAAAAACAAAGACCTGAAGCGCGTCGCCTGAATCCGTTCAAACGCGACGCGCTTTAGCGCCGCATTAACCGGCTATGCGTTCAGCGCAATGGTGCATTGCAACATCTTCTTTTTGCAATGCACCATTACTATGTCATGCTTCGTATCGATCAAGGGAGGAAGAAACCGCCGCCGAAACGCGGCGCCAAAAAGGAACCTTGCTATGATCCTCGACAGTCTCATGACCCGCGCTCGCAACAGCATTGCCAAGCGCAAGCACTACAACCGCCTTGTCGCCGAAATCGACAGCTTTTCCAGCCGCGATCTGGCCGACATGCGCGCCGACCGCTCGGAAATGCTCTACCAGATCCACAAGCAGATCTACGGCTGAGTATTCGATCGCCTCATCACGTTCGCCATCCTTGGGCGTAGCGACGCGTGGCGTTGCGAAGACCCAAGGATGATGCAGCTACGCGTATAGGTGCGTCGCGACGTCAGTTCGACGCCGCCAGCGCCTTGTCGATCTGTGGCAGCAAGAGATCCCTCGCCGTCTCGGGCGTCAGCGGGCCGACATGCTTGTAGGCGATCTTGCCGTCCTTGCCGATGACGAAGGTTTCCGGCACGCCATAGACGCCCCAGTCGATCGCCGCGCGGCCCGCTTCGTCGACCCCTATCGCCTGGAACGGATTGCCGAGATCGCCGAGGAACCGGCGTGCGTTTTCCGGCCGGTCCTTGTAGTTCAGCGCCGCCATGCTGAAACGCTTGTCCTGCGACAGCGCCAGAAGCACCGGGTGCTCTTCGCGGCATGGCGCGCACCACGACGCGAAGACGTTGACCAATGTGACCTTGCCGGCGAAGGTTTTCGAATCGAGCCCCGGCAGGTTTGAGCCCTCCAGCGCCGGCAGGCTGGTTTGCGGCGCAGGCAGGCCGATCAGGGCCGACGGCACTTCCGAAACATCGCGCCCCGACAGCAGCTGCGACAGGAACAGTCCGGCCAGGCCGAGGAAGATCAGCAGCGGCAACAGCACGAACAGGCGACGAGTGCGCGGGGGCGGCGTTTCTGTTTCGATGCTCATGGCTTTGCGACCTTGTCGGAGCGACGCCTCACGCCGGACGCCTCCAGTTCGGCAAGCTCACGCTTGCGCGCCCGCTGGTCGAGCAGGATCCAGCCGATCAATCCGGCCAGCACCACGGCAGTGATGCCATAGGCAGCGGTCACATAGAGTGCATGCGCGCTCATGCGGCAGGCCCCGCTGAAGTGCGGCCTTCCAAGCCAATCATGTCGCCCAGTCTAGACATGCTTTCCCTTAGCCTCGCTCCGTCGGCTTCGCAATCCGCAGTCATACGCCGCGTCAATCCGTGCCATGGCGCAGCGCCAGCGCCGCCGAGACCGGACCCAGCACGCCAAGAAACAGGGTCAGCGCGGCAAGAATGAGGAAGGGCTGCAGAAACGGATCGGGATTGGCGGTCGCTCCATAGCTTGCCGAAACGCCGAAGATCAGCACCGGAATGGTCAGCGGCAGCACCAGCACCGAGATCAGCAGCCCGCCACGCGGCAGCGCCACCGCCACCGCCGCACCGGCGGCGCCGATGAAGGTGATAGCAGGCGTGCCGACCAGCAGCGTCAGCGCCGTGGCGCCGATGCCGAGCGGCTCCATGTTCATGAACAGCCCGAGCACGGGCGCGGCGACCACCAGCGGCAGCACGCTGCCCGCCCAATGCGCCAGGCATTTCACCAGCACCGTCAAGGCCAGCATGTGGCGATCATTGCCGAGCACCAGCAGATCGAGCGAGCCGTCCTCGCGGTCGGCCTGGAACAGCCGATCGAGACCGAGCAGGCAGGACAGCAGCGCGCCAATCCACAGGATCGCCGGCCCGATGCGGGCCAGCAGCTTCAGGTCCGGCCCGACTCCGAACGGGATGGTGGCGATGACGGCGAGGAAGAAGATGACCCCGGTCAGCGCCCCGCCGCCCGCACGGATGTTGAGGCGGATGTCGCGCAGGAAGAGGGCTAGCATGGTATGAGATGCTCGGGCGCCATCATCAACCCGTTTCCCCCATCCTCAACTCCATCCCCTCGATCCCCAGCGGCAGGTGCGTCGCCGCGACAATCATCCCGCCATCCGTGCAATGCTTCGCCATCAACCCCGCGAACCGCGCCTCCGAAGCCTTGTCCAGCCCCGCCGTCGGCTCGTCCAGCAGCCACAATGGCCGGTGGCTGACCAGCAGTTTCGCGATCGCCGCCCGGCGCCGTTGCCCGGTCGATAGATAGCCGAACGGCAGGTGGCCGATGCCACCGAGCCCGACCGTTTCCAGCGCCTCTTCGACGCCGAGCTGTCCGTCGCCGTTGAAGTCGCGCCAGAAGCGCAAATTCTCCGCCACGCTGAGCGCCGGCTTCATTGCGTTCTGGTGGCCAAGGTAGTGACAGGCCGAGGCAACAGACGGGAACGCTTCGCCCCCGTCTTCAATCTTCATGGCACCCTCGATCCTCACGCTGCCTTGCGCCACCGGCAGCAGCGCGGCGATGACCCGCAGCAAGGTCGACTTGCCCGATCCGTTCGGCCCGGTAACGATGAGCGCCTGACCCTCCTCCAGGGCAAAGCCGATGCCGGAAAACACCGCGTCGCCGCCTCGCTCGCCGCACAGATTTTCGGCGATCAGCCGCATTCCTCGCCTGCCCTGAAACCATGTGTCGCGGCCGCTGCCGCATCGCACAAAATTGCTTTCCAACTGTCTAGAACTATTCCAGAAAATTCTCTATATGCGGTGCATCCGTGCCAGCGGTCGGCACGGGAACAGAATTAGCGCCGAACCAGCGCACGCGCCGCCTTGAACGGCTCGGGTTGCTTGGGAACGGACAGCGGAAATGGCCGTACCCGCACCTTTGCGCGTGATTGCATGCCATCGGCGTCCGTTCCCTTTCAGGCTGAACAGACAAGGATCGCACGTGTCAAAATCCCTCGACAGTTTCAATTGCCGCCGCACGCTGACCGCAGGCGGCGCGGAGTATGCCTATTTCGACCTCATCGAGGCCGAGAAGAACGGCCTCACCGGCATCTCGCAGCTGCCCTATTCGATGAAGGTGCTGCTGGAAAACCTGCTGCGCAACGAAGACGGCCGCTCCGTCACCAAGGAATCGATCCAGGCGGTGGCCGGCTGGCTGACCGACAAGGGCACCGCCGGTGTCGAGATCGCCTATCGCCCGGCCCGCGTGCTGATGCAGGATTTCACCGGCGTTCCGGCCGTGGTCGACCTTGCCGCGATGCGCGACGCCATGGCTTCGCTCGGCGGCGATCCGCAGAAGATCAACCCGCTGGTGCCGGTCGACCTCGTCATCGACCATTCCGTCATCGTCGACGAATTCGGCACGCCGATGGCCTTCGCCCGCAATGTCGAGCTGGAATATGAGCGCAATGAGGAGCGCTACAAATTCCTCAAATGGGGCCAACAGGCGTTCCGCAACTTCCGCGTCGTGCCGCCCGGCACCGGTATCTGCCATCAGGTCAACCTCGAATATCTCGGCCAGGTGGTGTGGACCAACACCGAGGACGGCGAAACGACAGCCTATCCCGACACCTGCGTCGGCACCGATTCGCACACCACCATGATCAACGGCCTTGGCGTGCTCGGCTGGGGCGTCGGCGGCATCGAGGCCGAGGCGGCCATGCTCGGCCAACCTGTCTCCATGCTTTTGCCTGAGGTGATCGGCTTCCGCCTCACCGGCAAGCTCAAAGAAGGCGTCACCGCCACCGACCTCGTGCTCACCGTCACCCAGATGCTGCGTAAGAAGGGCGTCGTCGGCAAGTTCGTCGAGTTCTTCGGGCCGGGCCTCTCCAACATGACGCTGGCCGACCGCGCCACCATCGGCAACATGGCGCCCGAATATGGCGCCACCTGCGGCTTCTTCCCGGTCGACTCGGAAACCATCCGCTACCTCACAATGTCCGGCCGCAGCGAGGACCGCATCGCGCTGGTCGAGGCTTATGCCAAGGCTCAAGGAATGTGGCGTGAGACCGGCTCGACCGATCCGGTGTTCACCGATCTGCTCGAGCTGGAACTTGGCTCCGTCGTGCCGTCGATGGCCGGACCCAAGCGGCCCGAGGGCCGCGTCGCCCTGGAAGGCATTCCGGAAGGTTTCGCCAAGGCGATGGAGACCGAATACAAGAAGGCCGCCGAAATCTCCAAACGCTACGCAGTCGAAGGCACCGACCATGATCTCGGTCATGGCGACGTCGTCATCGCCGCCATCACTTCGTGCACCAACACCTCGAACCCGAGTGTGCTGATCGGCGCCGGCCTCCTGGCCCGCAACGCCAACCGCCTCGGTTTGAAGCAGAAGCCATGGGTGAAGACCTCGCTGGCGCCGGGCAGCCAGGTGGTCGCCGAGTATCTGGAGAAATCCGGCCTGCAGAAGGAACTCGATCAGATCGGCTTCAACCTGGTCGGCTTCGGCTGCACCACCTGCATCGGCAATTCCGGCCCGCTGCCGGCGCCGATCTCGAAGACCATCAACGACAAGGGCCTGATCGCTGCCGCGGTCTTGTCCGGCAACCGCAACTTCGAAGGCCGCGTCTCGCCCGACGTGCAGGCGAACTATCTGGCCTCGCCGCCGCTGGTCGTCGCGCACGCGCTGGCCGGCACCGTCACAAAGGACCTGACCACCGAGCCGCTCGGCGAGGACAAGAACGGCGAGCCGGTCTACCTCAAGGATATCTGGCCGAGCTCGGCCGAGATCCAGGAGTTCATCGAGAAGAACGTCACCCGCGAGCTGTTCGCCCGCAAATATGCCGACGTCTTCAAGGGCGACGAGTACTGGCAGAACGTCAAGGCGCCGGAAGGCCAGACCTATGCCTGGGACGACAACTCGACCTATGTGCAGAACCCGCCCTATTTCGCTGGCATGACATCAGGTTTCGGCAAGATCGGCGACATCAAGGGCGCCCGCGTGCTCGGCCTGTTCGGCGACAAGATCACCACCGACCACATTTCGCCGGCCGGATCGATCAAGGCGGCCTCGCCGGCCGGCAAATACCTCACCGACCACGGCGTCGGCGTCGCCGACTTCAACCAGTACGGCACGCGGCGCGGCAATCACGAGGTGATGATGCGCGGCACCTTCGCCAACATCCGCATCCGCAACCACATGCTGGGCGAGAACGGGCGCGAGGGCGGCTACACCATCCACTACCCGTCGAAGGAAGAGGAATCGATCTACGACGCGGCGATGGAGTACAAAAGGGAAGGCGTGCCGCTGGTTGTCTTCGCCGGCGTCGAATACGGCAACGGCTCGTCGCGCGACTGGGCTGCCAAGGGTACCAATCTCCTTGGTGTCCGCGCGGTCATCGCCCAGTCCTTCGAGCGCATCCATCGCTCGAACCTGGTCGGCATGGGCGTTATCCCCTTTGTCTTCGAGGAAGGCACCTCATGGGCATCGCTCAACCTCAAGGGAGACGAGCTGGTCGAGATCGACGGCTTGAGCACCATCAAGCCGCGCCAGACGATGATCGCCAAGGTCACCTATGGCGACGGCACGGTGAAGAATGTGCCGATCATTTGCCGCATCGATACGCTGGATGAGCTCGATTACTTCAAGAACGGCGGCATCCTGCAATACGTGCTGCGCGATCTTGCTGCTTAGTACGGGAGTAAGGGAGTAGGGCAGTAAGGGAGTAGGGAAGGGAATCCCTATTCCCCTATTCCCCTATTCCCCTATTCTTCGGCTTCCCAAACCGCGCCGCTGCCGCCAAAAGCACGCTGAGCATCACGCCGTTGAGGATGTGCCAGAGGAAGTGCGTTCCGAGCGGAAAGCTGCCGCAGACCACCGGGTCGATCATCCGGCAGATGACGGACACGACGAAGATCGCCGAGCCCGCCAGATTATACCAGCCGGCGCGATTGCCGCTCACCGTCACCCAGACACCGAAGAAGGCGAGCGCCAGGAACGGCGGCAGATAGCCCGTCGTACCGTTCGACGCCTGGCGCAGCCAGTCCGGCACGGCAAGGGTTATCGCCCCGGCAAGCACATAGAAGGCAATGAAGATGGCGATGGCCTTGCCCCATCGCATGCCGAGGAAGCGGCGTAAATTGAACAGCGTGTAGGCCAGCGTGAAGCCGGCGATCGGCAGCACGTCGGCCCAGACCGTGCCCTTGGTGGCAAAGGTGTGGAAGATCGTCGAACCGATGCCGATCGCCACCACCCACCAAGCCAGCACCTCGGCGAAGGCGCCGGTGTCCAGCCTTCGCACCTCGCGCACGCCCCACAGGCCGGCGGCGATGAAGGCGAGATTGGTCAGGGCGTTGACGGGTTCGGACCAGAATTCCGGGCCGGTCCGCTCGCAATAGAGGTCGACCGGCGCCAAAAACGTTTGCCACATCGTGATTGCCGCCCGAATCGGTTTCTATCCTGAAGCGCAGATCCTTCCTATTGCGGGGTTGCGGTCGGCTGCAATGGCAAAATTTCACCGCAACGTGACTTCCCGTTGACTTCCGGTTCTGCCACATATTTTAGCAATCAAGATAAAGCCGGCACCACCGGCGGGAATCGGAATGGCCATGGCCTCGCGAAAATCATTGTGGCTGGCAGCTCTTGCGCTGGCCTTCTCGGCGTCTGCCGGCGCCGGGCATGCCGGCGAATCCGATCGCGCCCATGCCGACCGGGTCCAGATCGACAGGCCCCAGATCGAAAGGCCATTGGGCGTGGTCGAACTGTTCACCAGCCAGGGCTGCAGTTCCTGCCCGCCGGCCGATACGCTGTTCTCCGAACTTGCCGCCAAGGAAGATATCGTCGCGCTCGCCTATCACGTCGACTATTGGGACTATCTCGGCTGGCAGGACACGCTGGGCCGCAAGGAGAACACCGAGCGGCAATACGACTACATGCGCGCCTTCGGCAGCCGCTCCGTCTATACGCCGCAGGCCGTCATCAACGGCCGTGTCCACGTCAACGGCGCCAGCCGCGGCGAGGTCGATGGCGCGCTCGCCCGCATGGCCAAGAACGGCGAAGGCATGCGCGTCGCCGTCAAGGTCAGCCGCACCAGCGACCGTGTGACGATCGACGCCGGTGATGCCGGCAACGGCCCCAGCGACGCCCATGTCGTCATCGTCTATTTCGACCCGCCGCAGACGGTCAAGGTCGGCGAGGGCGAGAATACCGGCCGCAAGATGACCTACTGGAACGCCGTCACCGGGATTCAGACCGCTGGCATGTGGCATGGCAAGGCACAGCGCTACGAGCTGCCGATGAGCGAGATTGCCAAAAAGGGCGGCTGCGCCGTGCTGCTGCAGTCGGTCGGCAAGGACGGCATGCCCGGTCCTATTCTCGGCGCCGCGTTCATCCACAAGCCGTAACGGACGCCGGCGCCCCCCATCTTCGCTAGGACTGTGGATGGGAGGCCCCTCATCCGGCCGCTTCGCGGCCACCTTCTCCCCGAGGGGAGAAGAGGTAAAGCGCCGCCGCGATCTCCTCTCCCCTCGGGGAGAGGTCGGATTGTCCCGAATTGCCCCTTCGCAATTCGGTTGGCAATCCGGGTGAGGGGGACGCGACGCTCGGTGAAACCGCACTCGACTCACCACCCAATAAAAAACCGACGTCAGCTTGCTTCTGACGTCGGTCATTTAGGTTTTGGGATCGTCGCACCCGGTTCTTCCGAGGAAGAGCCGAGGTTGGTTCGATCCGACGCAGACCCGTGGGCGGGGGGCTTGGGGTTTACGAGCCGGTGCCGGACCGAACCGTCTCAGGCAACACCGGTAAATTCGTCGGACATTGGGGCATGAGCGCGGATAAAAAAAGGCAGAAATGTGGCGGAACATCACCAATTCCAACACGGCGTTTCATAAAAGTGACTGGACGTGACGAAAACGGCGCGGCGCGGGGCTCGGTTCGCTAGGCCTTGCAATTCAGTCGCGAACACGCCAACTTTGGTTGGCAAAGATTCATTTTGAAGGATCGAGGCATGACGGATGACAGCGGCGGGACGGGGGATGGGGACGCATCCGCGATATTGATCCCGCTGCACGAGGCACGACGCGAACGTCTCGATCAGCCGGTACGGTTTGACCGCCGCGAGTTGGACCAGATCCTCAGGCTCTACGGACGCATGGTCGCTGCCAATGAATGGCGCGACTACGCCATCGATCATCTTGCGGACCGCGCCGTGTTTTCCGTATTCCGCCGCACCAGTGAAGTGCCGCTGTTCCAGATCGTCAAGGATCCGAAACTGGCCCGCAAGCAGGGCGCTTTTGCCGTCATCGCCGCCGGCGGCCGCATCCTGAAACGCGGTCAGGAACTTGGCCGCGTGCTTGGTGTGTTCGACAGCAAGCTCAAGGTTGTAGAGGCTTGAGCTACGGAATTGAAGAAACTGGAGAATTGAAGAATTGAAGAATTGGGCACTCGACGCCTGATGTAACCGCCTTCTTCTTCAGTTCTTCAGTTCTTCAGTTCTTCAGTTGTTCAGTTCCCCAATTCCTCGCTTCAGTCCCCTTTAAGACGAAACTTCCGCTCCGGCAGCGAGCTCGGATCGGGCGGCGCCGAGGCACCGCCATTCAGCGACAGCTGCATGAACACCGTGTCCAGCCAGCGCCCATGCTTGTAGCCGGAACCTTCGAGGCGTCCCGAATAGCGAAAGCCGAGCTTTTCGTGCAGCCGCACCGAGGCACTGTCGGGACGGCCATCGCCGATCACCGCGATGATCTGGCGAAAGCCCGCCGTCGTCACTGCCTCGATCAGGCTTTGCATCAGCTTGAGCCCGACGCCCTGGCCCTTGGCCTCGGGCGCGACATAGACCGAATCCTCGACGATGAAGCGATAGGCCGGGCGCGGCCGGAAGGCGCCGGCATAGGCGTAGCCGAGAACAGTGCCGTCCTTCTCCGCCACCAGGTAAGGAAAGCCGCCGGCCATCAGGCTGTCGAATCGAACACCCATCTCCGCGCGGCTCGGCGGCTCCAGCTCATAGCTCGCCGTGCCTTGGGTCACCGCGTCGGCATAGATGGCCGTGACGCTGTCGAGGTCGGCCACCGTGACAGGCCGGATCGTAATATTGCTCATTGTTTATGCATGTCGTTTCTCTGCTCGCAATAACAGCAAAGGCCAAGACAAAAGAAAAGGGCGGCCGTTGGGCCGCCCTTCTGGAACTCGATGGTCCAAGCGCTGCTGTACTAGCGGCGGTCGCCCATGAACTGCAGCAGGAACATGAACAGGTTGATGAAGTCGAGATAGAGCCTCAGCGCGCCCATGATCGCCTTGCGGCCGGCGACATCGGTAGCATCGCCCTCGAAATACATCTCCTTGATCTTCTGCGTGTCATAGGCGGTGAGGCCGGCGAAGACCAGCACGCCGATCGCCGACACGGCGAAAGACAGCGCCGACGACTGCAGGAAGATGTTGATCACCGACGCGATGATGATGCCGAACACGCCCATGATCAGGAACGAGCCCATTGCCGTCAAGTCGCGCTTGGTGGTGTAGCCGAACAGCGACAGCGCGCCGAAAGCGGCGGCGGTGGCGAAGAAGGTCTGCGAGATGCTTGCCGTGGTGTAGACCAGGAAGATCGACGACAGCGACAGGCCGACGAGACCGGCATAGACCCAGAACGTGGTCTGCGCGGCAGCGACGCTCATCGACTGAATCCTGAACGACAGGAAGAACACGGCGGCCAGCGGCGCCAGCATCACCACCCAGCGCAGCGGCGAACCGAAGATCGCGTAGCCGAACGAGGTCAGCATCTCGCCGCTTGGCAGCGTCGCGACAGCCGAAGCCGGATCGGTGGTGGTGGCCAGCATGATCGTGCCGACAGCGGCAAGACCAGTGATGAGGAGGCCAAGCCCCATCAGATTGTAAACCTTGATCATGTAGGCGCGCAGGCCCTGATCGATGTCGGCACCGACGCTGACGCCGGGCACGGCGCGCGTCTGGTAGTTGCGAATGGGATCAGCCATTGTAGTCCTCTATTGCTTCTGCCCCGTCCGGTGTCAGGTCCTTCCGGACCCAGGCGCCGCTGGCAGGGCTCCAGCATGCCTGTGGCGAAATATGATGGTTATTCGCGTCAAGAACAAGACCGTAACCGGATGTAACGGTTCGTGAGGCAACCAAGTGCCGATTCCTTGGCTTTCCGGACGGCTTTCTTACCAAGATTTAATCCAGGATGCCTTTTCCGGGCCTGTCGTCACAGGTTGCGCAGCACCGGTGCTGCCTTGTGGCCGAGCACCCGCCAGGTGCCGGCGAGACCAATGCCGACCGTGACCACCAGCGAAAACAGAATGGTTGCCACCGCCACCTCCGGCATGAAATGCGACGGCAATGTCATGATGCGCGCGACGACGAACCAGGCGGCAGCACTGCCCGCTGCCAGCGCGAAGATGGCGGTGGCCAGCCCGATCAGCATATATTCGAGCGAGAAGGCCGATATCAGCGTCGTGCGTGTCGCACCCAGCGTCTTCAACACCACCGCATCATGGATGCGCGCCCGGTTGCCGGCTGCAAGCGCGCCGGCCAGCACCAGCACCGAGGCGATCAGCGCCACGCCAGCGGCGGCCCGGATCGCCGTGCCGAGTTGCCCGACCAACCGGTTGACGACATCGAGCGCGTCCTTGACCCGCACCGTCGTCACCGCGGGGAAGGCGCGGGTGACGGCGTTGAGGATGCGGGCGTCGTCGGCCGTCGAGGCACTCTTTTCGGTCAGCGTCGCCATCCAGCCATGCGGGGCGCCTGCGAATGTGTTGGGCGAGAAGACCATGACGAAATTGATGCCCATCGTCTCCCATTCGACCTGGCGGAAATTGGCGATCCTGGCGGTGACATTGCGGCCCAGCACATTGACGGTGATGGTGTCGCCGAGCTTCAGCCCGATCTCCTTGCCTTCTTGCGCCGAAAACGAAACCAGCGGTTCGCCGCTGTAATTTTCGGGCCACCAACTGCCCTCGGTCAACGTCGCGTTCTCCGGTTGCCTGGTGTCATAGGTCAGGCCGCGGTCCCCCCTCAGCACCCAGGCGCCTTCCGCCGGCACTTTCACCTTGTCGACATCGACACCGTTCAGCGCCATCACCCGGCCGCGCAGCATCGGCACCTTGGCCAGCACGCCCTGCGGGGCCTCCTTGCCGATCAGCGCCGAGAAAGACGCGACATCGGCGCTCTGGATGTCGACGAAGAAGAAGTTCGGCGCCCGTTCCGGCAGGCTGCCGGAGATCTGCCGCCTGAGATTGCCATCGATCAGCGCCAGCGTCACCAGCAGCGTCAGGCCAAGCCCCAGGGACAGCACCACCGATGGCGTCAGGGCGCCTGGCCGATGAATGTTGCCGATGGCGAGCCTGAGCGCCACGAAGCGCACGCGCGGGCTTTTCCTGGCCGCCCATTGCACCAGTGCGCCGACCACGCGCAGCACCAGGAAGGCGAAGACGGTAGCGCCGACAAAAATCGAGGCTATGCGCTGGTCGCCCGAGAACAGAATGGCCAGCGCCGCAAGCAACAGCGCGATGCCTATGGCGGCCGCGACATAAGCGGGGCGCGGCAAGCCGCGGCCTTCCAGCCCCATTTCGCGAAACAGCGCGGTTGCCGGCACGTCGCGGGCGCGGCCGAGCGGCAGCAGCGCGAAAGCCAACGTCACCAGCAGGCCGAACAGCGCCGCCATACCGAGCGCGCCGGGATAGAAGCCGCCTTCGGCAGGCACCGGAATGACGGATTGCAAGGCCGCACTCGCCGCGAACGGCATCAGTGCGCCGAGCACAAGGCCCAGCACGATACCCAATCCGGCTATGATCAGGATCTGCACGAGATAGATGGCAAAGACGAAGCCGCCCGAAGCGCCCAGGCTCTTGAAGGTGGCGATGACGCCGCGCTTGCCGTCGAGATAGGCGCGTACCGCATTGGCGACGCCCACGCCGCCGACCACCAGCGCCGTCAGCCCGACCAGGGTCAGGAACTGCGAGAAACGTTCAATGTTGGACGACAGCGCGGGCGCCGCGTTGCTGCGTGTGCGGATCGACCAGCCTGCTTCGGGGAAATCCGTGGCGGCCTTGTCCTGGACGGCTTTCAGCCGCACCTCGTCGGCGTCTGCCGGCAGCCGGATCTTGTAGGCATTCTCGACCAGGCTGCCCGGCTGGATCAGTCCAGTGGCCGCCAGTCCGTCGGTCGAGATCATCAGCCTTGGGGCGAAGCCGAAACCGTCGGACACGGCGTCCGGTTCGGCGACCAGCCTGGCGCGCAGTTCGAAAGTGGCGGTGCCGAGCTTCAGCCGGTCGCCGATCTTGACGTGCAACCGCTCGAACAGAAGATCGGGTGCCGCCGCACCGAAGACGCCGAACTCTTCGCCGAACAGTTCCTGTTTCGACAGTGCCGGCTCGGTCTCCAGCGTGCCATAGAGCGGATAGGCATGGTCGACCGCCTTGGCCTCGACCAGCGCCTGGTCGGATCCGTCGGCCAGACGCGCCATCGAACGCATGCTGGCGGTCCGGGAAACCGTGCCGAGCCCGTCAAGGAAGCTGCGCTCCGCCCGGCTGGCGTCACGCTGGTTGATCTGGAAGCGAAGATCGCCGCCGAGCAGCGTCTGGCCCTGATTGGCGACACCGGCGGTGATCGAACGCGCCACCGAGTTGACGCCGCCGATGGCCGCGACGCCGAGCGCGATGCAGGCGAGGAAGATCAGGAAGCCGGACAGGCCGCCGCGCATCTCGCGCAGTGAGAAGCGGACCGCGAGCCTCAACGTCCGGGACAGCGGCATCAGGCCGTCACCTTGACGGGGGCCGGTGCCTCGATCCGGCCCGAGCGCATCGAAACCTGGCGCGAACAGCGCGCCGCGAGCGCCGGATCATGGGTCACCAGCACCAGCGTCATGCCGCGCTCGGCCGCCTTGGCAAACAAGAGGTCGGCGACCTGCCGCCCGGTCGCCTGGTCGAGATTGCCGGTCGGCTCGTCGGCGATCAGGATGCGCGGCGACGGCGCCAATGCGCGGGCGATCGCCACGCGCTGTTGCTCGCCGCCCGACAATTCGCCGGGATAGTGGGTGACGCGGTCGCTGAGGCCAACCGCCGCCAGCTCGCGCGCCGCCACCGAAAACGGATCGGCATGGCCGGCCAGTTCCAGCGGCACCGCGACATTTTCCAGCGCCGTCATGTTGGGAATGAGATGAAAGGACTGGAACACGATGCCAATGTTTCGGCCACGAAACGAAGCAATCTGGTCCTCGCTTTTGCCGTTGAGCAGCTCACCGGCGATTCGGACCGTACCCGAATCGACCCTTTCCAGGCCTGCCAGGACCATCAGCAATGTCGACTTGCCGGAACCCGAAGGCCCGACGATGCCGGTCGCCTCGCCGGTCGCCACATCGAGGCTCACCCCCTTCAGCACATGGACCGATGAAGCGCCCTCGCCAAGGGTCAGGGATACATCTTTCAGCGCGATGACGGCTTCTGTCAAAATGAAATCGTCCTATATCTGGAAAGGCTCTGCTTGCCGGAAGCCGTCGACTGAAGAATTCCTAGCTCATATGGGGCCTGCCGCATGTCTTTCAAACGCAGTATTGCCGCAGGCTTGATGGTTTTCCTCGCCATCAGCGGCGCCATGTCGTCGGCGAGCGCCGAGCCGTTCAAGATCGTCGGCTTCGGTGACAGCCTGATGGCGGGCTTCGGTCTTGGCCCGGACCAGGGCTTTACCGACAGGCTGCAGGCCGCGCTTGGCGCCAGGGGCCAGGATGTGATCGTCGCCAATGCCGGCGTCTCCGGCGACACGACGAGCGGCGGCCTGGCTCGGCTCGACTGGTCGGTGCCGGACGGCACGCAGCTTGTCATCCTCGAACTCGGCGCCAACGACATGCTGCGCGGCGTTTCGCCCGACATCACCAGGAAGAACCTCGACGAGATGCTGAGCAAGCTGAAGCAGCGCAAGATTGCCGTGCTTCTGGCCGGCATGCGTGCCGCACCCAATCTCGGTCCCGACTACCAGAATGCGTTCGACGCCATTTTTCCGGACCTGGCGAAGAAATACGAAGTCGTGCTCTACCCGTTCTTTCTCGAAGGCGTCGCCGGCCAGCCCGGCATGCAACTCGAGGACGGCCTGCATCCGAGCGCAAAAGGCGTCGACCAGATGGTCGAACGCATCCTGCCGACGGTAGAGAAGGTGATCGCGGCAGTGCCGGGCGATTCCTAGCGGATTGGAACTGTTTCCGCCCGGCAAACTTTTAACAGGGACTGTGGCCAACAAACCTCTTGCTCCGTTTGACTATCGATGATTCGCTATAGGTGACAGTTCGATTCGAGGAAGGGAGGCTCTTCATGCCGCGTCTTTTCACCGCCCTCGAAATTCCGCGTGACGCTGCCCTTTCGCTGTCGCTGCTGCGGGGCGGCTTGCCGGGAGCCCGCTGGATCGATGTCGAAAACTACCATCTGACGCTGCGCTTCATCGGCGATGTCCCCGGCCATGTCGCCGACGAGATCGCCAACGCGCTCGACCGCGTCCACCGCCCTTCCTTCTCGCTGGCGCTGTCCGGCGTCGGCGCTTTCGGGCAGAAGAAGCCGCATGCGGTGTGGGCGGGTGCTTCCGCCTCGCCCGGTCTGGCTGCCCTTCAGGGCGAGATCGACCGCATCTGCCAGCGGCTCGGCATCCCGGCCGATCCGCGCAAGTTCATGCCGCATGTGACGCTGGCGCGCTTACGCAATTCGACTCCGCTGGACGTCGCCCAATATCTGTCGGCGCGCGGCAATTTCTCGACGCTGCCGTTCCGCATCGGCCGTTTCGTGCTGATGTCGTCGCGCGATTCGGTCGGCGGCGGACCCTATATCGTCGAGGAAGCCTGGCCGCTGTCAGGCACGGACGCCCGCGCCTCCAGCCTTGTCGCCAGCGCCTCCGACGCCTCGCGGATCATGCGATAGGCGGAAGCGAAGGCTTCTGCCTCTTCATGATAAGGATCCGGCACGTCGCGTGCCTTTCCCTGCGCGAACTCCAGGAACAGATGGATGCGGTCCTGCACGGCCGCCGGCGCCAGCGCCTTCAGGTCGGCGACATTCGACCGGTCCATGCCGAGGATCAGGTCGAAACGGTGGAGGTCCTGCGGCGTGACCTTGCGCGCCCTCTGTCCGGAAATGTCTACGCCGTGCCGCACCGCGATCGCGATCGCGCGTCGATCGGGGGCAGAGCCGGCCTCCCAGTCACTGGTTCCCGCTGAATCGAGCAGGATATCCCGGGCCGATCCGCGCTCGGCCCAAACGGCGCGGAAGACACCTTCCGCCAGCGGCGACCGGCAGATGTTGCCGAGGCAGACGAAGAGAATGGAGTTTATGGGCTTCGCGCTCATCGATCCGTCGCTATGGTGAGGGTCGTTTTCGAATAGCACAGGATATGGACATGGCGAGAGAGAAACTGGGCAGGCAAGCCGCTGAAGCCGCATTGACCGGTCTCGACGGCTGGGCGCTGGCGGAAGACGGCGCCTCCATCAAGCGCACATTCACCTTCGCGAATTTCTCCGAGGCTTTCGCCTTCATGACCCGCGTCGCGCTTGCCGCCGAGACGATGGACCATCATCCCGACTGGTCGAATGTCTACAAGACAGTCGACGTGACGCTGAACACTCACGACGCCGGCGGCGTCACCGCGCTCGATATCGATCTGGCCAAGAAAATGAACCGTTTTGCCGGCGCCTGAGGCCTGGTATCGCCTCGGCAGGCTCAAATCGGCGCCGGCATCTTGTAGCGGGGGTCGGGTTTCACCACATTTTCCCCCGCGGGCATGCGCCGGATGCGCAGGGGCGCTCGCAAGGAGAGACTGATGGCGCAACAATCCGGTTTTGATTTCTTCGGCTTTGGCGGCAAGCTGGCGGACGAGAGCGAAGTGCGCGAGAAATTCTGGCGCACAGCCAAGAAGGCCGCACGGCAGATCCCCTTCATGGAAGAGGTCGTGGCCGCCTATTACTGCGCCATGGACAAGAACACGCCGCTGCGCGCCAAAGGCATTCTGCTCGCCGCGCTCGGCTATTTCGTGCTGCCGGTGGATGTCATCCCCGACTTCGTCTTCGGGCTTGGCTTCACCGACGACATCGCCGTGCTCACCGCCGCGATCACCGCCGTCAGTGCCCACATCACCACTGCGCACCGGCAGGCCGCCAGGGACGCCATGGCCGACAAGGGCTGAACTCGCGCACGGAACTCCGTTGAAGCCGGCTTTCTGCGGCAGCGTAAAAAGTCAAACTCTTGCCGCTTTCGTGGCCTCCAAGTCGCCAAAGGGATGTCGCGCCAGCCGCTCGCAAGGCGGCGGCGCGGGAATGGCGGCGGTTTCCTCGGGGTGAGGGTCCTTTTCTCTTCGGAAATTCACCGTTTGGTAACCCAGATTAAATCAAAATGAAGCGACGGGCAGGACGCCAAGCCGGCCTGCCTCCGCACCATTTGGAATACGGGAAAAGCGATGCGCGGATTGATTGCTATAGTTTCGAGTCTGGCCCTGGTGGCCGTGGCAGCGCCGGCACTGGCGCAGTCTGCGACCAAAATCGGCCAGCACAATGCCTGGGGCACCTACAGCTACCAGGCGTCGGGCGGCAAGGTCTGCTATGTCCTGACCGTGCCGACCGACAAGCAGCCGCCGACGCTCGACCATGGCGACATGTTCTTCTTCGTCAGCCAGCGGCCCGGCCAGCAAGTGTCCTACGAGCCGCAATTCATTGCCGGCTACAACTTCCAGGACGGCTCCAAGGCCACCGTGACCATCGATAAGAAGACGTTTTCGATGTTCACCCGCGGCAAATCGGCCTGGGTCGAGAATGCCGCCGAGGAGCCGGTGCTGATCGCCGCCATGAAGACCGGCACCGACATGAAGGTGACGGCGAAGTCCGGCCGCGGCAACCCGACCAGCTACGTCTTCTCGCTGAAGGGCATTTCGGCGGCGCTGACGTCGATTGCCAAGTGCAAATAGGCTAGGCTTTGTTTTAGTGAAAGGCCGGGCCGCAAAGCCCGGCCTTTCGTTTTTGGGTCTGTTGGTGGATCTCTGGCGAGGGTGCATCATCGCACAACCCATGACTCTGCCGTCAACCTGTGCTATGCGCCGCGCTTCCTTTCCGGCACGATGCGTGAAATCGGCCGCAAACCGCTTATATCAGTGCAACCATGACCCTTTCATTCGATCTCACCACTGACGGCGCCCGCGACGCGTTGCGTGCCCGCGCGGCACAGCCCGAAAAGCCGTCGCTGATCGGCCTGACGCGGGTCGAGCTCGCCGAGGCTCTGGTTGCATCAGGCACCGTGCCCGAGCGCCAGGCGAAAATGCGCGCCCAGCAGTTGTGGCACTGGATGTATGTGCGCGGCGTCTCCGATTTCGCCGGCATGTTCAACATCTCCAAGGATCTGCGCGCCGAGCTCGACAAGCATTTCACCGTCGCCAGGCCCGAGATCGTCGAGGAGCAGATTTCCGCCGACGGCACGCGAAAGTGGCTGTTCCGCTTTCCGCCGCGCGGCGCCGGCCGGCCGGTCGAGATCGAGACTGTCTACATTCCCGAAGAGGGTCGCGGCACGCTGTGCATCTCGTCACAGGTGGGCTGCACGCTGACCTGCTCGTTTTGCCACACCGGCACGCAGAAGCTGGTGCGCAATCTAACGGCTGAGGAGATCCTCGCCCAGCTGCTCACCGCCCGCGACCGGCTCGGCGATTTTCCCGACCGCGACACGCCCGACGGCGCCATCGTGCCGGCCGAGGGCCGCAAAGTGTCCAACGTCGTCATGATGGGCATGGGCGAACCGCTTTACAATTTCGAAGCGGTGAAGAAGGCGCTGCTGATCGCTTCCGACGGTGACGGCCTGTCCCTGTCGAAGCGGCGCATCACGCTGTCGACCTCCGGCGTCGTGCCGGAAATCTTCCGCACCGGCGAGGAGATCGGCGTCATGCTGGCGATCTCGCTGCACGCCACCAATGACGATCTGCGCGACTTGCTTGTGCCGATCAACAAGAAGTATCCGCTCAACGAGCTGATCGCCGCCTGCCGCGCCTATCCCGGCTTGTCGAACGCCAAGCGCATCACCTTCGAATATGTGATGCTGAAGGACGTCAACGATTCCATCGAGGACGCCAAGGGCCTGATCAAGCTGCTCAAGGGCATTCCGGCCAAGATCAACCTGATCCCGTTCAACCCGTGGCCGGGCACCAATTACCAGTGCTCGGACTGGGAGACGATCGAGAAATTCGCCGATTACATCAACAATGCCGGCTATGCCTCGCCGATCCGCACGCCGCGCGGCCGCGACATTCTCGCCGCCTGCGGCCAGCTCAAATCCGACTCCGAGCGCATGCGCAAGGTCGACCGGCTGGCGCTGGAAGCGATGATGATAGCGGGGCACGGCGAGGCGTGAGCCGCCCCTTCGCCTGGCTAAAACGCTTCGCCATCATGGCGGTCGGCTATGTCGCCGCGGTGCTGACCTCGATCCTGGTGCCGGTGCTGCTGATCGCTCTCCTGGAAGGCATCGAAGACGGCAACTGGTCCATCATTTTCGCTTTCGACTGGCTGGGCTCGTTCCCGCTCGCCGTCTTGACCGTAACGATCGGCGCGCTGTTGATCGTCGGCCCGGCGCTCTTTGTCGCCGAACGGTTTTCACTTCGGGGATGGTACTACTTCGCCGCCACCGGTGCGATCACGTCCATCGCCTTTGGCGTATCCATGCCGCGCTCGGCCAGCAGCTTTGTCTTCAATCCGGGCTTTCTGGGTTTTCTCGCCACCGCCGGCATCGCCGCCGGTTCGGTCTACTGGCTTCTGGCTGGACGCAGGTCCGGCACGCGACAGACTCTGGGCAGAGATTGATGGCGCGTCTCGTCGGCTACCTCGTCCGTTTCATTGTCATCCTGTTCGGCTATGCCGTCGCCTCGCTGGCGGCGAGTGCCTTCCTCAACATCCTGTTCCTGGCATCGCTCGGCTACACGCCGGAACATGCGCACCCGACGGCGACGGCTTCCCTGTATTTCTCAATTCCCTTCGCCGCCCTGTTCGTCGCCTATTTCGCCCTGATGCCGGCCTCTGTCGTCATCCTGCTTGCCGAAATCCTGGGCCGGCGCGACTGGCTGTTCTATGCGCTGGCAGGCGCGGTGGTTGCCGGTGTTTTCCTCGGGCTTGCCGACCGCAGCGATGACACCGCCTTCATCGTCAGGGACACCAGCGCCATCATGGCCGTGATCGGCAGCGGCATGGTCGGTGGTATCTTTTACTGGCTCAGCGCCGGGCGCTGGGCCGCAAGCTGGTGGCAAGGCGAACCAGGCTCAAAAGAGGATGGCCGGACAGGATGACGGCGCCTACTTCGCCTGGGCCGTCAGGATCTTGAGGGCGAAGGCGGAGAACACGCCGGCAAACAGATAGTCGACCACCCGCGTGACGCGCGGGCTGGCCTTCATCGCCGCCGAAAACTTTTCCGCCGCCAGCACCATCGGCACCGTCACCGGCACCGACAGCACGATGAACATCAGCCCAAGGAAAAACAGCTTTCCCGGTGCGTTCGGATCATGCGCGGAGACGAACTGCGGCAGGAAGGTCATGAAGAACAGGATGATCTTCGGGTTGAGCAGATTGACGCCGAGGCCCGCCGCCCAGCTGCGCAACAGCGAAATCTCGGGGCCTGTCTTCTTCTCCGGCGAAAATGCCGAGCCCCTGGTGATTGCCTGCCAGGCCAGGAAGACGAGATAGCCGGCGCCGAAGATCTTCAGCACGAAGAAAGCCATCGGCGAGGCGACGATCAGCGCCGAGACGCCGACCACCACCAGCGTGGTGTGGATGAGCGTGCCGCACAGCGCGCCAGCCATCGAGGCAAAGCCGGTGGCACGGCCCTGGCTCAGCGTGCGCGAGACGAACAGGGTCATGTCCGGCCCCGGCGTGATCGCCAGGATGACCGTGGCGATGGCGAACTGGATCAGCGTGGTGGTGTCTGGAATGAACGACATGAGCGGCCCCAAGGGATTGCGAGGCCTATACAGGATGCGCCATGACGATGCCAGACACAGCAGCGACCCGATCTCGATCCAGCAGGCGTCCGCACGGCATTCGCTGGACGGCCGGCCGCGGCGTCCTATGCCTGCCTGCTCAGCCGCATCCTCGCCGGCTCCTCCGCGACGAGTTGATCGTTGCGGACATCGGCGTCCCCGGTGATCTGGTCGATCGGCTTGGGCCGGCCGAGGAAATAGCCTTGCGCCTCGTTGCAGCCTTCGACCTGCAGGATGGTGAGCTGGACATGCGTCTCGACGCCTTCGGCAAGCACCGGAATGTCGAGGCTGCGGCCCAGCGTCAGCACCGCCCGGATGATGGCCTTGGCCTGCGGGCTTCGCTCGACGTCAGCCATGAATGAACGGTCGAGTTTGATCTTGTCGAACGGAAACGAGCGCAGCGTATCGAGCGACGAATAGCCGGTGCCGAAATCGTCGATCGCGATGGTCACGCCCAGCGCCTTGATCTGGCGCAGGACATGCAGCGTCCGCACCTTGTCGGCGACGATCGTCGATTCGGTCAGCTCCAGCTCCAGGCGTTTCGGCGACAGCCCGGTCTCGACCAGTATCTGGTGGACGAGCTTGGCGAGATCGGCATGGGCGAACTGCACCGGCGACAGATTGACCGCGATCTTGTGGCCATTGTCCCACGAGGCCGCCTGGCGGCACGCGGTCCGCAGCACCCATTCGCCGATCGCCATGATCGAGCCGTTCTCCTCGGCAATCGGGATGAATTCGGCGGGCGGGATCATGCCGTGCACCGGATGGGTCCAGCGCAGCAGCGCCTCGTAGCCGCAGGTAGCGCCGGTCGGGACCGAGGTCTGCACCTGATAGTGAAGCGAAAGCTCGCCGCGGTCGATCGCCTGGCGAAGGTCGGTGGCCAAGGCACGGCGCGCCCGCGCCGTCTCGTCCATGGCGGATTCGTAGAAGCAGACGGCTCGCGTGACGTCGTTCTTCGCCCGGTACATGGCAAGATCGGCATTGCTGACCAGCCGCTCGCGGTCGGCCCCGTCGCGCGGATAGACGGCGACGCCGATGCTGGCGCCGGCGGCGATTTCGAAATCGTCGAGCCGCAACGGCTCGAACAGGGATTTCTCCAGCCGCGAGACCAGCCCGAGAAGGTCCTTCTGATCCTTGAAGCGCTTGATCGCGGCGAACTCGTCACCGCCGAGCCGGGCGACGAATTCGCCCTCGCCGATGAGTTTCGATAGCCTGCGGGCGACGATCTTGAGCGCCTGGTCGCCGGCCGCATGCCCCCTGAGGTCGTTGATCTCCTTGAAGCGGTCGAGATCGATGACGATGACCGCCGTCATAGTGTCCTCGCCCTCGCATGCCCGGTCGATTTCATGGTCAAGGCGGTCGTTGAAGGAGACCCGGTTGGGAAGGCCGGTAAGGGCGTCGTTGAGGGCGAGATGCTGAAGCCGCTCGAAGCTCTCCAAACGACCACGCTCATCGATCAGATAGCTGGCGAAGCCGGTAGCCGCGACGATCAGGCCCACCACGGCGACGGCGACCGCCATTGCCACCAGAATATCGGGATTGGTGCCTGTGCTGATGAAGGACAGCGGCGTCACCGCCACCGCGGCCATAGCCGTGAAATGCAGGCCGACGATCGCCAGCACCAGCAGCCCGATGGCGAGGTAGTGCGACCAGCGGTATGGTCGACGCACGGCATGGCCGACAGCCACGGCGGAAAACGCCGCCGAAATCACCAGTGAAGCGGCAACATAGGAGCCGTCCCATTCGACGATGCCGGCAACGTGATAGGCCATCATGCCGGTGTAGTGCATGGCCGAGATCGCCAGCCCGACGACGCATCCGCCCCACTCCGGGACCAGACGCTTGTCGGAGGCAAGGGTGAAGCCCGCTCCGGTGCCGGCAATGGCGATGACCAGGGACACCATGGTCAAGACCGGATCGAAGGTGATCGGCGCGCCGGGCTCATAGGCCAGCATGGCGATAAAATGCGTGCACCAGATCGAGGAACCGGCCGCGACTGCGGTCAGGAACAGCCAGCCCCGCATCTGCACGCCGGCGGTTTTCCTGGCACGGTCGAAGAGGCCGATCGTCACCCAGCAGCCGGTGACGCACATCAGCGCCGCCAGCAGGACGAGCCACAGATTATGCTCCGTGGCGATACATGATATAACGCGCATCAGGAATGGCCCAGCCCGAGGGTGCCCGCGACGAGGCAAGGCCGTCTCGGCACTTCGCCTACACAGCTTGTCGTCATATTAGCGACGGAGCGTGAAAACTTGATTAAATCCCTCCAGCAAATGCAGCCCTTGATTGCAGCAGGTTGTTTTCCCTGCCCACCCCTCGCCATGGACTGGACCAGAAGCCATGCATGCACGTGTGCTTGCTCGCTCTGCCGTTCCTGCTAAAAGGCGCTGCGACAATCCGTGACGCCCAGGCTGGGGCGTCCGCCATCGACGGAGTAGAAATGTCCAAGGCCAAAGACGTCAAGAAGGTCGTGCTCGCCTATTCCGGCGGTCTCGACACATCCATCATCCTGAAATGGCTGCAGACTGAACTCGGCGCCGAAGTCGTGACTTTCACCGCCGATCTTGGCCAGGGCGGCGAACTCGAGCCGGCCCGTCGCAAGGCCGAGATGATGGGCATCAAGGACATCCGCGTCGTCGACGTGCGCGAGGAATTCGTGTCCGACTTCGTCTTCCCGATGTTTCGCGCCAACACCGTCTATGAAGGCACCTATCTGCTCGGCACCTCGATCGCGCGGCCGCTGATCTCCAAGCATCTGGTCGATATAGCCCGGGAAACCGGCGCCGACGCGATCGCGCATGGCGCCACCGGCAAGGGCAACGATCAGGTTCGCTTCGAGCTTTCAGCTTACGCACTGAACCCCGACATCAAGGTCATCGCGCCGTGGCGCGACTGGTCGTTCAAATCGCGTACCGACCTGATGAATTTCGCCGAGCAGCACCAGATCCCGGTGCCGAAGGACAAGAAGGGCGACGCACCGTTTTCGGTCGACGCCAACCTCTTGCATTCGTCCTCCGAGGGCAAGGTGCTGGAAGACCCGTGGGTGGAGCCGCCGGAATTCGTTCATCAGCGCACCGTTTCGCCGATGGACGCGCCGGACAAGGTCACCGAGATCGAGATCGAGTTCCTGAAGGGTGATCCGATCGCGCTGAACGGCAAGAACCTGTCGCCGGCGACCATGCTGGCGGCACTCAACGATCTTGGCCGCGACAATGGCATCGGCCGGCTCGACCTGGTCGAGAACCGCTTCGTCGGCATGAAATCGCGCGGCGTCTACGAAACACCAGGCGGCACCATCCTGATATCAGCCCATCGCGCCATCGAATCGATCACGCTCGACCGAGGTGCCGCCCACCTCAAGGACGAGTTCATGCCGCGCTATGCCGAGCTGATCTACAACGGCTTCTGGTTCGCGCCCGAACGGCTGATGCTGCAGGCGATGATCGACAAGAGCCAGGAAGACGTCGAAGGCACGGTGCGCCTCAAGCTCTACAAGGGCAATGTCATGGTCACCGGCCGCAAGTCGAAGAAGACGCTTTATTCGGATGCGCTGGTCACCTTCGAGGACGATCGCGGCGCCTACGACCAGAAGGACGCCGCCGGCTTCATCCGCCTCAACGCGCTGAGGCTAAGGACGCTGGCCGCGCGCAGCCGCACCAAGTAGCGCGGATGCGCGGTTTCGGTCGCTGCTTGGCGCCGCTGGTTGTTCTGGCGACGCCGGCCGCCGGCCAGGAGTTCGACCCCGCCTCTCTCGACCTTCCGGCCCTGATCGAGTGCAGGGCGGACGTTCCGACCTACAACGACTTTGCCCTGTGGCTGTCCAGCGCACTAGGTGCCGTTGAAACGCTTGGCTGGCAGGAGGTTGCCTCGGGCAATCCGTTTCTCAGCCAATACGAACTGCCGGCCAAAATCCGCGTGTTCAACCGCGAGACGGGATCGATCGTGTTTACCGCAGCCGGGCCGATGGCCGTGCTCGATGGCATTGCGGCGCCAGAGCTTGCCAGGGAGCTCAATGTCATTGCCGTTTTTTCGACGCCGGAAAAATTCCTTGGCGAGAAGGTCGTTGTCCAAAGCACCGAAGAGTCGGAAGGATTGACCTTCTCCACGGGCATCAAGCTCAACGTCTCGACCGTCGAGTCGCACCCCGGCAAGACGCTGGCGGGCTGCTCCTACACGCTCGAAATCAAATGAAACCCGACATTCGCGCCGGGTTTCCGATCAAGTCAAAAATAGCCGGGGCCTTCTGCCCGGAGCATGATCCGTCAATCGCCGTCGATCGCCGTGGCAATGCGGGCGATGGCCTGCTGATAGACGCTCGCGGAATTCCAGCCGGCAATCGCGCCCATATTCGCACTCGCGCTCGCGCCCGCCCGCCAGCCATGCCCCTTGAGGAAGTTGGCGGTGGAAGCCAGCGCCGTGCTCTTGTCGCGCAGGTTTCCGCCACCGACGCCATATTTCAGGACGTTTCCGGGCAGGAACTGCGTGTGTCCGATCTCGCCATGCGCGGCCCCGACCGACGAGGCTGTCAACGCCCCGCGATCAACCAGCTTCAGGGCTGCGATGGCATGCGGGTAGAAGAACCCCGGCCGGCGGCAATCATAGGCAAGCGTCAAAATGGCAGAGACGGTGTTCTGGTTGCCCATGGCCGAACCGAAGCCGGTTTCCATACCCCAGATGGCGAGCAACACGCCCGGCGACACGCCGTAATTCGCTTCGATCTTGGAGAACAGCGCCGCATTCGACTTTTTCAGCGACCGGCCCTTGGAAATAATCGCTGCGCCACCACGACGCCGCATGAAATCGTCCACCGAGCCGCTGAAGGCCTTGTGAATGCCGCGGTCGACTGAGATCGTCTTTGTCGCGTAGTTTGCCCCGGCCAGAGCGGCCAGCCCCTTGGCGCCTACACCTTCCGACCTGGCCTGCGCGGCAAAGTCCTGCTTCCAGGCGTCGAAGCCGGCGCCGGTCTTGCCGCAGCTGGCTGCCGCCTGTGCGCCCGTCGCCAGCGCAAGCACCGCCACCACGGCCGCTGCAAACATCTTTCCCTTGGCAAGAATTGCCATGTTGATCTCCTGGTTGCCTGAATCACGTCCCAATTGCGAACTTGCCAGCGAAACGCGCACTTGTCACTGTCACCGCTGCAATGCTGGCGAATGCCGTGGAATTTGCCTAGGATCAAGTGATTATTGTGGCAGGGGGGCTGCATGCAAGACGTTGATGTCGTCATCATCGGTGCCGGCTCGGCGGGTCTTGCCGCCGCCAGGAGCTTGCAGGCGGCGGGGCTTTCCTTCACGCTGCTCGAAGCGATAGACCGAATCGGCGGGCGAGCCTGGACCAGCGACCAGCATTTCGGCGTGCCTTTCGACATCGGCTGCGCCTGGCTGCATGCGGCCGACCGCAATCCCTATTTTCCCGAAGCCCAGGCGGCAGGCTGGACGTTGCATCATCACGACATGAACGTCGATCATCTCTACTACCGCGAGCGCAAGGCGAGCGAAGCGGAAGAAGCCGACATGAAGGCCGCCGACGCAAAGCTGTTCGAACTGCTGGCCAAGCATGAAGTGAAGGACGGAGATGACGATCGTCTTTCGGCGCTGTTGGCAAAAGGCCATGCACCGCGCGCCGCCGCCACCTTCGCCGGGCCGATGGATTTCGGTGCCGACGAGGACGAAATCTCGATCCTCGACTTCCAGGCCGCTGCCGATCTCGACCCGAACTACTTCAGCAAGGAGGGCCTTGGCGCGCTGGTGGCGCGTTTCGGCGCCGGCGTGCCGGTCGAACTTTCGACGCCGGTGCGCAAGATCCTGTGGGACGTGCCGGGCGTCGCCTGCGTCACCGATCGCGGCACCGTCCGCGCCAAGGCGGTGATCGTCACCGCTTCGCCGGCGGTGCTCGCCTTCGAGGAGATCGCGTTCTCGCCGGCCTTGCCAGACACGCATTTCGGCGCCTTCTTCGACCTGCCGATGGGCATGCTGACCAAATTGCCGGTCGAAATATCGGGCACCAGGCTCGGGCTGCAGCCCTTCGACGACCTGCTGATCGAACGGATGGCCAGGCACGACATCTATTTCCTGTGCTTCCCGTTCGACCTCGACCTGATGGTCGGCTTCGTCGGCGGCGATTTCGCCTGGGAAATGTCGGCGGCCGGCGAGGCGGCCGGCATCGACTTCGTCGTCGACCGGCTGTGCGGCATCTTCGGCGGCGATACGCGCAAACATGTCGGACGCGCCATGATGACCAATTGGGGCGGCGAGCGCTTCGTACGCGGTGCCTATGCCGCCGCTCGCCCCGGCCGTTCACTGGCGCGCGCCGCACTCATGCAGCCGGTGGCCGACAAGATCTTCTTCGCCGGCGAGCATCTGGCCGGTCCGCTGATGCAGACCTGTGGCGGCGCACGGCTGTCAGGCGAAGCGGTGGCAAGACAGGTTGTCACCCAGCTTGCGGCGAGGACATGATCCGAACCGAAGGACGGAACCAACGACAGGTGGAACCTGGTCTTCGCTTTGCGAAACCTCGTTCTGCAGAGATTATGTTCCAACAAGTTCGACAAAATGCGGAACGCCGCGCGGCTGTTCGCGTTGGGCACGGGCCGCCGTGAACATCTATGTCACCTCCGGTGAATTGAGACCGACATGAAACTCTTCGACTGCCCCCATTGCGGCCATCGCATCTATTTCGAGAACGCCAAGTGCCTGAACTGCGGGAACCCGGTGCTCTACGATCCCGAGCACGCGCGCTTTGCGCTGGCGGGCGTCGACGGCGTCTTCCAGTGCACCAACGCCGACGAATGCGCCTGCAACTGGATGGCGGAACCGGGTCACGCTTTTTGCCGCGCCTGCGTGCTGAACCAGCTGATCCCGGATCTCTCCGTCGACGGCAACCGCCGCCGCTGGATCCGTGTCGAAGCGGCGAAGAAGCGCGCCATCTACTCGCTGCTGGCCTTCGGGCTGCCGGTAGTCCCCAAGCAGACCCCTGCCGACGAGGTCGGCCTGGCCTTCGACTTCCTCGCCGATCCGATCGGTGGCGGCCCTGGTGGCGAGCGGATCCTCACCGGCCACGACAATGGTTTGATCACGCTCAATGTCGCCGAGGCGGATTCGGCCGAGCGCGAGAAGCGGCGCGTCGAGATGGGCGAGAACTACCGCACCTTGCTCGGCCATTTCCGCCATGAGCTCGGGCACTATTACTGGGACCGCCTCATCCGCGACGATCCGCACAGGCTCGAAGCTTTCCGCGCACTGTTCGGCGACGACCGTGCCGATTACGAACAGGCGCTGAAGGCCTATTATGCCGATGGTGCGCCGCCCGACTGGCAGCAGGGCCACATCTCGGCCTATGCGACCTCGCATCCTTGGGAGGACTGGGCCGAGACCTGGGCTCATCACCTGCACATCACCGACACGCTGGAAATGGTGCACGCACTGAACTTTCCGCTCGGCCGGCTGGAGACGGTGGAGGCCAACGACTTGCCGCGCGGCGACACCGGCGGCGAATTGCAGGCAGCACCCTCGGAGCCGGCGACCGCGCCGGAGCCTTTCGAAAAGATCCTTGCCCGCTGGCTGGTGCTGTCGGAGGCCTCCAATTCGATCAACCGCTGCATGGGCCTGCCCGACCTCTACCCCTTCGTCATTTCGGACGTCACGGCGCGGAAATTGGAATTCGTTCACGAACTTCTGACCGATTTGCCGAAAGAACACGGAACAAATCGTGAGTTGGCGCAGGCGCTTTAGCGGGAACGCATGAGCTGCTGCCCCGTTTTCGCTGGCGAGGGACCATGAAAACGGAGAGAAACCATGAAATCCCTATTGTTTCCTGCGGTAGCCGGAATGCTGACCGTGATGTCCGGCGCCGCGTTTGCCGATACCGCCGTCTCAGCCGTCACCGATCTTAACGTGCGCGCCGGGCCCGGCCCGCAATACCCTGTGATCGGCGTGCTCGCCGCCGGTCAGTCGGCAACGCTCAATGGCTGCATCGAAAACAGCAAATGGTGCACCATAGCCGAGGCCGGCGGCGAGGGCTGGGTCTATTCCGACTATGTGACGGCCGATATAGGCGGCAGCCGGGTGGTGCTGACGGAACGGCGCTCCAGCGTTGCTGTCGTCTCGCCGCCGGAGGACATCGGCAACTACTCGACCGATTATACCGGCGCGATCATCGCCAGCGATCCGGTCGTGGATGACTTCCCTTCGCCCCCGGCTGAAGTCCGCACCTATGTCGACACGCATCGCCTCGATCCCATCTATCTCGAAGGCGAAGTGGTGACCGGCGCGACCCTGCCCGACACCGTCGAGCTGCGCGAGATTCCGGACTACAATTACCGCTATGTCTATGTGAACGGCCAGCGGGCGCTGATCGATCCGCAGACCCGGCGCATCATGTACGTCGTTCGCTGACGACAAGCGGCACAAGCGGCCGCAGCGACAGCAGCGGCCGCCAGCAGGCGGCGCTGCCGCGCGGCGCTCTCCTGCGCCGACTTTGCTCTGGCTTAGTCTTTGCGGAAAACCATTCCGATTTTCCCGGCCATCGGTTAGTCAACAGGCGATGACTTTGGGAAGGGAGCCCGCGTGACCATCGATCCGGCCGCCTTCGAGCGTTACAGGCATTCGCCGAACGCCAGGACGACCTTACCGCGCCTGTTGCTCGGAACGGGGATCGTGGTCCTTTTTTGGGCAGCAACCACCGTGGCCGTGCTGGTCGGCGGCACCTATGCCTTCATCGCCTGGCAGGCGACCCCATCATCCGGCATTCAGGGCTTCCTCGCTTCGCCCCTCGGCATCCTCACCGCGCTCGTCTCGTTTGCCGGCATCTGGATCGGCCTGTGGGTCGCGATGCGCTGGGTGCATGGCGAGAAGCTGTCGGCGCTGCTCGGCAACAGCCGACGAGTTTCATGGCCCGGCTTCCTCAAAGGGCTGATCGCGGTGCTGATCACGTCGTTCATATCCGAAATCCTGCTCTATCTGCTGCAGCCGCAGATCACGCGTGGCCCGATCAGCCTGTCATCCTGGCTGCTGTTTGCGATCCCGATCGCCGCGCTTACCTTGGTGCAGACCTCTTCGGAAGAGCTGCTGTTTCGCGGCTACCTGCTGCGCGGTCTCGCCAGCCGGTTCACGAGCCCATTCGTCTGGGCCCTGCTGCCGGCCCTGCTGTTCACCTCGCTGCATTGGAGTGCGAGTTCGTCACCAGCCATCAATGCTTGCGTGCTGGCGTCGATCGCCGCTTTCGCGCTGCTGCTGACACTTGTCGTCTACGCAACCGGCAATCTCGGCGCCGCCTTGGGTGCTCATCTCGGCAACAACCTGACCGGGTTTCTCTTGATCTCGCATCAGGAAAGCTACAATTCCTTCGCCCTGTTCAATGCCAGGCCGCTCGAAGGACCGGGCTGGGCGACGTCGGATGCGGTTCTCATCGCCTTCATCGGCATCGCCTGCAGCCTGCTGACCATCGTGCTGCTTCTACATCCGCGTTCGCCGCTCAGGGTTGCCGCCGAATTTCCGGACCGGGCGAGCACGGCCTGATTGCAGGCCGGGAACGACGCAATCCGGTCTTTGTCTTGACTCCGTGTCCGATTTCCTGTCTACACGCCCCGAATTCCGCGACGAGTATCCCTCCGAGCAAGCCGACCAGGACGCCGAAGCCTCTTTGAGGTGAAGTGCTGTAAATCGATCCTGGAGGCCAACACCCGGCAGCGCTGAGCGCCCCCGGGTGGTTTTGGCTTTTGGTTGGACACTGGGCGCGAACGCATTACCTCTCGGGCATCATCCGGATGCCAGGGAAAAGGAAAACGAATGTTTGAATCGCTACAGGAACGTCTTGGTTCGATCCTGAACGGCCTGACCGGCCGCGGAGCCCTGTCGGAGGCTGATGTCTCGGCGGCGCTGCGCGAGGTGCGCCGGGCGCTGCTCGAAGCAGACGTGGCGCTGGAAGTGGTGCGCTCCTTCACCGACAAGGTGCGCGAGAAGGCCGTCGGCGCTGCCGTGGTCAAGTCTATCAAGCCCGGCCAGATGGTCGTCAAGATCGTCCATGACGAACTGGTCGACATGCTCGGCGCCGAAGGCGTCGCCATCGATCTCAATGCCCCGGCGCCGGTCGTCATCATGATGGTCGGCCTGCAGGGTTCCGGCAAGACGACCACTTCGGCCAAGATCGCCAAGCGTCTTTCCGAGCGTCAGAACAAGAAGGTCCTGATGGCCTCGCTCGACACGCGGCGCCCCGCTGCGCAGGAGCAGCTGCGCCAGCTCGGCGAACAGGTCAAGGTCGCCACGCTGCCGATCATCGACGGCCAGTCGCCGGTCGACATCGCCCGCCGCGCCGTGCAGGCGGCCAAGCTCGGCGGCCACGACATCGTCATCCTCGACACCGCCGGCCGCACCCATATCGACGAGCCGCTGATGGTTGAGATGGCCGACATCAAGAAGGTGTCGAGCCCGCACGAAATCCTGCTGGTCGCCGATTCGCTGACCGGCCAGGACGCCGTCAACCTGGCCAAGAGCTTCGACGAGCGCGTCGGCATCACCGGCCTCGTCCTGACCCGCATGGACGGCGACGGCCGCGGTGGTGCTGCACTCTCCATGCGCGCCGTCACCGGCAAGCCGATCAAGCTGATCGGCACTGGCGAAAAGATGGACGGGCTGGAGGAATTCCACCCCAAGCGCATCGCCGACCGCATCCTCGGCATGGGCGACATTGTCTCGCTCGTCGAAAAGGCCGCCGAGAACATCGACGCCGAACAGGCGGCGGCGATGGCCAAGAAGATGCAGTCGGGCAAGTTCGACCTGAACGATCTCGCCGGCCAGCTTCAGCAGATGTCGAAGATGGGCGGCATGGGCGGCATCATGGGCATGATGCCCGGCATGGGCAAGATGAAGGACCAGATGGCCGCCGCCGGTCTCGACGACAAGATGTTCGGCCGCCAGCTCGCCATCATCTCGTCGATGACCAAGGCCGAGCGCGCCAATCCCGATTTGCTCAAGCATTCGCGCAAGAAGCGCATCGCCGCCGGTTCCGGCACCGACGCGGCCGAAATCAACAAGCTGCTCAAGATGCATCGCGGCATGGCCGACATGATGAAGGCGATGGGCGGCAAGGGCAAAGGCGGCGGCCTGATGCGCGGCATGATGGGCGGCCTCGCCTCCAAGATGGGCCTCGGCGGCATGATGCCCGGCGGCCCCGGGGGCATGGGTGGCGGCATGATGGGCGGCGGCATGCCGGACCTGTCGAAGATGGATCCCAAGCAGCTCGAAGCCTTGCAGAAGCAGGCGCAAGCAGCCGGCCTCGGCGGCGGCATGAAAGGCCTTCCCGGCGGCGGCCTACCCGGACTGCCCGGCGGCATGAAGCTCCCCGGCCTGCCCGGAATGGGCGGCGGCCTGCCCGGCCTTGGCAAGAAGAAGTGAGGACGCCATGAACGAAGAGAAGGACATGGCCGACGCTCGCGCTCTCCTGGCCGATTACCGCGCCTCGATCGACAACATCGACGCGGCCCTCATCCACATGCTGGCCGAGCGCTTCCGCTGCACCAAGGCGGTCGGTGTGCTGAAGGCGACGCATGGCCTGCCCCCGGCCGACCCGGCACGCGAGCAGCAGCAGATCGCCCGGCTTCGCCAGCTGGCGAAGGATGCCCATCTCGACCCGGATTTCGCGGAAAAATTCCTCAACTTCGTCGTCCGCGAAGTGATCCGCCACCACGAACAGATCGCCGCTTCCAACGGCGTGATGAAAGCCGGCTGAGAAACCAGCCACCAACCGATCAACCAAATCAGCCTTTTTAGGAGAAAATAAATGCCCTTGAAGATCCGACTGGCCCGTGCGGGCTCGAAGAAGCGTCCTTACTACCACGTCGTCATTGCCGACGCCCGTTCGCCGCGTGACGGCCGGTTCATCGAGTCGATCGGCTCGTGGAACCCGCTGCTGCCCAAGGACGGCGAACGCGTCAAGGTCGACGCCGACCGCGTCAAGCATTGGCTGGCGCATGGCGCCCAGCCGACCGACCGCGTGCTGCGTTTCCTCGACGAGGCCGGCCTCGTCAAGCGCGACGCCCGTTCCAACCCGAAGAAGGCCGAGCCGGGCAAGAAGGCGCAGGAACGTGCTTCGCTCTTGAAGAAGGCGCAGGAAGACGCTGCTGCCGCGGCTGCGGCCGCCGCAGCAGCACCGGCCGAGGCGGAAGCCGCCACCGCCGAATAAGTATTGCCCTATCGCATCCAGGAAAACGGCGGGCCAAGGCCCGCCGTTTTGCTGTCCAGTTCTGTCTGTAAGAGCTGCCGATCAATAACCGCTCGGGCAGCGGTCGATGTAGACGCGGCCCCGCCGATCGCGATAGCGGCATTCGCCGCTCTCGCTTGCCCGGCCGATCAGCGCACCGGCAACAGCACCGACAGCGCCACCGACGACGGCGCCTTCAACCGGATCGCCGGCGACCGCCGCACCGACGGCAGCGCCACCGAGGCCGCCTACGGCCGCGCCTTTTTCCGTTTGCGAACAAGCGGCAAGCGGCACCAGCAGCGCCATCAAAAGCATCGTTTTCTTCATCGTCGTTCCTCTCCGATAGGAGCCGCCTCCGCCGCCAAGCGAATCTCTAACTCGCAACTCGGCGATTCGATCCCTAAGACATTGCCCGGCAAAGGGTTCCAGGCTTCGAGTTGAAAGCGATGCTTCGATCGGATCTATCGGCTGAACGGGATCAGCGCGCGGACCCTGGCATCGCGCAGATACAGGCCACCCCACAGGATAATGCCGAGATAGACGCCGAACAGCATGTGCGAGAACAGCGGGTTGTCGACGCGGACATTGGTGGCGATTGCGCCGCCCATATACGCGGTGAGCAGGATGGCGCCGAGCACCGCGGTGCGCGGCAAGGCGTAGAGCGCGGTCGAGATGACGCCAAGCATGCGCGCGACATTGGCATCGGCCGGCCAGCCGAGCGGCACCATCGTCTGGGTGACGACATCGAGCGGCGGCAGCTTGATGACGCCGTCGAAGATCATGAACAGCACGATGACGCCGCTGAGCACGCGGCCGGTCCACAAAGCGCCCGGCGAGACGGGCGCGGTTTCGGAAATGCTCATGGTGGTCCCTCCTGATGGTCGAGCCCTTTCGCAGGGGTCGACCCAAGGACGTGGCATGGGGCCGCGATCCGACAGCGGGGCGGATTCTTTTAAACCCGCGCGCCTTCGCCTACGAAAAATAGAACTTTTCCGCCGGGATCATCTTCGGCGGCGTTTCGCCCAGCGCCTCGAACACCGAGATCTCGCAGACGCGGCAGAGACCGTCGAGGGCGAGGTCGTTGGCCTCGGTGCCGAACGGATCCTCGAGCTCTTCCGAAAGCGCGTCGAGGCCGAAGAAGGTGTAGGCGATCAGCGCCGTGAACAGCGGCGTCGCCCAACCGGTGGTCGAGATCAGGCCGATCGGCAGCAGCAGGCAGACGATATAGGCCGTGCGATGCACCAGCAGCGTGTAGGCGAAAGGTAACGGCGTACCGGCGATCCGCTCGCAGCCGGCCTGGATGGCCGCGATCGACGCGAGCCTCTCATCGAGGATACGAAAGCCGATCGAGTCGACGTCGCCCGCCCGGCGCTGCGCATTGGCACGCCGGCCCATGCGCCTGACCATCTCATCCGCCGGATTGGAAAAGGCTGCTGCCTTGTCCGCCTCGGCGTCGATGAAGGCGCGGGCATCCTTCATGCTGTCGATCTTGCGCAACTGCCCGCGCAGGAAATGACAGAAGGCGAGCGCTTCCATCAGCAAGGCGCGCTGTTCGGTCTGGTCCGGGATGAGGCTGGTGGTGGCGCGTGCCAGGTTGCGCATTTCGAAGACCAGCGCGCCCCACAGCTTGCGCGCCTCCCACCAACGGTCGTAGGCGGCGTTGTTGCGGAACGAGAGATAGATCGACAATGTCACGCCGACCAGGCCGAAAGGCGTGATGTTGAAGACGCTGAAATCAAGCTGGAACCGGCGCGCCACGGCCAGGATGATCGCGGAATAAAGCGCGAAGCCCAATATCTGCGGCAGGATACGTGGCACGACCGAACCGCGCATGATGAAGAACAGCTGTAGGAATGTGGGGCGCGGGCGAACGATCATCGAAGGCCTTTCACGGACCGCCATCGGCCCTCACCTCCTTTATTGTGCGATGCGACAGCTCTGCAAGCCCAGCCACCAGCGACACCGCCATGTCGTCCTTGCAGCGCCTGGACTATCGGCACGCGCCGGTCGCGGATATTGAAGAGCACATGGGCTGCGGCCCATTTCTGCAAGCGAGAGAAACCGAATGACCGGCGAGACCGATCTGAAGACACTGCTGGCATCGATGACGCCGGAACTGCTCGCCGGCACCTATGTCTTCGCCATGCTGGCGCCCGGCGTCGTTCAGCCGGAAGGCCTCGAGCCGGTGATGATCTTTCGTGAGCGCGAGGGCGTGACACTGATCGTAACCGAGGAGAAGGCCATCGCTGCGGCACTGACCGCGTCATTCCGCTGCCGGATGGTCACGCTGAACATCCATTCGTCGCTGGAAGCCGTCGGCTTTCTCGCCGCCATCACCACGCGCCTCGCCGCCGCCGGCATGGGCGTGAACCCGGTTTCGGCCTTCTACCACGACCATCTGTTCGTGCTGGTCGACCGGGCGGAGGAAGCGCTGGGGCTGTTGAACCAGCTGGCCAGGGAGAACAGAGCGTAGCGCATCGGCCAGAGCTGCCGATCTCCCCCTCGTGGGGAGATCGGCATCCATCAATGCCTTCGCTAACCTTCAGCACCCGGCCGAAGGCCGAGCCCGCGACTGCGGGCCGCCGGTCGTCCGGCGCCCCCGCGGAGCGCCCGCCGCGGCAGCGGCGATACGGCCCGTGAGCGAAAACTAAGCCGCCTTCTTCTTCGGCTGGATCAGGCCGCGCTCGACCAGCAACTCGGCGATCTGCACTGCGTTGAGCGCCGCGCCCTTGCGCAGATTGTCGGAGACGATCCACATCGACAGGCCGTTGTCGATGGTCGAATCCTCGCGGATGCGCGAGATGAAGGTGGCGTCTTCGCCGGCCGATTCCAGCGGCGTGATGTAGCCGCCGTCCTCGCGCTTGTCCAAGACCTGACAGCCCGGCGCCTCGCGCAGGATATCGCGCGCCTCGTCGGCGGTGATCGGCTTTTCGAACTCGATGTTGACCGCTTCCGAATGGCCGATGAACACCGGCACGCGCACGCAGGTCGCCGTCAGCTTGATCTTGGGGTCGAGCATCTTCTTGGTCTCGGCGACCATCTTCCACTCTTCCTTAGTGGAGCCGTCATCAAGGAAGACATCGATGTGCGGGATGACGTTGAAGGCGATGCGCTTGGTGAACTTCTTGACCTCGACGCCATCGGCGACGAAGACCGCGCGGGTCTGGGTAAAGAGTTCGTCCATACCTTCCTTGCCGGCGCCCGACACCGACTGGTAGGTGGCGACAACGACACGCTTGATGGTGGCGAAGTCATGCAGCGGCTTCAATGCCACTACCAGCTGCGCCGTCGAGCAATTCGGATTGGCGATGATGTTCTTGCGCGTGAACAGCGAGATCGCGTCCGGGTTCACTTCCGGCACGATCAACGGCACGTCCTGATCGTAGCGGAAGGCCGACGAATTATCGATGACGACGCAGCCCTGCTTGCCGATCTTCGGCGACCATTCCTTGGAGACGCTGCCGCCAGCCGACATGATGCAGATGTCGGTGTCGGAAAAATCATACTGGTCGAGCGTCTTCACCTTCAGCGTGCGGTCGCCGAACGACACTTCCGTGCCCTGGCTGCGCCGCGACGCCAGCGCCACGACTTCGCTTACCGGAAAGCCGCGCTCTTCCAGTATGTTGAGCATTTCCCGGCCCACATTGCCCGTGGCGCCGACGATCGCTACCTTGAAACTCATCGAAAAATCTCCTGTCCCTCTCCGCTTGGTTTTTGGAGAAACCCGCTGGCCGATGCGGGTTCCGTCCCCCGGGCCGAACCCGGGAGAGGGTGGTTAGGCCAAGGGAGTCACACCGTTTTGGTGGTGGTTTTGGTAGTTTTTTTGGCCAAGAATGGGGTTTTGCTGGAACGAGGGGACGCGCCGACGCGCCCGGCCCAATGATGTGCATTGAGGCTGGGGGCATCGAATGCAAGAAGAGCCATCAAAAGGCCGCGCATCGAAAAAACGATCCCGTTCAAAGCGGGCTTTTACGCGGTTTGCGTCAAGAGTCAATTGCGATGAGCGTCCTGTTGCCCTGTACAATCGCGGCGGCACGAAGTACGAACGGCATGACCATCCGGCTCATGGAGCGTCCCGACGCCCGCCGAAGACAGGCCCATTGCTGGGCATATAAGAATCCGAATTCCGAAAGAGTAAGATGTCCAACTTCGATGCACTCGTTCCCGCGCTGGCAAGGGCGCTGGAAAAACGCGGCTATTCCGAGCTGACGCCCGTCCAGAAGGCGGTTGTGGCGCCGGAACTCGGCGAGGCCGATGCGCTGGTTTCGGCGCAGACAGGCTCCGGCAAGACGGTGGCCTTCGGCCTCGCTCTGGCGCCGACCCTGCTTGAGGGCGCGGAGCGCTTTGGCCACGCCGCCGCACCGCTGGCGCTGGCGGTGGCGCCGACGCGCGAACTCGCCTTGCAGGTGACGCGCGAGCTGGAATGGCTCTACGAACTGACCGGCGCCACCGTGGCGTCCTGCGTCGGCGGCATGGACATGCGCTCGGAGCGGCGTGTGCTGGAGCGCGGCGCCCATATCGTCGTCGGCACGCCCGGCCGGCTGCGCGACCACATCACCCGGCGCTCGCTCGACATGTCGGCGCTGAAGGCGGTGGTGCTCGACGAGGCCGACGAGATGCTCGATCTGGGCTTTCGCGAAGACCTCGAATTCATCCTCGACGCCGCTCCTGCCGAACGCCGGACGCTGATGTTCTCGGCCACGGTGCCGCGCTCGATCGCCACGCTCGCGCAGGGCTATCAGCGCGATGCGGTGCGCATCTCGGCCGCCGGCGAGGAGAAGCAGCATCTCGACATCGAATACCGGGCGCTGAGCGTCGCCCAGCCCGACCGGGAAAACGCCATCATCAACGTTCTGCGCTATTACGAAGCTAAGAACGCGCTGGTGTTCTGCAACACGCGTGCCGCCGTCAATCATCTGACCGCGCGCTTCAACAACCGCAACTTCTCCGTCGTCGCCCTCTCCGGCGAGCTCAGCCAGAACGAGCGCAGCCATGCGCTGCAGGCAATGCGCGACGGCCGCGCAAAAGTCTGCATCGCCACCGATGTCGCGGCGCGCGGCATCGACCTGCCCAACCTCGAACTGGTCATCCACGCCGACCTGCCGACCAACCCGGAAACGCTGCTGCACCGCAGCGGCCGCACCGGCCGCGCCGGGCGCAAGGGCGTCAGCGCGCTGATCGTGCCCAACAGTGCCCGCAAGCGCACCGAGCGGCTGTTGCAGAACGCCGGCCTCAAGGCGACATGGGCGAGCCCGCCCTCGGCCGACGACGTGATGCGGCGCGACGACGAGCGCATCCTGGCCGATCCGGTTTTCGACGAGCCGGTGAAGGACGACGAACGCGGTTTCATCGACGCGCTGCTCGCAAGACATGGCGCCGAGCAAGTGGCTGCCGCCTTCGTGCGCCAGTGCCGCGCCAGCCGCTCGGCCCCCGAGGACCTCATGGAGATCGCGCCCTTCACGCCGTCGCGTGAAAGACCGGCAGGCGAAGGTTTCGCGCGCCGCGACGAGGCGCCCAGCCGTCGCGACGATTTCGGTGACAGCGTCTGGTTCTCGTTGTCGATCGGGCGCCGGCAGAATGCCGAGCCGCGCTGGCTCATCCCGATGCTGTGCCGCACCGGCAGCATCTCGAAGCGCGAGATCGGCGCCATCAAGATGCAGCCGGAAGAGACCTACGTGCAGATATCAGCCGACTGGGCCGACCGCTTCCTGGCCGCGATCGGTCCCGATCGCAAGCTGCAAGGCAACATCCTGGTGAAGCGGCTCGAGGGCACGCCCGATCTGTCGCGCGCCGGCTACCAGCCGCCAAGCCCCGACAAGAAACCGCATCGCGGCAAGGCGCCATTCGACCCCAACGCGCCGAAGCGCAAATTCGAAAAACGTGCACCGGCAGCAGTCGATCAGCGCCCGGCCACCGCGCATGAGGCAAAGCCATGGGCGAAGAAGCCGGGCAAGCCGAAATTCGACACCACCGGCGCGCCCAAGCACAAGAAAGCGAAGAAGCGGCCCACCTAGAGCATTTCACCGTTTCACGGAAACGGCGATCTGCTCTAACTCTTTGTTTTGACGCAATTCTAGACGGAAAACCGCGTCACACCTTTCCTAGAATTGCTCTAGGACTTCGGCCGGAGGGACGCGCTTGCCTGCAGGCCAGCCTTGATGGCAGCCCAGCTGGCCGATGCCGGCGTCGGGCGATGCTGCTTTGCGATGCGTTCCGTCAGCGATGAGCGCCAGTCCGGGTCTTCCGCCATCCTGCGGATCGCAGCGTACCAGCCGGCCTGGTCATTGGAATCGATCGCCGGCATCAGCCCGCCGCTCGCCTCGATCAGCGACGGCGCGGTCGAGACGATGACGGGAACGCCGAAATCGAGACATTCCGAGGCGCCATAGCCCCAGCCCTCGATATGCGAGGGAAAGACGCCGAAGGAAGCGCTGCGATAATATCGGATGAGTTCCTCATCGCTGATCGCTCCGGTGAACGTAACCCGCTCGAGCAGTCTCGGATGGGCCTTGAGATAGGCGCGCAGCGGATCGATCATCCAGCCCCAGCGCCCGGCGCAGACGAGCCTCGGCAGCTTGACGCCCTCGTCGAGCGCCTGCTGCCATATCCGTGCCAGCAGGATGTGGTTCTTGCGCACTTCGATGGTCGAACAATAGAGCACGAACGGCTCGTCGGCCTCGATGCGCGAAGTCTCGCCCATGCGCGAAGCCGTCTCGTACAGGATGGAAGGCATCGGAAACCGGTATACCACCGGCTGCGTGACGCCTGCCTGTTGCATATGATCGGTCAGCGTCGCACCAACTTCGTCGGATGCACAAAATGCCGGCGCGCCGGAACGCACGAGGTGCTCGAGATATGACCCGTAGCGAGCCTCGCCAGGGCTCATACCAACCATGTCGGGGCGCAGTGTCGGGATGAGGTCGTGGCAAAGAAACGCGAGGCCACCGGCGCGCCCGGAGACGGCGGCTCGGTCGTCCCCGGTCAGAATGTGATGGCTGATCAAGACAAAGCCGCGTTCAGTCTCGTCCGGTTGGCTTGGAGCCTGACGCGGGGCCGACCGGATCCGCGCCCGCTGGTACAGACGATAGGCCCGGATCAGCAGCCTCGTCGCCTGATAGGCAATCCCTTTGCGGCCATGGGTCATCGTCTTTGCGAGATGGCGGTCGGCGTCGCGCTTGCCCCATGGCTGCTGCCTCACCGCTTCGAGGGCCTGCGACATCGCCGTGCGTCTCCCAGGCCATCGTTTGAGGCGCCAGGGTGAAATCTCGCCCGTCGCGACATGGTCCTGCTCGAAAGGAGCGAGGGGGCGAAACCGGCCTTCCCACGGTCGGAACGCCACCACCTCCACGCAAGGGTCGGGATCGGCCAGGGCTGCGCTGACGAGAAAGCTTTCCACCCGTGGGATGCCGACAAGTCCCTGGCCGGACGGCCAGAACGTCAGGCCGGTGGCGTCGATGGCCAGCCTGGGAGGTCTTCTTTCCCCTCCATCTTCATTTACGGTTTTACTGTCAGGACTCTCGACTGTCATGTCTGCTTCTGTCGAAGGCGGTTGCACTCGATGCCTTATGCTTCATTTGCCGCGAAGAGGGTAGCCATGCTGGCCGTCTTGCCCATCGGCACGGCCCTGTGCCACCTTCGGCTAGGACGTGGCGAGCGGGGGTGGCAAATGCGCGGCGAAGTGCTTCACTATGACGAGGTCCAGGGCTTCGGCTTCATCACCGGCGCCGACGGCAGCCAATACACCTTCACCCGAGAAAACCTGCGCCGTGAAACTGCCATGCGGAAGGGCGCGTCCGTCGAGTTTCAGGCGGGCGGCGGCCAGGCTCACGACGTCTTTTCGATTGCCGCCCAGACCGCTACTTCGGCCACTGACGCCGGCACGAACCCCGCACCGACTCAAGCCGGCAGCAAGGCCGCGGCAACCCCGCCCCCGGCACAGCATTTCGGCCGCTCCTCCGAGCCGGCCGAACCCAGCGATCTCTGGGGCTATTTCTGGCGCGGCGTGACGCAGAACTACTTCAATTTCGCCGGCCGCGCCCGCCGCAAGGAATATTGGGGCTACTGCCTGTTCTGGACGGTTTGCCTGCTGATCATCGGCGGCATCGGCCTGTACACCGATATGGATATGGGCGGTTTCGACAGTGATATTTCGGGCGCGATAACGGTCGGGCTGTGCGGCACGTTCCTGCTGGCGACACTGCTCCCTAGCCTCGGCATGATCGTGCGCCGGCTCCACGACATCGGCCTGTCAGGCTGGCTCAGCCTGCTGATCCTGATCCCGACCATCGGCAGCCTGATCATCCTGGTCTTCGCGCTGATCCCGACGCAGGCCCGGGAAAACCAGTGGGGGCCGGTGCCGGCGGGTGTCAGGATTTAGCCGCCACGTGTATTGCAATCACAAACAACCCTGGGTAGTATTTGCGCAACGCGGGGGAGAAACATGCGTGGCACGATATTCCACTACGATCAGGATCAGGACTACGGCTACATCGACGGAATCGACAGCAAGCGTTATATCTTTGCCCGTGACGATGTGAGCCATGAAGTGACCCTCGCCAGGGGCACCCTTGTCGAGTTTCAACCGGATGACGGTACGGCGCACGATATAGTCGCCGTCACCCCGACAGCGCCATCGCCAAGCACGGGCCAGCCACGCCGTTCGGCCGAGAGCAGGCCCGCCTATTCCATGGGTCTGTGGGCTTACTTCTGGCGCGCGATAATTGCGGACTATAGCAATTTCAAAGGTCGCGCCCGCCGCAAGGAATTCTGGGCCTTCTGGCTATTCTACACCCTCGGGATATTGGCGCTTCTAGGCTTCGGAATACTCGTTGACCTAGCGTTCAATGGCTTCAAAACCAATGCGGACAGGACGACGATGAGGGCCATAGGGCTCATACCCTTCCTGGTTTTCTTTTCGGGATTGATCCTGCCGTCGATTGCCCTCGTCGTGCGGCGTGTGCATGACGCGGGTCTGAGCGGCTGGTTTGCACTGCTGGGCTTCATCACTCCCATTGGCAGCATTGCCTTGCTGGTCTTCGGACTTCTGCCGTCCCAGGTGGGCGAAAATCCTTGGGGACCAGTGCCGGCAGGCGTCAGGATCTAGCCGCTTTTCAACGCCTCACCCGAAAGTCTGAGAAAGACCTTCTGGCCGTGGCGTTCGGCGCCAAGCCGGTCGTAGAAGCGCAGCGCGCCTTCGTTCCAGTCCTCGGTGGTCAGGTCGATGCGGCCGATGCCTTCGCGCAGGCAATGATCGGCGAGAAAGCCGATCATTGCTCGGCCGACGCCGGCGTTGCGGGCTTTGTCGCGCACGAACAAATCCTTGAGGAACAGCAGCCGCTCAAGATCGATGCCGGGATGCGCGATCGCCACCGACGCCAGGCCGCTGACCTCGCCCTCGACGAAGGCGAGCGCGAAATGCGGATAGGCCGGGCTTTCCTCGCCAAGCCATTTTCGTGCGGCAGACACGGCCCGGCCGGCATCGAGAGGTGGCTGCCGGTAGTGAACCGCCATCTCGCACAATATGGCCGCGAGCGCCGTCGCGTCCTCGATCGTCGCCCAGCGGACGTCGACCGTCACGATATCAGCCCAGGAATTTGGCGATGATCGCGTCGCCCATCTGAACCGTACCGACCTCGGTCATGCCATCGGACATGATGTCTTTCGTCCGCAGGCCCGCGTCGAGCACGGCGGCGATCGCGCCTTCGACGCGGTCGGCTTCATCGACCATGCCGAAGGAATAGCGCAGGCACATGGCGAAGGAAGCGATCATGGCGATCGGGTTGGCGATGCCCTTGCCGGCAATGTCGGGCGCCGAGCCGTGCACCGGTTCGTAGAGTGCCTTGCGCTTCTTGGTTTTCACATCAGGCGCGCCGAGCGAGGCCGACGGCAGCATGCCGATCGAGCCGGTCAGCATGGCGGCGATGTCGGACAGCATGTCGCCGAACAGATTGTCGGTGACAATGACGTCGAACTGTTTTGGCCAGCGCACCAGCTGCATGCCGCCGGCATCGGCCAGCATGTGGTCGAGCTTGACGTCGGAATAGCGTGCCTTGTGGGTCTGGGTGACGACCTCGTTCCACAACACGCCCGACTTCATCACATTGCGCTTTTCCATCGAGGTGACGTGGTTCTTGCGCGTGCGTGCCAGTTCGAAAGCGACGCCCGAAATGCGCTCGATCTCGAACGTGTCGTAGACCTGCGTGTCGATGCCGCGCTTCTGGCCGTTGCCGAGATCGATGATCTGCTTGGGCTCGCCGAAATAGACGCCGCCGGTCAGCTCGCGCACGATCAATATGTCGAGGCCTTCGACCACCTCCTGCTTGAGCGAGGAGGACGCCGCCAGCGCCGGGTAGCAGATGGCCGGGCGCAGATTGGCAAACAGCTCCATGTCCTTGCGCAGCCGCAGCAGGCCGGCCTCAGGGCGCACCTCGTAGGGCACCGCATCCCATTTCGGACCGCCGACGGCGCCGAACAGCACCGCGTCGGCCGCCATCGCCTTTTCCATGTCGGCATCGGAGATCGCCGCGCCATGCGCGTCATAGGCGCAGCCGCCGACCAGCCCCTCATCGGTGGCAAAACCGCTGCCGAGCTTGTCGTTCATGACCGCGATCAGTTTCTTGACCTCGGCCATGGCCTCGGGACCGATGCCGTCACCGGGGAGCAGGAAAAGATGCTTCGTTGCCATGGAGAAACCGTCCTGGAAAGATTTGAACCGCGGCCTTGCTAAACGCCAAGCCGGTTGTGCGCAAGGAGTAACGCAGCGATCAAGAACAACCTCGTTCGTTTGCGATCCTTCGCGCCCCCCTCTGCCCCGCCAGCCTCCCGCAAATTGCAGCGCCTTGCCTTCACCGATGCGAGAGAATGTTGACCAGCCTGCCGAACGGATCGCGGACGTAGAAGCGGCGCACGCCCCAGGGCTCGTCGGCCGGTCCGTATTCGATGGCGAAGCCCGCCGCTTTCATGGCATCGAGCGCCGCATCGACGTCATCGACCTCGATCGAAAGATCCGGCACCGGCGTTTCGGAGCCGCCTTGCGCCATGAAACTGACCTGGACATCCATCTTTGCTTGCGAGCCGTAGGTGGCGATCCAGCCAAGATCCATCAAAAGGTCGAGGCCCAGCACATCCTGGTAGAAGCGCTTTGCCGCCACGATGTCCGATGTCTCAATGTTGGCAACGATGCGCCGGACTTTCATCGTCGGTCGCCTTTCAAGCCGTGCGCCGCAGCGCCGTTACCTCGATCTCGATCTTCATTTCCGGTTTGTTGAGCTGGCAGACGATCATCGTCGCCGCCGGCCTGATATCGCCGAACGTCTCGCCCAGAATCGGGAAGACGATGTCCACGAAGGCCTGGTCGGTGATGTAGTAATGCGCCCGCACCACGTCGGCCATGTCGAAACCGCCATCCTGCAGCGCCTTGGCAATCGTCGCCAGGCAATTGCGCGTCTGCGCCTCCACCGGCTCCGGCATCGTCATCGTCGCATAGTCGTAACCGGTCGTTCCGGAGACGAAACACCAGTCGCCCTGCACCACGGCGCGCGAATAGCCGGCGGTCTTTTCGAAGGGGGAACCGGTGGAGATGAGTTTTCGCATGGGGTTCTCGTGAGTTGTGGTGGGCCATTTTGCAGGGAAAGGGCAGATCTGACCATGGGTCAACGCAGAGCGACTGGCGCTGCAAAGGCATTTTTATGCCGGCGGGACAGCACCCCCCTCTGGCCTGCCGGCCATCTCCCCCGCAAGGAGGGAGATCGGATGTCTCGAATGCTTTCGCCAGTTACAAACGGTGCAGAGATAGGCAGAGCGGCCAAGCTGCCGATCTCCCCCCTTGCGGGGGAGATGCCCGGCAGGGCAGAGGGGGGTGTGAAGGATCGCGGCGAAACAGTTTTTGGTTCACCGCCGAAATGCCTAGTTCGCAGACCCCAGCGCCTTGTCCAACGCCGCCTTCACATCGGCCGGCCATGTCGCCACATCAGGCCACGCCTGCGGCTTGCCATTGTCGCCGCGGCGCGCAAAATAGAGCCTGTGCTGGGCTGGGTCGACCGCCATGAAGCCGTCATTGCCGCCGCAGTCATGCGGCACGCAGCCGCTGGCGAAGAAGGCGCCCGAAGCGGTCTTTTCCGTGCCGCCGCCGACCAGCAGGCTGGTTGCCATATCGGGCATGTCCTTGCCGAGCAGCTTTTCCGCTTCCTTGTAGACAGCCTCGTTGTGGAAGGCGTCGGTGATGTTCTGGTACTTTTCCGGATCGATGTCTTTCCAGTCCGTGCCGGGTTCCGGCATGTAGGTCAGATTGCCCGAAATCGTCAGCCCATCGGTCGGCGACCATTGCAAAGCCGGCTTCTCATCCCCCGGCAGCAGATAGGGCACGAAATAGATGGCGTTGTCGGACACCGCCGAGGGCGGGGCGCCGCACTGGTCCTGCTCGACCATTGTGCTCTGGATCGTGCCACCTTCCGGTTTCCAGACGATCACCGTCGCCGGCCCGCATTGGTTGCCGCCGTCGCCGACATCGAACAGCGCCACCTTGACGCCGCCGACTTCCACGATTCTGTCAAAGAAGACGTCATAGTTCGTGGCCAGCTGCTGGCCGTCATAGGCAAGCACCTTCTCGCCATACTGTTCCTTCTGGGTGATGGTCAGCGTGCCGCCTTCGAAAGGGACGGGCGCCTGCTTGTCGTCATCGGCAGCGTCGGCGGCCTTCGTCCCCTGATCGGCGGACGGCTGGTCCGTCGCCGGGGCCGGCTGGGTGGCGGGTGCCTGTGTCTGCGCAAACGCGCTCACGGTTTGCCCCAGCAACAAGGCCAGCCCGCAAACGCCGGCAAGAAGCAAACGTGTCATGACTGTCCCTCCACTCAGTCGCAACGAACCCGGCGCAACGAAGGCCTGAAAAGCGGCCGGGCCTCCGCCTGGAGTGTGTACCGCTCAGGCCCAGGGGCGCTGTTCGGCGTTTCGCTTCTCGAACGAGGCGATGGCGCCGGCCTTCTCCATGGTCAGGCCGATGTCGTCGAGCCCGTTGAGCAGGCAGTGCCGCTTGAAGTCGTCGAGGTCGAAGGTCACGACACCGCCGTCGGGACCACGGATTTCCTTGGCTTCGAGGTCGACCGACACGGTGGCATTGGAGCCGCGCGAGGCGTCGTCCATCAGCTTCTCGAGATCCTCGGGGCTGACGGTGATCGGCAGGATGCCGTTCTTGAAGCAGTTGTTGTAGAAAATGTCGGCGAACGAGGTCGAGATGACGCAGCGAATGCCGAAGTCGAGCAGCGCCCATGGTGCGTGCTCGCGGCTGGAACCGCAGCCGAAATTATCGCCGGCGACCAGGATCTGCGCCTTGCGGTAGGCCGGCTTGTTGAGCACGAAATCCGGGTTTTCCGAGCCGTCGTCCTTGTAGCGCATTTCGGCGAACAGGCCTGTGCCGAGTCCGGTGCGCTTGATCGTCTTGAGGTAATCCTTCGGAATGATCATGTCGGTGTCGACATTGACGATCGGCATCGGAGCGGCGACGCCGGTGAGCTTGGTGAACTTTTCCATGGCTTTTGCCCGTGTTTTCGTTGCGGGGGAATTTGCTGACGCCGGTTTACACAAAGCCGGCGGCAAATAAAAGGCAACTGTTCGTGCATGGTGGCACAAGCCAGCCCGATGGTGCAGTCTGACGGCCATGGCAGAAAACGCACACGTCCTCTATAACAGCGAAGCCGCGCTCGACATCGCCGAATTCCGGCGCGTGCTGGTCGAATCCGGCCTCGGCGAGACACGACCGGTCGATGATGAAGCACGGCTGCGGGCGATGCTGTCGGGCGCCAACCTGGTGCTGACCGCGCGTCTCGACGTCGAAGGCAAGCCGCTGGTCGGCGTGATCAGAGGCATCACCGACTTCTCCTGGGTCTGCTATATCTCCGAACTCGCCGTTTCCCAATCGGCGCAGGGGCTCGGCATAGGCAAGGGCCTGATGGACGAGGCGCGGCGGCAGCTTGGACCGTCGGTCGCCATCAGCCTGATCTCCATGCCCGATGCCGTAGGCTTCTACGAACGTATCGGCATGAAGCGCATGGCGGATGCCTTCTGGTTCGACCGCAAGGGCTGACGTGCGGTCACCTGCCTTGCAACGGCTAGCGGGACAGCGCCCCCCTCTGTCCTGCCGGACATCTCCCCCGCAAGGGGGGAGATTGAGCGCTCAACCGCTTTCGCCAATTCCTGCGTCGCAGGAAAGAGCAAGGCGCTGAAGCTGCCGATCTCCCTCCTTCCCGGAGAGATGGCCGGCAGGCCAGAGGGGGGTGGGCGGGAACTCGACAGAACGGCGGTCTGCGCTGATCGCTCAAATCACATTCAATTCCCGAAACGCCCGCCCTTCCGCGACACGGCCATACCCGAACGCCGAGCAGTCCACCGTGCGGTAGCCACCATGCACGATCAGTTCGGCCAGCGCCTTGCCGACCGCCGGCGCCTGCTGCAGGCCGTGGCCGGAGAATCCGTTGGCGAAGATGAAATTGCCGACTTCGGGATGCGGACCGATCACCGCGTTCTGGTCGAGCGTGTTGTAGTCGTAGTGGCCGGCCCAGGCGCGGGTCGGCTTGATTGCCTCGAAGGCGGGAATGCGGGTCGCCAGCACCGGCCAGATTACCTCTTCGAACAGCGGCCAGCTTACCTCGAAGTCACCGGGATCGGGTGCGCGGTCGCCTTCCTCCGGTTCGGCGCCGCCGGTGAGGTAGACCGAGCCTTCCGGACGAACATAGATGCCGGAGGGATCGACCAGCAGCGGCATGTCGGCATATTTCTCGCGCGCCTCGAAGACGAAGACATTGCGCTTGCGCGGCTCGACCGGGAGTTCAAGCCCGGCCATGGCAGCCACCTTGCCGGCGTTCGGGCCGGCGGCGTTGACGACGATGCCGGCCTTCAGCGTCTCGCCATTGCCGAGGCTCACTCCCGTGACGCGGTTGCCATCGCGCGCGATGCTGGTGACATCGGCGGCGATGAAATCGACTTTCTTCTGCCGCAGCGCCTTTCGGAACAGCGTCAGCATCGCATGCGCGTCGAACCAGCCTTCGCCGGTGCGGCCATAGGCGCCGGCTGAAATGCCCTCGGTCGACAGCCACGGGAACCGGCGCGTAAGCTGGTCGGCATCCTCGAGCACGATGTCGGCGCCCTCCGCGATCTGCGCCTCGTGATTGCTCTTGAGGATCGGCAAGCCGTCCTCGCCGGCAAGGATGAGGTAGCCGCCCTCGCGAAAGCCGATATCGGCATCATCCCCGAACTCTTCCTTCAGCCGCCGGAACAGTTTTAGCGTGAACTGCGACAGGCGGATGTTTTCCGGGATCGAGAATTGCTGGCGGATCGAAGCCATGGACAGCGTCGTTGCCGCATGCGCGAATTGCGGATCACGCTCGACCAGCGCGATCGTGCCGGAAAACCCTTGCTCACGCAGGTAATAGGCGACCGAGGAGCCGACGATGGCTCCACCGATGATGACGATGTCGTAGGGCATTTTTTCTCCGATCCGGCCGATGGTGTCCGTCACGCCACCGGCACAATGATCTCGAAGCGCGTGCCGCGTTCGCTGTCAACCAGCGCGATCATACCATCATGCGCTTTCAGGAGGGCCAGCACGATGCCGAGCCCCATGCCGGTGCCGCCCTGTTCGCGCCGCGTGGTGAAGAACGGCTCGAAAATGCGCGCCCGATTGCTCGGCGAAATGCCGGCGCCGTCGTCGCTGACCAGGATGCTCGCCTTGCCGTCGGCGCTCGTAGCGGAGACAGAAACCGCCGTCGCGCCGTGCCTGGCCGAATTGTCGATGAGATTGGCCAGCACGATAGCCGCGTTCTCGGCCGATATGCGCAATCTGATGTCGCCGCCGGCTCCGACGCAAACCGCCAGCCTGTTGTCGACGGGCAGCAGCGCCAGCGCCGCACCGATCGATGTGCTTTCGCCGCTCGGCGCCAGGTTTTCGGCACGCGCTAGGTCGAGCAGACGGCGAACCAGCAGATTGAGCCGCCCGGCGTCGGTGACGATATTGTCGGAAAAGCGCCGCCGCTCCGTATCGTCCATCGCGCCACCGGAATCGCGCAGCAGTTCGGCCGCGCCCTGGATCGCCGTCAGCGGCGATTTGAGCTCGTGCGAGACATGGGTGGCGAAAGTCTGGATGCTGTCCGACCGCGCCTGAAGCTTTTCGGCCATGTCGAGGAAGGCTGCGGACAGCTCCGCCATCTCTCGCGTGCCGTGATGGTCGAGCGGCCGGATCGCCGTGCGGTCGCCGGCGGCGATGCGCTCGGTGCGGTCGATCAGCGCATAGATCGGCCGGCTGACGGTGCGCAGGAAGATGAGACCGATGAGCAGCGTGCCGCCGAGAATGGCAATCGCCGCCAAGGTCACCTTGCCGCGTTCGCCATAGAGATGCTTGATGATGTTGTTGGGCGTCCGCGACACATAGACAACGCCGGCGACCTGGCCATCGACGGCGACCGGCAGGGCGACGAAGATACGCACCTTGGTGCCGCGGCTGACTGAATAGAGCGGTGGCGTCGGCTGGTCGGGAATGCGCAGCCTGAGCGCGCTGGCATAGTGACCGGCAAGTGCTGTGCGCACCTCCTCGGCCGCACCGAGCGACTGGCCGACCTCGCCACGACCGGCGATGACGACGCCCCGGGGATCGAGCAGCCGGAAGCCGGCCAGCGTGGTTTTCTGCGTGGCGTCGAGAATACCGGACAGACGGGTGCCGATCGCGGCAAAGGCGGGATCGACGATCGCCGGCATCGCCGCCGGCCGGGTCGGCAGCACATAATCCGAGGCAAGATCGAGTTGCGGTTCGATTGGCCTGTAGAGCGGGTCCGGATTGACGCTTCGGCTTGAATCCCCGCCTGGCCCCGGCATCGGCGCGCCGAGCTTGTCCGCCGCAATGCCGGCGTCACGCACATCCTGCGCATAGATGGCGGCGATGGCCGCCCCTTGCGCGATCAGCTCCGCTTCGGTCTGACGGATCAGCTGGTTCTCGTAGAGGCGGAAGAAGAACAGGCCGACCAATGGCAGGGCCATCACCATGATCAAGATGGCGACGACGACCGTGGCAAGCCGTGGCCGCCATTTGCGGCCGACCCATTTGCCGGAAGTCGTCAGCCGCATCGGCCGAGCCGGAAGCCGACGCCATGCACCGTCTCGATAACATCCAGGCAACCCACTGCTGCCAGCTTGGCGCGGATGTTGCGGATATGGCTGTCGACGGTGCGGCCGGCGACATGGATGTTTGCGGCATAGGCGCTGGCCATCACTGCGTCGCGGTCGAGCACATGCGCGGGCCGCGTCAGAAACCCTTTTAAAATCGAGAATTCGATCCCCGTCAGGGCAAGCGCCTTGCCATCGAAGCTGGCAGCGTGACTGGCCGGCGCCAGAGCCAGTTTGCCATGCGAAAACTGCCTGTCGTCGACCGGTTCGGGCGCCGCCGGGCGGGCGCGCCGCAGGATGACGTTGACGCGGGCGACCAGCTCGCGCGGGCTGAATGGTTTCGTTACATAGTCGTCGCCGCCCATTTCGAGCCCGAGGATGCGGTCGATCTCCTCGTCGCGCGCGGACAGGAACAGCACCGGCACATCGGATGTGTGCCGCAGTCGCCGGCAGACCTCCAGCCCGTCCATCTCCGGCATGCCGATGTCGAGCACGACAAGATCCGGCGCCCGGCGGCCGATCGCTTGCAGGGCGGCGGCACCGTCGGCCACCCCTGTCGTTTTCATGCCGGCCTTTTCCAGCGCAAAGCAGATCACCTCGCGGATGTGCGGGTCATCGTCGGCGACGAGGATGTGATGCGGCATGGATCAGCGGCCCGGCATGGAAAGTTCGATTGCGGAGGGAATCACGAACGGCCCCTTGGTGTCGAGATATCGAAGCAGCCGCCAGTCGCGAAAGCTCCAGGCCCGCCAGTTCTGCTGGATAGTTCGATACCAGATTTCATCGCTGCCGCGCACGCCGGCCAGTTCGCGGACAGTGCCGGCGGCCGCCGTCTTGCCCTGCTGCTCGAGGAACCGATCGAGTGCGGGAAACGCGCCCGGACCGAGCGAGTGAAGATACCAGGCGTCTAGGGGAATGCCCTGGCCGGTCATTTCGAGGGAATGGTCGACATTGTAGTTGGCGATCGTCGCTGCAAAATTGATGAAACAGCCGGCATAAAGCGCCAGAGATAACGTCAGAAGATTGGCGGACAGCAGCCATTCGTTGGATTTTCCCAGTGCGATGCGGGCGATGATCAGGGCAAGCCCCGATGCGACCAGCCCCATCCAGACGAAGGCGGCGACGCGCCAGTAGGTCAATGCATAGATGCCGACATAGAGGTCGAGCCGCAGGATCGACGAAATGACCAGCATGATGTTCTGCGCCACCCAGGCATAGACCAGCCGGCGGATGAGCGGATCGGCCGATGTCTCGCTGCCTGGTCGCAGCGCCGTCAGCACGAAGCCGGCGGCAAGCAGCGCAGTGACGATCAGGGGATAGGCGCCACGATGCGCGTAGGCCGCGTAGCTCAGCCCGTCGGGAAGGGCCGCCCCGCCCCACAGATAGGTGGCGTCGAGCGCCGTCTGCAGCGCAAACAGGACGTTGAAGATGATCAGGGCGCGCAGGATGGCGGCCTTGCCGAACAGGATGTCTTCGATGGTGGTGACGGTTTTGTCGGCTTGAGCGCTGACGGCCGGCGCCGCGTGCGGGATGCGACGAACTAGGCGCGGCAGGCGCGGCCGCAGAAAAGCCCAGACAGCAGCTAGCACGAACAGCCAGAAGGCAATCCGCGCCAGTTGGATAAGATCGAGCAGCCTCACGAGGTCGATCAGCGACAGCCAGTAGTCGATCACCGGATTGGCGGCGCCGAACAGCGCCAGGAAGACCGCACCCAGCGTCAGCGGCATCACCCAGACAGCGATCGCCGCCAGCCGGATGCGCCGTCGGCCGAACCGGCGCGCCGTCTTGCGCCAGCGGATGAAATCATTGGCGAAGCGGAACGGCGCCGCCAGCCCGAACAGCGCGATCTGGCCGGCAATGCGGGCGATGCTGTGCCGCAGCCGCCCGCTCAGCGAAAGCGCAAAGACGGTCAGCGCCGCCAGCGCGATCGAAACTGACAGGGTGCTGACGTTTTCAGCCAGCGGCAGCAGCGCGACAAGCAAGGCGGCGGGCTTGAGCCAGACCCTGCCGTCGCTGAAGGCCGCGGGATGCACGGCGACCACCGCGGCGGCAATCAGGGTGGCAAACAGGAAAACCGTGATGCCGGCGGGTTGGCCATAAAAGAGAGAATCCGCAAGTGCTGCCAGCAGGATGGCGACACCGAAGCGGCTGCAATAGCTCGGCGCGGCGGTGAAGAAGGATATCATGACCTGGCCTTCCTGATGGCGTCCGGCCGGATTGCCGGCGGGGTTCTGCGGACAAAGGGAATGAGGATCGCCGTGGCGTTCGCGCGCGGCGATCGGCCAGCCACCAGCCTTCGCTGCGCAGCCGGTGAGGCAGGAACCAATAGGGTTTTGCTCGCTTTTGCATGCCGCCTGTTTGTCAGGCCGACGGGGAAAGGGTGGGGCGGATGCGAGGAGGTTTTCCGCAGGCATGTGCAGTTTTCGTGCAGGGTCGGGACGCCGAGCGTCTACCTCCCCCTTGTGGGAGGTCGGACCGCAGGTCCGGGTGGGGGTCCGGCGCCGCACCCCCACCCCGCTGCTTCGCAGCGACCCTCCCCACAAGGGGGAGGGTGGGCGCACAGCCCTGCGCGCTTGCCTCCAACAACCGCAGGCGGCATAGATCACCCATGGAAACCTATCGCCCGCGCCGCTCCGTGCTCTACATCCCGGCCTCCAATGACAAGGCCTTGGCCAAGATCGCGCAGCTTGCCTGCGACGCAATCATCATCGACCTGGAAGACGCCGTCGCTCCGGCCGACAAGATCACTGCCCGCGAAAAACTGGCCAGCATTTTCGCCGGCCATCCCGTTGCCAGCCATATTGGCAGACGCTGCGAGATGATCGTGCGCATCAATGCGATATCAAGCGAATGGGGCGCCGACGACCTGCTGGCTGCCGCAAGCTGTGAGCCCGACGGCATCCTTCTGCCCAAGGTCGACACGCCGCGCGACCTGCTCGAGGCCGGCGATGTGCTTGACGACAATTTTGTCCCCGATAGCGTGAAACTATGGGCGATGATCGAGACGCCCAAGGCGCTGCTCAACATCGGCGCCATCGCCGAGCTTGGCCGTGATCCGGCCTCGCGGCTAAATTGTTTCGTTGCCGGAACGAATGATCTGGTCAAGGAGACCGGCATTCTGGCAACGCCTGATCGACGCTACCTCGTGCCATGGCTGATGCAGATGGTGCTGGCCGCGCGCGCCGGCGGCATCGACATGCTCGACGGCGTCTCCAACGATTTTCGTGACCTCGACGCTTTCACACATGAATGCGCGGAAGCCGCAGCCATGGGGTTCGACGGCAAGAGCCTTATCCACCCGGCCCAGATCGAAGCCGCGAACCGAGCCTTTGCGCCGTCCATGGAAGCGGTGGCCGAGGCGCGCTCGGTGAAGGAAGCCTTCGCGCTGCCGGAAAATGCCGGCAAGGGCGTGATCGCGCTGAACGGCAGGATGGTCGAGCGGCTGCACTTGGCGCAGGCCGAAAAACTGCTGGCGAAGGCAGCCGCCATCGGGTCATAAATGCTCGATGGATGCGGGCGAGCTATAGCTACTCACGACAGGAATTGAACAATGAAACTCTACCGCTTTCTGTCCGCTCCGGACGATGCCAGCTTCTGCCACAAGGTGACGGCGGCGCTGAACAAGGGCTGGCACCTGTTCGGCTCGCCGACCTATGCCTACGACAAGAAGGCCAAAGCGATGCGTTGCGGCCAGGCCGTGGTCAAGGATATAGACGGCCAGGAATACGGACCCGATACGAAGCTCAGCGACTGGTAGGCTCCGCTCGCATCCACAGCCAGCCGGCCAGCCAGGCGATGGCTGCCGCAAGCGTCACCAGGCCCAGGTCAAGAGCCCACTCCGGCACGAACGCACGGAGCGCGATAGGCACCGCGCCAATGAAATAGAGGGCGAGTGGAATGCGCGGAACGCCTCTTGCAACGACAAGAGAGATTACAAACGCAAGTGTCCCAAGCAGAAAAAGGAACGAACTGACGACCAAAGCCAGTCCGAGAGGGCCGGCGCGCAGCTCGATGATGGTTGTCAGCGGAAGTTTCGAAAATACCAGATTGATCACCACTTCCACACCGACCAAACTTGCCAGTGCAACGAAGTTGATGACAAACGCGATGGTGCCGAACAGGCCCGCGCGCCGGCCAAACGCAAGAAACAGGCCGACGACAAGACCAAGCGCCAATATCTCGGCGACCGGTGCGAGAAGTTGCGTCAGATCGGTGGTCGCGATGAGCGAGCTGCGTTTGGCCGCGTTGACCAGGAGAATAAGCGCGCTTCCGACGCCGGCCGCGGAGGCAAGCCGATAAAGCGTAGCGCTGGGCACAGCCGCGCTCGACTGGATGGTCGTGGAATTCTCTTTGCGCTGAGGTTCTTCGGCTGAACTCCTCAGCGAAATGAGCGATTGCGGACGGCGGGGTTCGGCGGTTCTGGCAAGCATCTTCGTTTCCTCATCCGGGAAAACGGGAGCCGCGAAGACCGCAGGCCTGTTCCGATCCCATCTGTAATCACTGCTTACATGCTCTTGCCTGCATTGTAAACAGTGATTACATAAATCGCGGATCGTGCTACAGATGCGTGAAGCAGGCCTCCGGAACGAAAACGAAGGAGAAGAGATGGCAAACGCCAAGACGCCTCACCGCACCGGCTACCACCATGGCCATTTGCGGGACACGTTGATCGATGCTGCAATTCAACTTGTCGAGGAAGGCGGCCCCGACAATGTAAGCGTGCGCGAAGCCGCAAAGCGGGCCGGCGTTTCCCCCGGCGCCCCCTTCCGGCATTTTCAGTCGAAAACAGCGCTGCTGACCGCGGTCGCCGAACAGGCCATGAACCGGCTGACAGAGGCCGTTGCCAATGCACTTTCAGCAGTCGACAGCGCGGATCCCATCGTGGCCTTCGAAGCAATCGGACAAGGCTATCTGGAATGGGCGATCGCCAATCCCACGCATTTCCAGATCATCAGTTCCCGAACCCTGATTGATTTCGACGCGTCGGACAGTCTTCGCGGTCAGAATGAGGCCATTCGCCGGAAGATGATCGACCTGCTGACCCAAGCGCAACACCAGGGTCAACTGGCTGCGAACGCGGATTTCGATCATCTGGTTCTTGCCGCTCGTGCCTTTGTCTATGGGTTGGCACGAATGGTGGTTGATGGTCATTTTCCGGAGTGGCATCCGTCCGAGCCGCCATCGCTCGCCGTGCGCAAGGCGCTGCATCTTTTCATCAGCCGAATGACCAACCTATCTGAAGCGGGATCCCAGAAACCCTTGCCGCCGCTGGGTTGTGGACCGACTGGATAGGAATGGACATTTCACGCGACGCAGGAACCAGCTATTCCGCCGCCTCTTCGATCTTCTCCATATCATCGTCCGACAGGCCGAAATGGTGGCCGATCTCGTGGATCAGCACGTGGGTGACGATGTCGCCCAGCGTCTCTTCGTTCTCGGACCAGTAGTCGAGGATGGCGCGGCGATAGAGCGTGATCCGGTTTGGGCCTTCGCCGGTCTGCGGGTTCCAGCGCTCGGCGATGCCGCGTCCCTCGAACAGACCGAGCAGGTCGAACGGCGTTTCTAGCGACAGATCGTCCATGATCTCGTCGGTCGGGAATTCGGCGATCTGGATAACGATCTCGCCGGTCAGCTTGCGAAAATCCTCCGGCAGATGGGCGTACGCCTCCAGCGCCAGGAACTCCATTTCGTCCATCGAGGGCGAGAGTTCGTCGTGCCAGGTGCGGGTCTTGTAGATGCGGGCCATGCTTTGTCCTTTGATCCCGGCATATAGGCTTTCGCACCGTAATCGGCAAATGACACGGGCCGATGCGCCTGCGCCATCCGCGCGGAGAGGAATAAATTCCCCATGTGTCTGCTTGACTCTTGGGATGCGCTCTGGAATCTATAGGGAACATAACAGGAACAATGTGAGTGGAAGCTGACCGTCATGGCGATGACCGCCGTGGCGCGGGAGACTGTTTTTGCCCTGCGCCGCCAGATCGCGAAAATCGAGGGAACGCTGCCCGAGCGCTTGGCTGCGCCGGCCGCCGCGCCCTTTGATGCCGACGTCAACACCGATCTCACAATCGTCCGGCGTGGCATTGCCGCGGCGTTGCCGGATGCGTTCCTGCCTATTGGCGTCGAGCGCCTCGACGCCGCCCTGAGCGGCGGCCTGCCGAAGGCCGCCCTGAGCGAAATCCATGGCACGCAAACCCGCGATGCCGGGGCCGTCGCCGGCTTCGCTTTGTCGCTCACAAGCCTGATCCTCAAGCAAACGCCGGGGCTGCCGGTGCTGTGGATCGGCACATCGGAGATCTTTCGCGAGGCCGGCTTTCCCTATGCCAGGGGGCTTCACGCCTCGTTCGGCATCGAGCCGGAGCAATTGCTGTTTTCCGAGGCACCGAGACTTGTCGATGCGCTGTGGGTCGCCGAGGAGGCGGCCCGGATGACGGCGCTCGCCGCGGTCATCCTCGAAATTCGCGGCAATCCGCAGCGGCTTGACCTGACCGCGACACGCCGGCTGCATGCAAGGGCGCAAGCGGCCGGCCGCCCGGTGTTCCTGCTGCGGCAGGCGGCCGAGCCCGAACCGACGGCGGCACCCGTCCGCCTCATCGTCACGTCGGCACCGGCGGTGCCGCGCGACACCATCGCCGGGCCGCTGGCCGGCTCGATCGGCCGCCCGGCCTTCACCCTCACCATCGGCAAGAGCCGCACGGCCCTGCCTGGACAATTCACACTGGAGTGGAATCCCGATGAATGCGCATTCGACGAAAGATGGGGTGACGAAAGAAGGAGCGAGGGAAGAGACCGGGCAAAGAATCCTGTCCCTGTGGTTTCCCTATCTGGCGGCGGAAAGAATCCTGCGGCAGCGTCTGGGGCGGTCCTGGCGTTCCCGGCCGTCGGATCACCCATCTCACCCGCCGCTCGTGATCAGCCATCGCGACCGCAACGCACAGCGCATCTCGGCCCTCGACGAGCGGGCTGAGGCGCTGCATCTGAAGCGCGACATGGGCATTGCCGATGCGCGCGCCATGCATCCGTCGATCGACATCGTCGAGGCCGATCCGGAAGCCGACCGCCGCCTGCTCGAAGGCCTTGCCGACTGGTGCGACCGCTACACCCCGCTGGTGGCGCTGGATGGCGCGGACGGCCTGTTTCTCGACGTCACCGGCTGCACCCATCTGTTCGGCGGCGAACGTGCCATGCTGGACGACATCCTGTCGCGCTTCTTCCATCAGGGTTTCGATGTCCGTGCCGGGCTTGCCGCGACGCCGGGCGCGGCCTGGGCGGCGGCACGGTTTTGCGGCGACCGCATCGTTGGGTCAGGCGAGGAGGAAGCGCTGCTGGCACCCCTGCCGCTGGCCGCGCTGCGCATTGAGCCGGCGACCCGCACCAGCCTGGAAAGCGTCGGCCTGCGCACGGCGGGCGCCGTCATGGCGGCACCGCGCGTGCCGCTCGCCCGCCGCTTTGGCGCCTTGCTGCTCCTGCGCCTCGACCAGGCGCTTGGCCGTCTCGACGAAGCGGTGTCGCCGCGCCTTCCCGTCGCGCCGCTTTCGGTCGAACGCCATCTCGCCGAACCCGTCACCCTGACCGAGGACATCGAACGGCTGGTGGGCATGCTGGCGGCGACCTTGAAAACCGATCTCGAGCGCCGCGGCGAGGGTGCCAGGACACTGGCGCTGCTGCTCTTTCGGGTCGACGGCGCCGTCAGCCGCATCGCGCTCGGCACCTCGCGGCCGATGCGCGAACCCATGCTGATCCAGAAACTGTTCCATGAGCGGCTGGCCGCGCTCGAACAGGATATCGATGCCGGTTATGGCTTCGACTTGGTGCGGCTTTCGGTGCTGGCGGCAGCCACCTTCGACATGCAGCAGGCCGATCTGACTGGCGAAACGGCCGACGACGGTGCCGACATCGCGCTGTTCGCCGACCGCATCCGCGCCCGGCTCGGCGAGGGCGCGGTTCTCCGGCCGGTCGCGGTCGAAAGCCATCTGCCGGAGCGTGCCGTCGCCACGATCCCCTTCACCGAAGCGCCACGCCGGACCACGCCGCCGAAGAAGCCGGACAGGCTGCAGGCACCAAAAACCATATTTCCGCCGGAACGGCCGATCCGGCTGTTCCGCTCGCCCGAACCCATCGATGTGCCGGCCACTGAAATGCCTGAAGGACCACCGCTGAACTTCCGCTGGCGGCGCGCGCTCTACCGGGTCACGCGCGCCGAAGGGCCGGAACGCATCGCCGCCGAATGGTGGCGCGAGGCAGCGAGCGACCCGATCACGTCAACCCGCGACTATTTCCGTATCGAGGACGCCGATGGTCGCCGCTATTGGCTTTACCGGCAAGGTCTTTACGGCAACACGCAGGTGCCGCCGCGCTGGTTCATGCATGGTGTCTTCGCATGAACGCGCTGACCGTCATTCCCTTTGCCGAGTTCGGCATCCAGTCGAATTTCTCCTTCCTGCGCGGCGCCTCCAAGCCGGAGGAGCTGGTGGTCGCGGCCAAGCTCCTGGGCTTCTCGGCGATCGGGCTTGCCGACCGCAACACGGTGGCCGGCGTGGTGCGCGCCTGGCAGCAGGCCAAGGTCGAGACACTCTCCTATCATCCCGGCTGCCGGCTGGTTTTTGGCGACGGCACGCCGGACATCCTCGCCTATCCCCAGGACCGCAAGGGCTGGGGGCATCTGTGCCGCATGCTCACCCAGGCCAATCTGCGCGACGAGAACGAAAAGGGCGCCACCCTTCTCCAGCGCAGCGACCTGCTCGAATGGGGGGATCTGATGTCGCTGGCAGTCCTGCCCGATCTGTCGGCGGGGGCGCAGGACGGTCTCGCCTTGCTTCGGCTGCTCAAGGATCGTTTCGGCAGAAATCTCCGTCTGGCCGTTTCGCCCGACTACGCCGGCAATGACCGTTTCCGCATCGAGCAGGCCGCGGCTCTTGCCGAGAGCGTCGGTATTCCGCTGATGGCGACCAACGACGTTCTCTATCACACCGCCGAACGGCGCCCGCTGCAGGACGTGCTGACCGCGATCCGCCTCAACACGCCCGTCGCCGAGGTCGGGCTGCAACTCACCGCCAATGCCGAGCGTCATCTGAAGCCGCCAATGGAGATGGCGCGCCTGTTCCGCAGGCATCCGCAAGCATTGGCCGAGACCTTGCGGTTTGCGGAAGAATTGACCTTTTCGTTGAGCGACCTTCAGTACAATTATCCGGACGAGCCGACGGAATCGGGTCTTGGCCCACAGGCTGAACTGGAGCGGCTGGCTCGGGAGGGAGCGGCCAACCGCTATCCGGCGGGTGTGCCGGATTCGGTGATCAAGCGCATCCAGGAAGAGCTCACTCTCATCGAGCGCCTCAACTACGCCCGCTATTTCCTGACCGTCTACGACATCATCAAATTCGCCCGTGGCCAGGGCATTCTCTGCCAAGGACGTGGTTCGGCCGCCAATTCGATCATCTGCTTCTGCATCGGCATCACCGAAGTCGGACCCGACAAGATCGATACGCTCTTCGAGCGCTTCATTTCCGAGGAGAGGAACGAGCCGCCGGATATCGACGTCGACTTCGAGCATGAGCGACGCGAAGAGGTGATGCAATACATCTATGAGAAATACAGCGGCAAGCGCACGGCACTTGCCGCCGCCGTCATCAGCTATCGCGGCCGGTCGGCGCTGCGCGAAGTGTCGAAGGCAATGGGTCTGTCCGAGGATATCAGGACGTCCCTTTCCGGCTCGATCTGGGGCTGGTCGACCTCGGAGCTCGGCGAGAAGGAAGCCCGCGCCGGCGGCCTCGACCGCACCGATCCGGTGTCTCGGCATGTGATGGAACGCGCCAACGAGATCATGGGGTTTCCCCGCCATTTGTCGCAGCATGTCGGCGGCTTCGTCATCACCAGGGACCGGCTCGATGAGATCGTGCCCATCGTCAAGACGGCGATGGACGAGCGCAAGATGGTCGAATGGGACAAGGACGATCTCGACGCGGTGAAGATCCTCAAGGTCGACATCCTGGCGCTCGGCATGCTGACCTGCCTGCAACGCGCCTTCACCTTGCTCACGGATCACTATCCTAATGCGCGGGATGACTATGGGCAGCCCTATGTGCTGGCCACCCTGCCGCCGGAAGATAAGCAGGTCTACAAGATGATCTGCCGCGCCGATACGCTCGGCGTCTTCCAGATCGAATCGCGCGCCCAGATGTCGATGCTGCCGCGTCTCCAGCCAGACAATTTTTACGATCTCGTCATCGAGGTGGCGATCGTGCGGCCGGGCCCGATCCAGGGCGATATGGTCCATCCCTATCTGCGCCGCCGGCAAGGCAAGGAAAAACCCGAGTATCAAAAGCCGGAGCTGGAGGCGATCCTCAGCAAGACGCTTGGTGTGCCGCTGTTCCAGGAGCAGGCGATGAAGATCGCCATTGTTGCCGGCGGCTTCAAGCCGGGCGAGGCCGATGAACTGCGCCGTGCCATGGCCACCTTCAAGCGCACCGGCACCATCGGCAATTATCGTCTCCGCATGATCAAAGGCATGGTCGACAAAGGTTACACGAAGGACTTCGCCGAGCGCTGCTTCAAGCAGATCGAGGGTTTTGGCGAATACGGCTTTCCCGAAAGCCATGCCGCTTCCTTCGCCCTGCTCGTCTATGCCTCCTGCTGGTTCAAGACCTTCTATCCCGACGTGTTCTGCGCCGCGATCCTGAATTCACAGCCGATGGGGTTTTACCAGCCGGCCCAGCTGGTGCGCGACGCAAGCGACCATGGTGTCGACATTCGTGACGTCGACGTCAATTTTTCGGTGTGGGATTGTGCGCTGGAAAAGGCGCCGTTCGATCCGGCCCGCATCATCCCACGCCATGCCGAAATGCGCGGCGTCATCGAGACGAAGCATGCCGTCCGGCTCGGCTTCAGGCAGATCAAGGGCCTGTCGAAGGAGCGCATGGAGGCTTTCGTCGAACAGCGCAGCTCAGGCTATGTATCCGTCAGGGATGTCTGGCTGCGCTCCAGTCTCGATGTCGGCGAGATCGAAAAACTGGCGCAGGCCGATGCCTTCCGCTCGCTCGGCCTTGATCGTCGCGAAGCCTTGTGGGCGGTGCGCGCGCTCGACGGCAAGAGCGCCGCCGAAAGGCTGCCGCTGTTCGACCAGCCGGCGCTTCGCCTGCGCGAGCTGGAGCCTGAGACGAAGCTGCCGAAAATGCCGCTCGGCGAGCATGTCATCCATGATTACCGCGCGCTCGGCCTGTCGCTGAAGGCGCATCCGGTCGCCTTCCTGCGCGAGCGGCTCGACCGCGCCGGCGTCATCCCCAATGCGAACCTGCCTTCCGTGCGCGACGGCAGGCGCGTCTCCGTCGCCGGCCTCGTGCTGGTGCGGCAGCGCCCCGGCAAGGGCAATGCGATCTTCCTGACGCTGGAGGACGACAAGGCGGTTGCCAACGTCATCTTCTGGCAAAGAACCTTCGACCGTTACCGACCCATCGTCATGGGCGCCCGGTTCGTCAAGGTCACCGGAAAATTGCAGTCGGAATCGGGCGTGGTCCACATCGTCGCCGAGAGGATCGAGGATCTGACGCCCTGGCTGACCGTACTTCTGGAGAAGGTCAGCGGGGCCGAACCAGCGGTTTCTCCGAGAGACCTCGCCAAGGAGCGTTCGGATCACTCCAGCCCCGCCAAACAAAGCGCACCGATCCGGCAGGATCTCGCAACGCTGTCCGAAGAAGCGGAAAGGGTCATGCCCAAGGGGCGGAATTTTCAGTAGTGTCAAAAACTTCGATGGCAGCGGGACAGCACCCCCCTCTGTCCTGCCGGACATCTCCCCCGCAAGGAGGGAGATTGGCAGCTTTGGCGCTTTCGCACATTCCAGCAACCGTGGAGATTAGCGAAAGCCGAGACTACATCCAATCTCCCCCCTTGCGGGGGAGATGGCCGGTAGGCCAGAGGGGGGTGCTGTCCCGCCCACCTCACCAGCCTGTGGTGCAAGAACTCAGCCCGGCCCACCCAAGCGTGGCGGCGGCGGGGCGAGCACGTCCTCCACCGAAAGCGTCCGCGCCTCGGAGGGCAGCATGATCGGGATGCCGTCACGCACCGGATAGGCAATCTTGGCGACCCTGGAAATCAGTTCGCCGCGCTCTGGATCCCAGGCCAGCGGCCCCTTGGTCAGCGGGCAGGCCAGCAGCTCCAGCAGCTTGGGATCGACCTTCCTCTCGTCACGTCCGTCCGCCGCCATAAGATTCTCTTCCCAGCCAGTTGCGGGCCTAAGATGTGCCGAGATTCAGGTCAGGCCGAGTCGAAAATGGCTGATACCGAGAACCGGAGCGGAGCGTACTTTTCGTACGTGAGCTCAGTTCTACCGCAACGCGGTAGAACGGGGAAGCGCAGGAAGCCGCCACTTGCAGGCCGGTCTCACCTGAATATCGACACATCTTACTGCAAACTCGAGCCAAAGTCCTCATTCTCGCGCGCCAGCGCCATTTCGGTGATGGCGATCAGCGTCTCCGCCCGGGTCTTCAGGTCGGCTGCTTCGAGCAGCGCCTGTTTCTCGGCCGGCCCGTAGGGCGCCATCATCGACAGCGCATTGACCAGCATGGCATTTTCGGCGCGGCTGACGCTTTCCCAGTCGGCCTCCAAATCGTTGGCCTGCAGATAGGCGCGAAACGCCTTGAGCAGCGATGGCCGGTCGATCTCGTTGTCCGCCTGATCCTCGTCGAGATCGGCAAGGAAAGGCGCGGGCTTGCACTGGCGAAACGGCGTCTTGACCGTCAATTCGTGGGCGATGCGGAACCGGCACACGCCCTGCAGCGAAATCAGGTAGCGGCCGTCGCCACTCTCGGAAAAGGCGATGATGCGCCCGGCGCAACCGACATTGCAGAGCTCCGGCTCGCCATCGCCGCGCAAGGCGCCGTCGAGACTGGGCTGGATGACGCCGATGAGCCGCGAGCCGGCGATCGCCTCGTCCACCATCTGCAGATAGCGCGGCTCGAAGATGTTGAGCGGCATGCGGCCTCCCGGCAGCAAAAGCGCACCCTCGAGCGGAAAGATCGGGATCGTCGACGGCAAATCCTTGGCGAGCCGGTAATGCGCGTTTCCCGCTTGCACCATATTCCTCCGATCGCTTCACCAGAAGCGCGTCATGGCAGTTCTAATTTGGCGCAGTCATGGCCGACGCCAAGCCCGTGCGGCAAAACAACCGGCAAACGGCTCAGGAAAACAGCAATGCCGACAATTTGCGGCGCGCGGCAAGCGTTGCCTCGTCGGTCATGCCCCATGCCTCGAACAGCTGCAGCAATTGCGTCCTGGCGCCATCCTCGTTCCAGCTTCGGTCGGCCTTGATGATGGCCAGCAGATTGTCTGCGGCCGCAGTGCGGTCGCCGTTGGCGTTCTGGATCATGGCCAGATCGAAGCGCGCCTGGTGATCCCCAGGATTTTCCGCCAGCCGGCGCTCGAACTCGGCTGGATTGCCGAGAGCCGCCGCTTGCGCCGCAACCGCCATCCTGGCGCGCAGGGCTGCCAGCGGCGGCGCATCCTTCTTGGCCTCCGGGGCTGTTGCCAAAAGCGCCTCGGCGCCTTCCGTGTCGCCGGCGTCGAACAACAGTTCGCCCAGTCCGGCGATCGCCTCGATCGTCTCCGGCGCCTGCGCCAGGATGGCGTCATAAATGTCGGCCGCGGTCTGCATGTCGCCGGCCTCGCGCGCTTCGGTCGCCGCGGCCAGGGCTTCCGCCACCGGCGGCGCGCCATTGCCCTTGCCGCCGACCTTGGTGATGAATTCGTTGATCTGGCTCTCCGGGATGGCGCCCATGAAGCCATCGACCGGCTGGCCGTCCTTGAAGGCGATGACCGCCGGGATAGACTGGATGCCGAGCTGGCCGGCGATCGAGGGATGGTCGTCGATGTTCATCTTGACCAGCTTGACCCTGCCGCCGGCGGCCTTGACCGCCTTCTCCAACTGCGGCGTCAGCTGCTTGCAAGGCCCGCACCAGGGCGCCCAGAAATCGACCAGCACCGGCTGGCGGCGCGATTCCTGGATGACATCGGCGGCAAAGGCAGCCGTCGTCGTGTCCTTGATCACATCGGCGGGAGCGGCGGGCGCATCGCCAAGCGCGACTTTCGCCGGCGCCGGCGCCGCTCCACCATACTGCACCGAGGTGGTGTACTGGCCGCCATTACCGCCAAAGGAGCCGCCGAACGGATTGTTGTCGCTCATCTCTTTACCCTTCCGTGGCGCCGCCGGCCGGCGGCCAGGCGCCCTATGCTTCAGACCATCTGACTCAAGCCATCCATGTGGCGATCACACGGAGACTTTCAAGATAGCAGCATCGTGCCCGGTTGCCTCGACGAATCTGATCAGGTCCCGCGCCGCGATCGATGTCGTCGCCTCATTGGTCAGCGGATGCCCATTGATCACCGCATGCTCCATCAAATCCTTGTCGAGCACGAGCTTGACCCTGTTTGCCGTGTCGTTGATGACGCCAAAGACCGTCACGGCGCCCGGTGTGACGCCGAGCAGCTCCATCAGCATCTCCGGCTTGCCGAAGGAGACCCGGCTGGCGGCGCCGATCACCTGGTGGATCTGCTTCAGGTCGACGACCGCGTCCTCGCCGACGGTGACCAGGAAGAAATTATCCTTCTTGTCCTTCAGGAACAGGTTCTTCGTGTGCGAGCCGGCGATTTCGCCGCGCAACGCCTGCGAATCCGCGACCGTGTAGAGCGGCGGATGGCGCTTCGTCGAGGCGGCAATCCCGAGTTCAGCGAGAAAGGCCATCAAATCGGCTTCGGTCTTCGGCATCGGTTTCGTTCCGTTTCTCAAGCCAGCCGTTTACGGCCAATGGGGCAGCCGACACAAGACCGTCATGCGACATCATGGGGAGCGGCACCGCCCTTCGCGCTGGCGCCCCGCCGCCCGCCGGCGGCTTGCCGGCCCGGCGCGGCGTGTCACAAAAAGCCTGCGATTTCCCTGTTGCAATCGCCGCGCTCTTCAGCCATATAGGCCCGGCTTGCGGCCAAGACGCCGTGCGAGCGGGTGTAGCTCAGGGGTAGAGCACAACCTTGCCAAGGTTGGGGTCGAGCGTTCGAATCGCTTCACCCGCTCCAAATCTTCTTAGATTTGAAAAGCATAGAGGGCCCGGGTAACCGGGCCTTTTTGCTGTCTGGCGCCGGGGAGCGAGCGGGGGAGTAATTGGTAGCTGTCTGTGAGGCTTGTCCCGACTTGCATTTTGGACATGCCCATGCAAGCCGCACGCTATTCGTGCAGCACTTTCCTCAGCGCGTCAGACGCATCGGCATAAAACAAAACCTGGATTTTCGTTGCCACGTCGTCGGAGAGATCGATGAGGGCTCGCCGACAGGACACCGGCATAGCGACAGTCGAAGCGCCTTTTTCCAGCGCTAATTCCACAACGTCAATTGGATTGTGGATCGGATCAATGGAGCCACCAAGATTGATCCCGCCAACGATGATAAGACCGCCTTTGAGTGGCTTTCCCAGCAATGCCGAACATAGAGAGATGAGCACGCCGACCCCAGTTTGGGACCCGCTGCGGGCTGCATCAAACGACCGTATCTGCACGGCAAATTCATGCTCACGCGGGTTCCTGTCGCCGACCAGCTCGCGGGCTCGCGAATAGAGATTCTGCTCCGCGATTTTCACACTCTCGCGGAAAGGTGCCGGCGGCGACTGATTGAGAATGCGCACGCCCCCGCCAGGACTTTCCGTCACTTCGATGCGGAACAGCCCGCGTCCCTCGTCTTGGCCACCAGGACTGATCGCCCAAACCTGGCCCGCCGGTAGTGGGTCGGACCCAATGCTGTCTTCGCTCTGAAGTTCAGGGGTGGCGACGAATTTCTCCACGCCGTCCATGCCCATCATGTAGCTGAACTGCGTATTCCGGAACTCTGCGGAGCCAATACGCTTCTGTTGCTCCTTCACCCTGCGACGAACTTCCAAGGCAAGGCGAACCGCCCATTCCAAATCCTCGTCCGAAACCTTCATGGTTGAGTCCGGATAAAGCAGCTTCAGAAGACCGGAAACGGTCTTGTTTACAGCGTTCTGGTCGCGTCCGGACAATGCTCCACCGAAATGCACGCGGCCGGGCAGAACATTGACGCGCGTCTGCGCTCGCAATCGCGAGAAGCATTCCGCCAATACATCGCTCACCATGCCAAAACGGCTGGTGAACAGGTCCTTGTTGATTTTCGGAATGTCCCATCCCGGCAGATAGCAATGGATTCGATCCATGAAGGCCGTATCGTTGCGCATTTCAGGCGGCATCGGCCCGAAGAGATGGCCAACGCGCTGCTGGTGTTGCACGTCCACGTCGAAATTGCCGACCATGACGATGCTGCCCTCGGCACGAATGCTCTCCCGGCCGCGCGAGAACTCGCCCGATTCCATGTAACCCTTCATGATGTTGACGCCGTCCTTCTGATCGAAGGAAATCCCTGATACCTCGTCGAAGCACACGACATCATACTGGCAGACCAGGCCGCGCTGCCCGTTCGCCATGTTCACAAACATCCGCGCAACAGTCGCCTTGCCGCCGGAGACGAGGTGCGCATAGGGTGAGACCTGCTGGAAAAGATGGCTCTTGCCGGTGCCGCGAGGCCCGAGCTCAACCATGTTGTAGTTGCTCTCGACGAACGGGACCATGCGCAACAACATGGCGTCTTGCGCCCGTGTCGACAGCGTGCCAGGTTCCAGCCCAACGCTGCGCAGCAGGAAATCCCGCCACTCTGCCGTGGTTAATTTCGCTCGGCCCTCGGCGATCTTTTGCAAAATATCGCGGCTGGAAAGCTGGATTTCCCGCATGCTCAGAACCTGGAAAGGCCGGCCGCCTTTCTCTTGAGCTATGCTTCCGTCATACCCGAGCTCAATCTCGGCGTAAAAACCTCCGGTGAGCATACGCTCGTGCGCTTGGACGAGTTTGTCGTCGATACGCACATCGGTCAGCCGTAAACTTGGGAGCGTGGCCAGATAGCTGTCGGTTTTCGCATCCAGCCTTGCGGTGACGATGTCTATGATCCGTACCGAACGGTGATCGCGCGCCCTGGATTTGAACAGCTCTTCCTCACCCGCTCTAACGGTGCGGTCGGAAAGCTGAGACTGTACCATCTCCAGGCCTTCCTCGATCTCCTGCGGGTCGGTGCTGGCGGCGTACCGCCCAAGCATGAACTCGACGACATAAGTCGGGACAGGAAACTGGCCCCGGAAACGCCGCACCAAATCCTTGCGCACGATATGGCCCGGAAAGGCTTCGGCGGCCTTGCGATCGAGAGCATCCAGTTCCAGCATCATTCTCCCCCGACAGTCAGCAGGCGATGCGCCAGGACTTTTCCGCCTTCATCGAGCACGACCAGGCAGACCGTTTGACCCTCTTGGTCGTCTCCGACCAGAAACGAGGTCTTGCCCTTTTCGTCGAGCACCCGGACGCCCTTGATTAGACTTGGGCCACTGGTTTCCCCACCCAAGCGCAGATCTACATGTAGATCGGCTCCCCCAGAAGCCTCGACCCGAAGCCTCAATCCCTCCCAGCGGGTCCTTATCTCGGCGACATCTGCTTTTTGTGGTCCGCTCGCGGCGACGTCCAGCACGGGCAAGACGCATTCCTGTGGGCTCACGCCACCATGCGCGTATTCCTGGCCAACATAGAAGGAATGCGCGCCGGTCGCGGCCGCCACGAAGATATCACTGTTCCAGCTCCAAGGGATTTGGAGATAGGAGGTCTGGGCCTTCGGCTTCACCATCGCGCAGCGGCTCCGTTTTCCCTGTGGTTCGGCGAGACCGGTCTCCAGCGCGGCTTTTGGGAGCCCGCCCGGCATCAACAGCCAGCCGTGATCGGTGACGATGCGCACGCGCCGTCCGGCCCGCACCAGTTGCAAAACGCTATCCGCCACATCGCGAATCCCGGCGGCCAGCTGGCCCGCGAGCCGCGCGCCCAGCGCATGTCCGTCCTCGTCGAAGCGGCCGGCTTCCGTCCACAGCTTGGTATCGGCCAACAGTGAATTGCCCGTCTCCCAACCGTCGCTCTCCAGCAGCTTGTAAAGAACTGGTTTCGTGGCCGGCTTGCCATCTCCGGTCCAGGGAAGCACGTCCGATGTGGTCGGTGGACCGGTGAGTAAGGATGCCACTGGTGAGACCAGCGCTTTGCAGGTTGCGGTCACTGTGGGAAATCCCGACCATTGCCAGGAAAGATCGACGTTCAATCCTTCCGCAGCGAGCAAGCCCCTGAGGTCCCGCGCCAAATCCATACGCAGCCCATCGACGAATAGGATTGTCGTCGCTTCCTTATTCGCCGCCTCTGGCTTTGCCAGCTTCACGCCACCTACGCGAATCAGTTCCTGGAGCGCGTTCGCGCCCTCTTCGAGCCAGGGCAGATAGATTGCCCGAAGGGCAATCGACACAGCGTTGCGATCGACATCGCGAGGGGCTGCTGCCAGCGCTCGCATCGCGGCGCCATCCACGGCCGCACCATCCTCGGCATAGGATTCCGCAAGTGCTTTCCCGTCATGCGCCGGAAGCGGTTTCGCCGTCGCGATCCCTGAAAGGAAAGCCAGCGCCTGCGCCAATGGTGCTTCGCCACGCTTGGCCCAGACCGTCTCACGACGCCAAGCGTGATTCGCGTCGAATTCAACGATCCGCGTCCGCGCCTCGGCAGCCGACAGGCTTCCCAGCTTGGACAGGCTGTCCCTGAGTTCATTCTCGCCCTTCAGGTTTTGCTTCGGATAGGCCTCAACATTCTCGAAGAGCGAAGTCGGCTCCTCCGCCCCCAACAGACCGACGACACCGCCATATCCTGTCCCCGAGGCGAAGCGGGACCACACCTCCGTCCATTTCCCCTCGCGCTGCGCAAGACGTTTCGCGGCATCCTGCGGCGAGAGTTTTCGGGGATCGAATTTGAGCTGCTTATCGGCAATGCTGGCGAAGGCCGTGAAACGGGCCGGGTCTGCAGTCGCGTCGAGTGCACCGTCCATCCAGTCCAGCATGTCAGCGGAAAGATCAGGCGCGAGCAGGGCGTTAAGTGCGTCCGCGTCCCAGCGTTTTGATTTCAGCTCTTCGAGCGGCTTGGCGCAGAAACGCAACGCCGCGTCGGAAAGCGCTATCCGGGTGACGGCGTCATCGGCGACGTTTAGTTTCAACGCGCCGCGCTCCGAAGTCAAAAAGGCGCGCAGTGTCCAGTCCTTACCATTGGTATGGCCGAACAGATTACCGGCAACGGTGAACCATACCAGCGGCTGCAATAGAGCCGGACAGTCCTCAGCGCCCTTCAGCACCTCGCGCCCCACGCCGGGAACGTAGAGGATCGGCGTCACGCCCTCGGACAATGGGATCGAGGGGACCGCTCGCACTGTGGCCGCCCGCAGCCAGACGGCCGGTCCAGTCCGTGTTTGCGGATCGTAGTCGCCATAGGTCAGCAATTCGAGCAGGCGCTCACGCAGTGCCGGAATAAGGGCCAAGAACTCGGAATTGGGGTCGCACCAAAGCACCGCTTCCGGCGGCGATTCCGCGCCGGGATTGTAACCGGCTGTGTCGTGCAGCGCGGCGGCCAATGCGTCCAGCGGCGTCGTCACTGGGCGGCTGCCGCTTGTGACTTACTGGCTCGCGCCGTACGCTTCTCGTCAAGCGTGGTGTGGTGGTCATTGATCCGCTCGCCCTTGAAGACCGGATACCAAGGCGCGGAAGGCACATCATTGCCGCGATCCTTGACCCATTTGATTCCCTTGGGTGGCTCGCGCAGAATTCCGGCCTCCATGAACGGACGGATGTTCATGCGCACGCCGTCATCGAGATCAGGGTCCCAGCCGAGCGGCTGCTCAGTCAGCGGCTTCCAGCGCACAAAAATGTCTAGGGGCGCTTCGCCTTCGAGTACCTTCTCCAGCTTCTGCTGAAGCTCGCGGCCCTTTTCGTAGCGGAGATCATTGCTTTCCGCCTTTGCACGCGCCAGCCAGTCGCCGAGCGTGGTGTAGGTCAGCTTGCGCAGGCTTGATCGAGTGAAGCGGTGATAGTGGACAATCACCGAGAACCCGTCCTTCAGCCCGTCCCAGATATGCCAAAGGAAGGGGCGCTGGTGGAAAAGCCCACAGTGCTGCCGAAAAGCGCGGTCACATAACCAGGCTTCCAAGGAACCGTCCTTGGCCGTTTTTTTGTCCAGCGCCTCGTCGGCCTCGGCTACCAAACGGCGTTCCAGGGCGTCGGACCAATCCACGCCAAATGCAGCGGCGAGAAGACTGCGCAATCGGTCAGCCAGCGGCTTCTCGCCCGCGACGCCAGAAAGTGCGAGCAAGCCATCATTGTCCCCCTCGGGAAGTATCGTCGTCTTCGCAATCCATTCGCGCGCTTCGGAAGAAAGGCGCATGTCCTTGTCGGATTCCGCTGGCCAACGATAGCCGCTGAGGCGGGCGAGTGCGACATGCAGTGCGGAGCCCCTGTCAGTCTTGGCTGGATGGCCGTGGAAGAGCCATTGGGTAGGGTCGGCGGAATAGGGCTCGGGAAGGCCGCCCTCGCACTCGGCGGCCGCTACCAGTTCCCAATGCTGAAGGTCGAAGGGTACTTTTAAGAGAGTTAGCGTCGGAACTTTGAGAGATTTATCAATTTGGCGAACGCTATCCGCAAATTGCTTTGAACGTAGGAAGCACCACATTGCAGGCAATATGGCACTGTTTTTTGGAATAATCGCACCAGTGCTCTCGTCAAAAAGAGTTCCAGAATAGAGCGTTGCAGGCAAACTTCCCATTTGCGCAACGGCCACGCCGGCGTTCCCCCAAGCTGCGCCGCCACGTAGCCACGCACCTACTCCATTCTTTCCTAAACGATCTTCAACAAACGACAGAAGTGAGCCCTTCCCATTTTCCCATCGCAGCACGGCTGCCCTTGCCGTGAAGTCGCCAGTCGATGTCGGAGGCTCTTGGAGCAGCGACCAAACTGGATCGAGATGGGAGAATTCCCAGAAGCGGAAAATAAACTGCGACATGTCGCCCGTCGCAATGCCCTTAAAAGAGCTAGCAAAATCACGGAGGAGGGGGACTTCGGATGATTGTGAAATTGCAATACGACTGTCGGGATTTGCTCCTTGTGCGCTCTGAGTCAGTGTGCGCACAGCACCATGAACAAGGGCGGTTGATTTTGCGCGCGCGTCCAAACCGCCATTTGCATCGATCCCGGCCATTGTTGAACCTGGATTTGGGTGCGTGTTAATAAGCCCGACAAGCGCAGTGTTTACGACTTCGCCGCTAATAGTCTCAAAGGCGCGTGAGCCGAGAGCACCAATAAAATTGAAGGTTATACGTGAGAGAAAATCTTGGCGGAACTTCTTATATCCGCCAGAAAATAACCAGCTTTGAGGTGTGACTGCCGCCACAACTCCGCCCTTGGATGCAAGATTCATCATACGTGACAGCATAGCGGTGGCGAGATCGGATTTGGCATCCTCATATACGCGTTCGATAAAGCTCGCCAAGATATGGGTCTGCTTCCCTCTACCCAAATACGGTACATTGGTCACTTGTAGCGTGTACTTGCGGGTAAGAAACGCTGTCGCATCTGCCATGCCTCGTGCTGCGACAACTCCCTCCACCTGTACCGGCTCCGCTTTTCTTGCTCTGACCAGAAGCGGTTCCAGCAGGTCTTCCACACGCGCAATTCGCATCGGATTGACTAGATCGCCGCCCGTTGGCTCCAATAGGCTGCCTAGGATCGGTGCTTGCGTGAACAAGTCATGTAGCGATGCAAGGGCACGCTCGAGTTCCTTGTTGCCTTCTGCGAGCTCCATAAACTCGGCCTTGGGCAGAGGCGGTGGCGCACCGACCCACGCGATATGTGGCAGTGGCAGGGTTTGCCAACCCCCGATACGCCACGCGGTGAGCGCCACAGCAAATGCTGCTATCTGCACGCAGCGCCCGTCGATCTCCAGTCCATAAAGATTGTCTCGCAGCACGACAGTGACGGCCTCGGCCTGTGACAGGCCTTCCTCCGCATGACGTAGCGCGGTGAGAATCGCCAGCGCCTCGGTCAGAAAATGCCCAGACCCGCAGCACGGGTCGAGCACAGTGATGGGCTTGGCCGCCTTTGGCCAACCCGGAAATATTCCCGCCGCCGGCCGCCAGGGGCCGACACCTTCCTTAACAAAGCGCAGCATGTCGAAGGCGTAACCCGGCAGGCTACATGCACTCCGAAGCGTGTCCTCATCCAGCGCAGTCTGTGCGAGCTCCGTGTCGGCTGCGAGAACCTTGCCGGCCCACCACGCCCCAAGCGTGTTGTGCAGCAAAAAGCGCACCATGTAAGGCTCGGTGAACAATTGGGTCACGGCAGAGATCTCATCCGCGCCGATCTTGTCGCCCTTTTTGTTGACCGCATCTTTTTCCGCCGCGCGCCAGAACTGGTACGTCCAGCCGAGGCTGTCCTCCGCCTGGAACACGTCGTCATCTAGATCGGTCACCAGTCGATGCAACGCCTGTCCCTGCCCTGGATCGAGGGTCAGCGAAAGAACCGGATCGTCGATGGGGAAGACAGCCGGCAACATGGATGCCGCATAGCGTTCGGCAACTGTCCAGGCGTCAACCGATCCTTCCTCTTGCGCGATTTCCCGGCAATCCTCCAATGATACCGGCACATTGTGCTCCGGATGCCTGAGCAGTCCGCGTTCGGCCAGGAATCGGGCAAACAGCATGCGGTGCCAATGCGCGTAGGCCGCAGCCTCTGTGAGCCTTCTGATTTCCTGTTCGTCGCTGCCCTTGTCGAATCTGTCACCCAGCGTTCGTGCATGCGCCCGCAATCGCCTGCGGAGTTCCCTGTCGTTATTTGAAAGGTAGTCAGGAGCTTTTGCCTGGGCGACCCCTAGACGGCGGATCGTTTCGGCTGCGCCAGCTTCGGCAACGAGGCGGGCTTCCTTGATGGTCCTTTCGAGCGCGCGGCGGAGCGGCGTGGCGAGATAGTGCTGACTCATGTCGTCATACCTTTGGTATTACAGGGCCATTGGCCAGCGCATCCTTCAGCGATGCGCGCGCGGCCTGAATCCATGCGTCTAGGTCCTGCTCGGTCTTCAACAGGCCGCCTGGCAGGCTGATTGTCTGGGCCTTGGGTTCTAGCAGGATTGCCGCGCTCGCTAGGGCTTCATCAATCCGTGTTGGTAGTGCCTTCGTTGCGTTCTCCCAGCCGATGAAACTGCGCTGCCCTAGTGATTCGGTTATCGACGCGGGGGTGTCCAATTCTGGCTTCGTCAACGGCAGGATTTTCTCCGCCTCCCGGATCGAATGCTTCTGTTCGGGCAAGAGCTTGTTCCAGGTCTCACTGGTCGCAAGCCTGGTCTCGCCGGCGTCCCAGGACTTCTTCCAGGATTCGAAAGCTGCGTTCAGCCTTCCGCGTAGCGCGTTGGCTGCAGCGGAGATGACGGGAGGCATCGGGTCTGGATCGGCGAGCAACTGCCGGTTGGCCTTGATCGTGTCGAGATCGGACTTCTGTTCCGACGCGCCTAGTTGCACGAGCCTCTCCGCTACCCGGAAATTCGGCAGCCTTTGGCCAATTTTCGCCGTCGCCGCCTTCCAGGCCTTCAGTTTGTCGCGCAATCGCGTAGCGTCTTCGGCGATCGCCGCTAACAAGTCGTTGCCTGACAATGACTTCAGATGGTTGAGATTCGGCACCGCGTCCGGCTCAGGGGCAGGCGCTTCGTCTCCGGATTCCTTTGCTGCGCCTTGCAGTCGGTCGAGCAAGGACGACAAGGCATAGGCTTCCTGACCGTTCTCAAAATGAACGCCTGCCTCGGTGAGCAAGCCCCGTGCGGCCATGCGCTGTGTAACGGTAATAACCGTGGTTTCAGCCCTAAAAGTGCAGACGCCGATCTTTTGGCGCGGCAGATCAGGCAGCGAAACCTGTTTGCCATCCTCGCCGGTCACCCTGATCTGTCCCGCATTGGCGAGCACGACCAGTGCGCCATCTACGGCGTCCTGCGGCCAGCCATAATCCGGCTCAGTGAACTTCGTTCTGAGATACGACCCCTTTCGACCGGGCCCGAGCTCGCCAAGGATTGCCTTGCAGACCGGGTGGGTCTCAGGCGCGCCGGAATGATCCACGGCCTTCATGGCATCCGGGTCCTTCTTCATCGCCCGTTCGTAGACCTTGCCCCAGCCAGCATTGTCCCCTTCGGCAAACTTCGGATAAAGCCTTGCAAGCGCATTTGACGCCGCTTCTTTGACAGCTTCGGCGAGCGCGCCGTTTAGGGCCTTTCCGCCCGCCTGCATGATCTTTGCTTGACCCATCGCCTCGCGGATCAATGCGTTCGAAGCGGACAGCGCCTTGGCCGAACGTGACTGCATGGCTTTCTGCGCTTCGACTCCCGCATCGGTGCCCGGCACGCCCTTGAGTTGTAAGACGCTGTCGGCAGCCCGCCAAGCCGCGATCTCGCGCGTCAAGTCCTCAGCACGATGTCTGGGCAGCAGCAGGTGGATGGTCGGGTCATTGGGCGAGGAACCAGCGATGTCCTTTTCGGCCGTCGCCAAATCCTCGTCCCAGCCAATACGCATCCGAAGCGGCACCCCATCCGACGGGGCTTTCTCGTTCACATCCAGGCGATGAATCCTGCGCGCTTGCTTGCTCGCGCCATGAAAAACGCTTGATGCGCCGGCGAGCGCTGTTTCGATCGCTCCGCTCAGCAGTTGCCGACGCTTGCCCGAGATGCTCGCCTGGTCAGCGAGTATTGATTTCACTTCGGTTCGATAGAGATTTTCCCACTCGGCACTCTCTTTGGTTTGGAGACGCCATTCGCCGCCGACCTCTATCGCGGCCCCATCCGCGTGGAGCTCTGCCAGAAGCTCTGGCACCTCTTTGCGCAGGCCATCTTCGCCACCAAGATCGACGACCATCAAATCAGCAATGGTTTCCGGTGTGGCCCGGACACCATGACGATCTGCCTCGCCTGATATGCGACCGAGCATATAGACCAGCATCAAGACGCGAGCCTTCTGTTTCTCGCGCTCGCTACCGCCCTTCAGTGTTTCGATCCGGTTGCGGGTTTCGCCTGGCAGAAGCCCGGCATTGTATGCGTCCGTTTCGAACCTGCCATAGAGATAGTCGACGGGCACAGCGTGGCCGAGCGGCCTGCCCGCATAGGCCTTCGCGGCGTCAAGCGTTGTCTTCAATTGCCCACGAAGTGTCCCGCCCAAGCCGGTGCGATCGAGTTCCCGCAGAATGTGCTCCCAGACACGACGGCGCGACGGTAGCAGCGGCCAATCGAGGACTGCCTCGTCATTGTCATGGACCGTGTGGGCAAGCTTACTGCCATGAAGCTGCCGGCTGATTTCGCCGGCATTCTTGTTCAGCATATCTTTGATATCGTTCTCCGCACCGGGCTTCTTGCGCAGCACGGTCTTCCGGATGACGGTGTCGATGTCTGCTTCGCCGAGCGCAATCTGCACCGGGAAACGATCAAGGAGCTTTTGCAGATTCTGCACGTCGCTCAACGCTTGCTGTCCCGTCGCCACCAGAAGCAGCCGCCCATTGAACCGGCCTGAAAGGCGTTCAGCCAGGGTCTGAATTTTCAGGGTGAGGCTCGGGTCCTGGCGGATGAACTGCTGCACCTCATCGAGCACTATTAGTGTGAGCGGCAATTCGTTTCGCCCGAGGAGCAGGGCGCGGCGAGCCATGGTTTCCAACAGATCGACGGTAACGGGCGGCGGCTCGGGAAACAGCGCCTGGAGCTTGGAACCCAATTCACGCGACGTTTCAGCTAGTTCAGGCTTTGCCTTCAGCACCGACGCACCGAATTTCGGCGACAGGATGAAGTTGCGGATATGGGTGTCGAAGCCGTCACCGAGATCTTTACGAACGGCGCCCAAAATCCCAGTGTCGTCCAGCCAGAAGGCAACTTGGGCTGCCCGCAAATCGCTGGGCAGTCCGACGGCACGCAGAATTATTCCAAGAGTTGCCTCGGCGGGATCCGCCGCGCCTGTGCCGAGGGTGTCGCCGGCGGCGACTACACCGCCGGCGCGCTTGGCGGCGATCCGAAGTTCTTTCAACGGCGCGGCGACTTCCGGCGGGAGCGAAGCCAGCCCTTCGGCGGTTGCCCCGTCCGAGAATTCAAGGTTCGTCCATAGAGCCGCCAGCATGCTCGCCAGATGTGATTTGCCAGAACCATAAAAGCCGGAAATCCAGACTGCCGGCGCTGCGCCATTCTTATCCACGGAGCCGAGGAACGCTTCGAGTATGCGCGAGAGGCCGTTTGCATACGCTCCGTCGCACACGAATGTCTCCAGTTCGCCGCGAAGGGTGGCCACCGCCTCGGGGGTCGGAGGAAACTGGATTTTGGCGACACCTTGGTTCGCAAGCCGGTAGTCGGCCGGGTCTTTATAGAACGTGTCCTTGTTAAGCATTCAGTCAGCCCCCCTCATTGATTCAGCCCCGTCACAAAGCGTGGTCTGGCGGGATCGGTATCGCGTGATAATTCCAGCCGTCGCGTGCATCCAGCAGCCGGTAAATCCCGGCGGCATGTTTTCCTGGAAACGACACGAGCATTCGACCAGGGATAGAGTCAGCGACCTTGCTGATAAGCGCCGATACGCGGGCGAGCCCAAACAGCGAGCCGCAACCGTCCAGCGCCAAAACGTCATTTGAATTGGTTGCTGCGAGCTCGGACTTCAGGTGATGGATTAGGGCCGATTCTGCGTCCGCCAACAGCCCTCGAATTTCCTGCGGATGATCGAGCAGCGCTTCGAAGAACTCATTACCCGCGATCCACTGCCCGAACCATGGCGCAAGGCTCACCTGCCGCCAACCGCGTCCGGTCTTCATCGTCGCATGTTCGAATTCACCGATCCGGCCTGTAAACTTCCGCTGCATCGACTTGTCAAACCACAAGAGCCAGACCCGCCCGGCGGGCGGCGCATCGTCGAGCCACGGCAGTTGGACCTGCCGCTCATAGGCTTTCAGCAAGTCGTCAAACGTGTTCAAGGTCAGGCACCCCCAATGTGGCCGCGAGCTGCTGCCTCACGGAAATCTCGATTACGTCTCCCGCCGCTCTTACCCTTGCCAATCCGCGCGCCTCCGCCGACCTTAGCATATCGAGTGCGGCGTTCGGGTCGAGATCCAGAATCTTGAACCAGGCCGAAGACAGCATCGCGGGCCCGCTGAAGCCGCAAACGGTTGCGATCAAAGCCGCAAGCGCCGCAACGGGAGCGGTTGCATGGACCTTTCGTCTTTTCTTGTCGTAACGTCCTTCGAGATGGCCAGTCTGCGTCCAGGTGGAAGCACAATTCTGAGCCAGCGACCGCAGCATTTTCTCGCTGAATCGGCCGGAATGCGCGCGAGTTACCGCATTAGCGAGTACCGGCCATTGCACCAACTCGCCAACCAGCGCCTCGACGACCGGCTGCGCCGTATCCCGAAGCAGAGGATCGCGCGCTAAGGCAACCAGCAATGCGAGCAGTGGTCGGCTTTGGGCGTCACCCTTCGCCAGTTCGAAGAATGCCTTCGTTATCGCAGGCACATTGGACAGGCCGTAAAGCGAAGACAGATTTCGATAAATGGATAAGCGCCCGCTGGCCGTCGCCTTTCCAAGGACGTTTTCGCCAAGTATTTTGCCGCGAAAATCCGCGCCGGCAGCAGAGCTGGCGGATACCAAAGCGCCAATTTCGCTGAGCATCAGCGTCTTGGATTGGTGCGCGCCGCCGCCTTCCAATCGGACGCCGAAACGCATCATGCGCGCATCGTCGCGGCCTGCGAACCACCCTGACCCTACGGCGCCGAAGGGTAAAGAGGCGTCAACTTTTTCCAACGGTGTACCCCATGCTTCGAAGCGTTGTGCGCGATTTAGCTCGCGCATATCAAGCCCTTCAGCGCTTGGCCGAGTGCCCAGGGAAAAGCGAACGGTCGATATGCTGCAAGTTTGTGCCGACTTCCAGTGAACCGCGCGGCTATGAAATCAGTTGCACACGGCCGGCTCACGCCCCCTGTCAATCGGGCGCAGAACTGTCTCCGAAGTTCATGTCGCGGGTGGCTCGAGCTATTAGGAAGGCATCTAAGCCAGGATAAGGCGGCACTGCCGCGCGTTCCTTCTCGTTGTACTTAACCACAACCTCTCTCCAGGTCATATCTGAATGGGGGCCTGACCTGATGGACAACCGCCCCTCTCTAATTCGATACGAGGAAAGAAGATGTGCCCGGACTTGGTCGCAAACCAGATTGGCGGCTCTCGTAAGTTCTAAAATAAGGTCCTGCACCAAATCAACGTGATGGTCGTACTGACGGGCCAAGCGGTGATAAAGCTCCGGGTTCCATTCTTCGATCGCATAGAACTTCTTTGTCCAGATTTCGTCTGCCTCTGCAAATGGTTTCTCGGCGTGTTTGTTGAACACTCGAAGGAAATCTTGAAGCACGCGGGCGAAGTTTTGCATGGCCGCTTCAAGCGAGGGGTATCGACCCGGCCAAATACGCTTTAGCGTCCAACGGCCAAGCTCGAACAAATCTTCACTCACTGCCACATCAAGGCTTGGCTGACCATTTGAGAGCACAGCGCTAGTCCATGCCGTCCACTCTTCTAAGTGGCAGCGCTTGCTCCATTCGTCGATATATCCCGCGTAAGTTTCCTCGTCCCTCTGTTTCAGTGCGTCGAAGCCTGGAAGTGACTGCCTCACCCAAGTTTCGTGATCCGCTTTAATCTGATGTAGGCGCTCAACGGGCCAGGTCGCTGGCTGACGATCGATTTCTCCGTGGTGATTCCTGCAGAGCAGAATCAGATTTCCGTAAAGGTCGCGCTGTTCAGGTGTGAGCGGAGATACGCCACGGGGCCCATCCTCGCTTTCCGCAACCATATGCGCCATCTCGCCGACAAGCGCCGGGTCATCAGTCTCGGTTTCGTCAAGCACCAGCGGAATCCGGCAATTCGGCATTGAACAGCGGCCTGCCGCTCGTCCCCAAAGCATTTTGGCCGTTTTCGATGAGATCGTCATTCGCGTCCATGCAGAAACGATACTGAAGGTGGCTGTTTAGACCAAAGTGACGATCGACGGAACTCGCCTGGAGCGTCCACTCACAGATTCGCCGCGCTGGACCGTGGCGGCGGTCGCAGATCGCCCATGCTCGACACGATCCGGCATTATTCCAACAAAGGTCGGCTGTCCGACCCCGTTTGGCGATGGCCCCTAGATGTGGCAAGTTTCAAGCTCTAAATTCTATCTAGGGTGCGACTGCCGCATGAAACCTCATTCTCAGCCTTCTCCGTTGTCTTCACTCGTAAGCGGAGGATTTCATCTGGTTGGGAAATGGTCGACAGCGGATGGCGAATTGATCGAGCTTGACTTTACAAGCGAGCGGACGCCAGGCGTCTATGCCTATGTTGTGGATGGGACTGTCTGTTACGTGGGGTCGGCGCAGCGCGGATTTGCTAGCAGATTTCGACGGTACTCGACATCAAAGACCTTGCGAACTTCTGCTCGCGTGCGGGGCGAGATTCTCAATTGTCTGGCGAATGGCTCGACGGTGGAAATCTACACCCTCACGCCGCCCGCGCTGACGTGGGGCGGATTACCTGTAAACTTGATAGCTGGCCTTGAGGAAGGGCTGATCCGCCGCCTGCGCCCTCCCTGGAATAGGCGTAGCAACAGGCCCGAATGAAATAGGAGGACATCGCGACTGTCATGGCTCCGAAACAATCCAAAGGTGTGCATTGAGGACGCCCGTTGTAATCATTTCTCTCTTGGCGAACATGGCTTCCGGGTTCGCCGATCCCACAGATGACTATGTCGCCTGCCTTATTGGTCGATCGGCGGTCGCCCTTAACCAGCAAACCGGGACGAAGGATAGCGTCGCGGCTCAAAAGGTCGCGTACTCACGTTGCAAGGAGCCGAAAGGGCTAGATCAGAACGACAGTGAGGGGCTTTCGGACTTTGTCAACATCGCGGTCGAGGCAATTGCGCGAGGTGTTTGGCCGGACATGAGCAAATAGAGTTGGCGGCCCATTTCTCCGGGTCCGCAAATGCGCGACCGACCGGCTGCAGATCGAGGGCTGACCGAGCGGGGCGCTGCATCAACATTATGGGCTGGTAGCGGCGTTGAGGTCCTCTTCAGTAATGCCCTTGGACCTCAAAAGGCCCATCACCTCACGACGGCCCAAGCCGTCCAGGGTCATGTTAGGTGTAAAGTCCACGCAACGAACTTCATCGGCCAACGACGCGTTCTTGGCCAATGCGCGATCCCTGACCAAGTTGCATTCGGTTAGTGATTCAAAGTCATCCATGTATCGACCGGCGACCTCGCTGGGCTTCGAGCCGAGTGCCTGTGTAAACAGCATCGTCACGCCCTCTTTGCTTCCAGTACCGGGTGTGAACTCCACGCAGAAGACCTGCTCTGGGCGAACGTCGGTCTTTTCGAGGCCAAGACTTCTGCCGGCGGCACAAGCCGGCATTGAATCGAAGGTCTTGATATACTTGCCGACTACCCAACCGTCGGTTTTTGCTGCCTGGAGCAAAATCAGTACGACTGCGGCGGTCCCCATTTTTAGCCTTCCCTCCCGTGCAGCTCGATCTCGTCGGCTTCAACTCCGTCACGATGATAGCGCACAAGGTGCCGGACCGATACACGGCGCCATATTGGCATCGGGTGTACGGCCTTGCCTTCTGTCGCTTACCTGCAGTGGTGCGCCGCGCCGGCATTTCGGTGACGACTCTGGGAACAAAGCCCAGCATACTCCAACTGAGGTTAGGGTGCCGGGCCGCAAAGCGGCGCGGCAGGCCGGGTGCCGTCGGGCCGAAAGCGGCTCGGGGGAGCGCAGGGGGAGCGCCGCCCAGATTTGGCCCTAAAGTGTGATCGCACCGATGACCGCTTAGACCTTGAAACGCGGAAAGAAGGTGCTCTCTTATCGAGGGCGCAGAGCATCGGCTTCCTATTCGCAATGACCTCCCCCTCCCCGGTCAAAAAAACGCTGGCACCGGTTTCTTTCGGGTCCCCTCTCGCGGCAACCGCGCAGCGATGGGGGCCAGTCCGCCAGCTCAGCTCAACACGCGGCGCCTTATCGCCAGCCTAGGAAGTGGCGCCGGCGCGATTGCGGCTGCCCGCACCGACCCGGCGCGCATGGATGGTGTGGGCGCCGCTGACGCGCAATCGATAGTCGAGCATTGGTTGGCTGACGCCGTACAGCTGCTTTGCAACCGATACCAGCCCTTGGCTGACGATATTGAGCGCTGCTTCATTCGAGATGAGTAGACAGCCGCCAAGAAAATTGGCTTCCGCCTCTACACCACCATCGCGGGCGCGGGCACCCTCCTCCGTCAGCGGCGGCGTGCCTTTATGTCCAAGGAAGCAATGCGCCAGTTCGTGGCAGATGTTGCTGCGCTGTCGGAGCGGATGGTGCGAATCGTTGTGGACGATCGCAGTGGTCGCACCGCGCGGCACGGTCACGGCAGAAAATGCCGACTGATCCCTGCCGAGAAATGCTCTGGCGTCGCAGCCGAGTTCGCTGAGCTTCAGCAAGACAATGTCAAACTCGGAGCAAATCGCGACGGGATCGATCGGATCGATCGGCCCAAGGCCCATCTGCTCGCGCACCTTAAGCGCGATGCGGTTGGCGTCCGCCTTGAAGCCATGCCGAAATGCCAAGTCAGCTCTCCTTCAACCTGTTGTAGGTGCTGAGAACAATCTCTTCCATCAGCTTGGCGTTCGTCGGCGTAAGGTTTGGATCAGCGCGTAAAAGCGCGGTGATTTTGGCCAGGGGCAGTGCCTCGCCTGCTGTTGTTCCAGGAATAAACGATTCGGCCTTGAGCTTCGACCATTTCAGAAGGGCAGCTAGCCCGTTCACATCGGGTTTTGCGCCCTGGCCCATCCGAGATAATGTGGAGGCGGCAACTCCAGTCGCCTCCGCGACATCTTTCCAAGTCATTTGCTTGCTCAGGCGAGTCGCGTTCAGTGCTGCGAAGAATGATTCCGTATCAAAGTTGTCTGTCACGTCGTCTCCGTTGCGAAAAAGGGATCGATTGCGATCTTGCAATTCTCCCGAATCTCCCTTACTGGTATCAAATCGATTGCGATTTCGCAATTGATTGCTCAAACCAGCATCAAGGAGAAAGCCATGGACGTCGCCGACGCCGCACAAAATGCCCCACACGGGAAAGAGAAGACCGTCACGATCATCGTGAACGGACGTGCGAAAACCTTGCCCAAGAAGGAGGAGATCTCCTTCGACGAGGTGGTCGAGATCGCCTTTCCCGGCCATCCAACCGGCGATGGTATCCAGTACACGGTCCAGTACACCCGCGGACAAGGAAACAAGCCGGCGGGCACGTTGGTCGAAAGCCAGTCGGTGAAAATCAAGGACGGGATGGAGTTCGATGTCACGTCGACCAATCGCTCTTAGTTCTGATCTGCTCCGTCTGCAAAACGAGGGCTATGACATCGACATTCGGGACGGTTTCTTGCTTGTCAGGAACGTCCCCTTTGTCACTTCCACATGCAGCATAGAACGCGCGACACTGATCTCGCCTCTGTCACTGTCGGGGGATGTCACCGAGAAGCCCGACAAGCATGTCTGCTACTGGACTGGAGCACACCCGTGCCATGCAGACGGCGCCAAAATCAGGTCAATCGAAAATGGAGCCGGGCCGCAGGACCTGGCCCCTGGCCTGCATGCGGCCTTTACCTTCTCCGCCAAGGCCGACTACCGCGACTACCACCACAAGATGACCACATACATAGGGCGCATCGCCGGCGCGGCAGCAAAGCTCGATCCGACCGCCACAGCCCGGATTTTTCCAGCTATCGCAGCCGAACCCGAGGAGTCAGTGTTCCAGTATGTCGACACGGCAACGAGCCGCGCGGGTATCGGCGCGATTAACTCGAAGGTTGCCGGACAAAAGATCGGCATTGCGGGCCTCGGCGGCACTGGCAGCTATATTCTTGATCTTGTCGCGAAGAGCTCGGTCGCTGAAATCCATCTCTTCGATGGAGACGTGTTTTCCCAGCACAACGCATTCCGGGCACCAGGTGCAGCCAGCCTGGATGAATTGAAGGATGGCACGCTAAAAGTCGACCGATTTACCGGCATTTATTCGCGCTTGCACCGTGGAATCAAACCGCACGCATTTTTTCTCGACGAGACCAACGTGGGGGCGTTAGCCGGCCTCGATTTCGTGTTCGTCTGCATGGATGTCGGCCAAGCCAAGCGCGCAGTCATTGACTATCTCCTGGCCAATGGCATCTCGTTCGCCGACGCCGGCATGGGCGTGACAGTCGACGACGGGCGACTTGGGGGCATCGTACGTGTCACCGTCAGCACGCCCGGAACCCGCGACCTCGCCGCGCCGCATATTTCCTACGCGGACGACGCTGGCGGTGCCAATGAGTATACCAGCAACATCCAGATCGCCGAGCTAAACGCGCTAAACGCCGCCTTAGCGGTCATTCAATGGAAGAAGCTGGCGACGATCTATCGGGATAGTCGACAGTCGGTCTACCTCGGATACTCCATAGCAAGCGGCGAAATCATCACCGAGGGACCTGATGGCGCCGGTTGATCGTCTTCAGCCAAGGTTCGTCGAATACATCCCCGACGATGTTCAGGCGGGCGTCCTATATATCTCGCGGCGTTTTTCGACGGCCACCCATCTGTGCTGCTGCGGCTGCGGTCTTGAAGTGGTGACGCCGTTGAATCCCGCCAAATGGGGCGTAGTCGAACGAAATGGCAGGGTCTCGCTGACCCCTTCCGTTGGCAATTGGAGTTTTCCTTGCCGGTCGCATTACATCGTTTCGGACAACCGTGTTCTATGGGCAAGTTCGATGTCACCTGAGGCAATTACCGCTGTGCAAAGGCGGGATGTCGAAGATGCTGTGCGCCTTGCACCACCGAGGCCCAGTTGGGGTCGCCGACTCCTGGCAGGCGCTCTGGTTGCCTGGAGGTCGACAATTGCAGCGATAAGAGAGCTGTGGCGCTAATGCCCTGCGACTGTGCCTTCCCGAAGGCCGCTGAAGTGCCGACTTATCCAAGGACAGGAGGCGGTCGGCCAGATGGATCTGTCGTTGATGCGCGCGCGACGATCGCATCATCGCCACCGTTATGATGTCGACGCAGTCGGCGGGTCCCCTCGTCGGAATTGCGGGGGACTGGAGGGTAGTCCGCCGCGATTTCTGCCTCTGCAGTTCAGCAGAAGTCACTCACCGATTGCCGGCTCAGTCGGGGCCGGTGTCGTCGGGTCCCAATCTGAGCTAAGTGCACGCTCCGACAATGGGCGAGGTTCCGGCACGGCCCCAGAGCTGCCAAAGATGGCATTCCCGGGACGCCAGCCTGTTCCATAGCCAGATTGTGCGCACCAGGAAGTCGCGTTCCATATCAGCTCGAGCGTCTTTTGCACCTTTGGATCGAATTCGTATTCATCGATGTCGGCCCGCTCCAACAAAGAATCAACAGCGAACCAGATGCCGTTAAGCGCTCCCTTGGCCCCATCGTCGGTGAACCCATGATCCAGTGCGGAAATAACAAGGGCAAAGCCAGCCGCTGCTAACGCGGCACCAGGAATGGTTTCGGCCGCATCGTCCCAGTGGCCGTTCATTAGGTTGTGCAGCAGATATTCGAGATTTTCTGAGCTCCAGTCCTCCCATCCGCCGAACCGGCGGCGGGACTCCGCATAGGCATCTTCGGGTTGGTCCGCTTCTGTTGACATCTAGTCGTCCTTTCTTTTGCTCCCCACGACCAGCCGTGGAGGTGAGACAAAGGAAATCACGACGCAGTGGCGCCAGCACCAGGACCAAACCCTCTGGGGCGAGGGCTATTAAGTCATATTGACTGAAGGGCGGCTCTTCCGCGCTCGGCCGAGAAGTCCTGGGACTCGGACGACCGCGAGCCGGCTTCGGTTCGTAAGCTGATGTTCTGCCTTCGGCGCAAGAGGCGTTTTTTGGCATCGTTGCGCAGGGGTAAAAACAAAACAAAGGAGCGCCGGCTTGACCGAATCAACCGCATTCTTCTGAGATGCTCTAGATCCAAGGGCGAAATCACTACACGAATTTCATACAAAGTAGGTCAAGGCGGTGAAGTCGGTTAAGCGCCTCAGCGATCATAAGAAATATGTTACCGACCTACCGCCGAGATAGCCGGCAACCAGCTAGAATGGGGGACTGCCATTCCAGTCGACCGAGTCGTGAAGTCGTTCCCACTCCCCCGTTGTGGGCCAAACATGCCGGAAGCGCGCCTTGTCCCAAATCTCACGAGCCTTCTCCAACCTGGGGATGCGGAACCCTCGCGGCCGCCTGCTGTCGTCCTTCACGAAACCCATGCCAGGAGCTGAATTTCGGCCCGCTCCAAGGAAAGCGGCCACCTTCACGCTCGTCACGCCCCATCGGTTCGTTTTAGATAGATGTTCCGCGAGGCGACTGGTCGGCATAAACGCCTCGTCACCAATGTCGAGCTGGGCGAAAGGCGGCAGTTCACCACTAACCAAACAGTCAAACCAGAACTGATCAATAGGTGACAGACTTTCGGCCTGCTGCTGAGCTAGGGCATCAGTCTTCGGGATGCCCTGCCTTGGGTGCCAGCCGGCAAGATCCATCTGCTGCAAATCTATCAGCATGGCTGCCAGCCCGCCTTCGTTGTAGAGCTGGTAGTGGAGTGCGTGGAAGTAGGCGTCATCGCCAGCCCGGTGCGAAGCTAGATCGAATATGGCGAAGCGCCTCTCGTCCATCGACGCCGGCACGACCCAGTTCTCGTTGCTAGCCATCAGGACATGAAGACGGTTCGTCGACTTGACCATGTCGACGCCCTTCGCTTCAATCGCGATCTCCGGTTCAGTGATCAAACCCTTCAACGCGCCCTCGGCGCTCTTGTCGCCGGGCCAGTAAGCCTCATCCGCGAAGAGCAGGCAGACGTCTCGCAAATGCGCGTTGAAGCGTCCGACCAGGCTCTCAGCGCTGAATACATGGAGCGCATGCTGTCCGAATATAGTGCAAAGCGCATTTCCGAAAGTACCTTTGCCGGTGCCCTTCCCACCGATAAACACGAGCGCGACCTCGGCAGCGCGATCAGGATTCTGGATCGCCCACGCAGTCCATCGGATGATATAGTTGCTCCATGCTTCGTTGCCCTTAGCCAGCACCTCAAGAATATGCTGACGCATCAAGGACCAGTCTCCAGGTAGGGGCTCAACAGCGAATCCGGTCCAAAGGTTGAGCTGATCGGAAGCAGCCTTGTCCAATGGATCGAATACGATCTCGCGGTACTGACGCCGCATCGGGTGCTCCAGCCACCATTTGCCCAGCGGCACTTCCTTTGACATCGCTCCTGTAGTTCCTACTGGAACCCGCTTATTAAGGTAGCCATCCCTTATGTCTTGAAATGTCTGCATGCTGATGGTGGATCGGTTCGAATGCGCTTCCTTTCCGAAGGTGGCAATCCGACACTTTCCGCCCCAGTCCAGAATCACGGCATGCCGTTCATTCAGGTCCCTTAGGTAGGGGTGGATTATGAACTCCTTAGCCCTCTCTATCTGCCGTATGGCATATCGCGAGCTGTTCCTGCCCTTGTCCAGAACGCTTTCGGAGATGGCAAAGCTAGGGTCCAAAATGATTGAATGGATGATCTCGTCCGGCACTTGCGCTCGAACGAGGCCACATACTGCATCAAAGAGCCAGGCGGACCGGCTGTCGTCCGCTTTCGTTTTAGCCGTCGCAGGATCGCGACCCTGCACGCAGACAATTTTCAAGCGCTCATCGACGTTCCACCGATCCAGTTCGTTAATCGAAACCAGAAATTTTGGGGCGGCCGGAACGAACACTTGACCCGCAGGTGCATTGACCACATCGGCTTGCACGGCTGGCGCAGGTTCGAAAGAATCGAGTGTGTACCCGAGCCCTTCATTAAACGACCACACGGTCGCCAACGCCGGCAGCCTTCCCTTCCGCAATTTGTTTTCATCGGGGACATTGACGGTCCCTGGCAGGCGAGCGATCCGATCGATGTTGTGGCAGGCGTCGCCGCCCAGGACCGTCGCCAGCCCGAGGTTGTAGCGCTCCAAAAGATCAATTTCGTCGGCGCCGGTGATCGCTTTGGGCGGCTCCAGTTTCCAGATAGCCCAGTAGCCTCCGCCACTATCCAAAACAACAGATGGTTCAGGGACAAAGGGGGGCCTGCCGGTGGTGAGAAGCTCCAGGATCCGCTTGCGTTCATCCGTCAAATTCTCCCCTGAACGCGGATCGAGATCCACGTGGAGACACGACGCTACGGCGATGTCGTCCTTGGCGGCCTTCTTGTTCAGCGGCCTCTTTATCTGATTCAGCGAAAAGTAGATGTTCTCCCGGCCGTTCCGGCCATCGATCCAGGTTCGACATTGCTCGGCTTCCGCTGCGGAGAATGTAGCCGACCTGATCGACTTACGATCAGGGGATATGGCGGTCAGATGCCAATGGCCTTCTGGTGCATATTTCAGAAGGAAGGCGATTGCAACTGCGGTATCTGGTGCAACGGAAGACATGGCTATGCCCTCCCTTGGCCGGAGGTCGTCCGGCTAAGAATCCATGCATCGATCTCGTCGGCGGAGAAAGCGATGCGGGCAGGACCGAGCCTGATTGGGATTGGGAATGTGCCGGCACGGATGCGGCGGTAGATCTCGGTCTTGGACAGCGGGATGCGCTCCAAGACCTGCTTCATTGAGAGAAGTCGCTGTGACATTTCATGGATCTCCTTGAGGTTGCGTGGAGGACCATGATCGAATTGGAGGGGGATGTGGCGTTGAACAAATACCCGCTAGATAGCAGGGATAAGTCAGATCATTTTACGGTTCTGTTTCTTTTGATGTACTCAAGCGTGCTGACTGCATTGGCTCGGGTGTAGCCGGATTCGGGAAGATGCTGGGTTGCGTCCATCAGGAACTTCAACCCCTCTGACCCAGGCACAAGGATGCCCTTGTCCTTGGTAGCGCCGGGCAGCTCAAAATCCTCGATGGTCATGTGTCCAAAAGGTTTTCCCGTGGTATTGATCCAAAATGCATAGAGGACCTCGGTGAAGGCTCGATACGGAGCAAGGGCGAGCGCTTTTTCTTCCGTGTTTATGATGTCTTCATCCCCTTCCCGCAGCGGTTCGCTCCGCGATTTGCCACCACTGCCGGGCGGTCTCCGAAAATGGTGGGTGAAATCCTGTAGCAGCTCGACCATTTGTTTTAGCGGTGGTTGGACTGGATCTTTTGTGGTCGCCGGACTCCTGAACGTGCCGACTTGCAGACCGACATCTTTGGGGAGGTCGCCCCAACGTTCAAGCGCAATCTCCAATGGTGCCAAGACCTTCTCTACACCTGATAAAATCGTTCGCGCATCCTCGCGCAGTGCTGCCGCCCGCAATTCTGCATCGTATCGCTCAAGAGCCTTCTCCATTGATCGCTGCAACTTCACAAAGGGCAGAGTATAATCGGACGCGATTTTCTCAAGCGATTTTGGAGGTTGACTTCTAGCCATTGTCGAGACCTGATTGGGTTGATCACTTTAATCTGCGGCGAGCGCCAGTGTCATCCTTTCGAGAGGCCATTTTTTTGCCCGGCGTCCCGACCGACCACGTTCTTCTGCGATTGTCGAAGGCTGGTGGCAATGAGGTCGAGAGCGGAAAGCTCGCGAGCCCCGAGAGTTCAGCGGCGCTCGCAGTAAACACATTCGGCTGGTTCGCGGCCCTGCCGCACTTGTTGCCTTCCTTTCCTGGACTGGATGCGGACTGGCCACCAACTTTGGTGGAAGTGGAATACTGCGCCCGCTTCCCGTGGTCGGGTGGACGTCACCCCTGGCTTGATGCATTCGTTGAAACACCAGCTTGTATCATCGGTGTGGAATCCAAGCGGTTCGAGCCGTTTCGCGACAAAAAGACGGTCTCTCTGTCCCCCGCTTACGACCGACCGGTCTGGGGCAGCGGTATGCGGCCATTCGAACTTTTGAGGGATCAACTGCGCACTGGCGAGGCTACGTTCGCATATGTCGACGCGGCCCAGCTTGTGAAGCACGCGTTCGGACTGGTCACCGAGTCCAGCCGCAAAAGGAAGGCTTCCATTCTCTTTTATATCTTTGCCGAACCAACGCAGTTGGGCGGTCGCAATATCGACCAAGACGTCATCATGAAGCACCGTAAAGAGGTGCAGCTGTTCAGCGACATGGTGGCAGGTGCCGCCGTGAAATTTGTGTCATGCAGTTATCGAGAGTGGCTAGCGACCTGGCCGGCAGCGAACATCGAAGTGCAGCGTCACGGACAAGCTGTATTGGAAACGTTTCGCCCCTAAGCCCTGGGGTGTGTGTCGAGCAGCCCGGACGCACTCGACACAGCTACAGTGTGCAACGATCATCCCTTTCTGTAAGGATAGCTGATGGCTGCTGAAACACGCTCCCCCCGCCTCGCGGTCTTGATCGATGCCGACAATGCCTCGGCGAAGATCGCCGATGGGCTATTCGAAGAGATAGCGAAGATCGGCGAAGCCAGTGTCCGTCGGATTTATGGTGACTTTTCGAATGATCGCTCCAAGGGGTGGGCAAACACCCTGTCGAAGCACGCGATCATCCCGCAACAGCAGTTTGCTTACACAACTGGCAAGAATGCCTCCGACATTACGCTGGTGATCGACGCGATGGACCTTCTTCACAGCGGTAGGTTCGACGGTTTCTGCCTAGTATCCTCGGATAGCGATTTCACCCGACTTGCCGCCCGTATCCGGGAACAGGGTGTTGATGTTTTTGGCTTCGGGGAACAGAAGACCCCGGAGAGCTTTCGTCAGGCCTGCCGAAAGTTTGTGTACACGGAGAACCTGTTACCGACGGCTGCCGCGAACAATCTAGACGCCGCCCAAACGACCAAGTCTCTTCAACCTTCCAGCGCCGCGACTCCCATAATCAAGAAGGTTATCGCGCGGGAAGAGACCGAGGACGGCTGGGTAACTCTCAGCGCGGTCGGTAAGCAACTGGCCAATCTGGCTTCAGATTTTGATCCGAGAACATTCGGATTTCGCAAGCTGAGCGACCTGGTGCGCAACACCAACTCATTCGAAATTGACCATCCAAAGGGTGGCACGATGCGAATTCGGATAAAACCACTCCCGACAAAGAAACCCAAAGCAGCGCAGCAATCATAAACCTACTGTCGGCTCAGGCCAGCGCTGTTCCGCTCACTGCACGATGCCCATTAGATGCTCGCCGTAGGCCTGCAGGGCGGCCCTCTTCTCCTGCAGATAATCATGCTTGTTGTAGGTTTTTTGCAATCCCGGCTTTGCGTGGCCAAGCACCGCGTCACGAACCTCCTGGTTGAAGCCGAGATGCGCCAGTCGTGTCTCACACGTCACGCGAAAGTCGTGGACGCGGTAATGCTGAAAGGTCGCAGCCTTATCGCCAAGCTCCTCACGCAGATGATTCTGTGCTGCATCGTCCAGCGCTTGCTTGCCCTGGGAAAAGCCCGCCACCGGAACCCGTCCGTGCCTTGACGAGAAGACAAAGTAGTCGTTTCCACCTGTCCAGACCGGCAACCGCTCGAACAGCGTCCAAAGCGCCCCCGACATCGGCACGATGTGCTCTCGACGACTCTTGAAGCGCTCTTTGCCAAGGTCCAGCCACCGATTGTCGGTATCGATCTCGGATCGCTTGCAGAAGGCCCATTCTGCCCGGCGTTGTCCGGTAAGCATTAGCGTCTGGTAGAGCGAACCAAAAGGATAACGCAAATCGTTCGCGGCCATCCAGATCGAGCGGATTTCGATGTCGCTAAGAGCTCGCCCGGCCTCCGTGTTTCGCGCTAGGTCATTTCGCTTCATGCCGCTAAGTGGATTGGTAGCGATAAGCTCGCGGTCAGCCGCCCAGTTGAAGATGCGCGACATCTGCTTGCGGACCTCACGCGCCGTTCCAATCCGGCCGCTGGCAACAATGTTGTCGATGATTTCGTGCACGTCGGATCGCCGGATATCCGCAATAGGTCTATCGCCCAAATGCGGCACCACGTGCAGGCGCAACACTCGCTCGACGTTCGGCCAGCTTGATATGGTGCGGGCCGCGTCTTGCTTGATGTGACGTTCGAGGACAGCGGCAAAAGTGTTTGCCCGTCGTTCCTTCACTACCGCAATAAGCTCGGCTCTCGGGTCCGTCCCCTCGTTGGCTTTGGCGATGATCGATCGCGCGCGGTCCCTCGCGTGCGCAAGACTGATCACGGGCCACTTGCCCAAAGTTATGCGATGCTGTTTGCCGGCTAATGGGCGGCCGGTCTCGGTCTCGCCACCCTCTCCTAAGACGCGGTAGATAACCGAGAAAGACTTAGAACCCTGCTCGCTTATGCGCAGGATCAGCCCTGGGCAAAGCTCGTCGCTCATCTCAAGCCGTCCCGACTTTGGCGCAGTCATGCGCTCCAGCACTTGGTTCGTTAGTCGCTTCTTGGCTGTCATGACTTACCGCTCCCCCGGTCAGGATAGATGGACCGGATTGATCTTCCCTGGGTTTCCACGGGGAGCCGCGAGGCTCGGTTTTCAGTGGAACCCTATGGGACTGATCGTGTCCGCTCCCCGGAGCTACGGCAATCATTTTTGGTATGAATACGTTACTCTATGTGTCTGAAAGTGTCGTCGAATCAATGGGTTGCCAAGGTTGGGGTCGAGCGTTCGAATCGCTTCACCCGCTCCAGTTTCCTCCAGGGGACTAAGCATCGAAAAGCCGCGGAACTCCGCGGCTTTTTCGTTTTTGGGCTTGCCTGGCTAAGAGTTTCGGCGGAATTCCCCAGGAGTCACATAAAATTACAGCGAGGAACGGTTCCCGCCTCGCCTCGTTAGCGCTCCATCAACGCAACGATGGAGAAAGCCATGCAGGACATTTCCGGCAAGCACGTCGCTATCCTGGCGACGAACGGGTTCGAGCAATCCGAACTTGAGGTGCCGCTGAAGAAGCTGCGCGAGGCGGGCGCCAAGGTCGATGTCGTGTCGCTCGCAAGCGGCAAGATCAGAGGCTGGGATCTCAAGGACTGGGGCCGAGAAGTTCCCGTCGACAAGACTTTGGATGAGGCGCGAGCGGACGCCTATGACGCGATCGTCCTGCCCGGCGGGGTCATCAATCCCGATCTGCTGCGTGTCGAGCGAAAGGCCCTGGGCTTCATCGAATCGTTCTGGTCGGCCAAGAAGGTCGTCGGCGCGATCTTTCATGCGCCCTGGCTTCTCATCGAGACCGGCATCGTAAGGGGTCGCCGGGTCACATCTTACAAATCGATCAAGACCGATGTGATCAACGCCGGCGGTCTGTGGGAGGACAGCAAGGTCGTTACCGACCAGGGACTTGTCACCAGCCGCAACCCCGGCGATCTCGAGGCGTTCTGCGACAAGCTCGCCGAGGAGATCAGCGAAGGGCGGCACGACAGAAGGGTTGCTGCCTAGCCGGCTGTCCGCCCGGACGCATCGAGTGGAAGGTTACGCCGAGAAAACCGCACCGTTTTCCTCAGGCGCTCTTCGCCCCATCCGCCTTCCGCAGCGACGCCTGATGCACCAGCGAGGTCCAGCTGTTGGTCGAGGCGAGGTGGCAATAGAGCAGGCCGAGCGCGCCTGATTTGCGCAGGTCGAGAAACGCCTCGTCGCTCAATCTGTTGAAGGCCGGCTCGTCGATCACCTGGAAATCGGTGAGGTTGAGCACCTCGCCGCCTTCCAGCGTCACCTTGCTCTGGCGCGGTGAAAACAGGCTGTGTGCATCGATCTTTTCGACCATCTCGCGGGTGGCTCTGAAGTCGATCTGGAACTGGTTGCAGAAGGCGAGCGCCTGTTTGGTCGCTTCGGTCGGCTCGTTGCCGGTGAAGAACGGCAGGATCTTGTCATCGCGGGACGGCGCCGGCAACTGGTCGACGACCCGGTCGCTGGCCCGTTCGACGCACAGCGTCAGCCGGCCGGCCGATGTCGGGTCTTCGGCCAGGATGAAGGGATAGCGGCGGACATAGGCGGGGATGTAGTGCGGCGCGGTCCATTTGCCGTCGGCATCGACGAACAGGTTCTCGTTCTGGCGCACACCGGTGATGATCACCGGCGACTTGGCCGGGCCGATAAAGACGATCGGGTAGGAGCGCATCGCCGCCGGCATTTCCGACGCGACCACCGGAATGGCGTGCGCAGAGCGGGCGAAGCCGAAGTCGCTGCGCGCGGTCAGGCCAAGCGAGCCGTGCCGCGCCGGATTGAGCGCCTCGGGCCTCGAATAGAACAGCGGCAACGCATCGCCCGTCCCGTTCGTCTTTGCATCCGCCATCATCCGTCTCCCGCACGCCCATCAGGCTGCCAATGGTCCCGAAGCCGGGATCTATGCTTGTTTGCGCTGATCTTGGATCGAAAGGAATCCCGCGCAGGAACAAAGTACTACAGCGTCTCTTGCGCGCATAAAAGGACAGGCGGTGCTGTATTTTGGGGTTTTGCGGCGGCCGATTGTCTTGGGGAGCGCGACCGCCGGCCTGCCCGCCTCTGGACAGCTTGCGGCGAAGCGGCGACAGTGCCTCCGCTGGAGCAAATTCCAGGAAAAGTGTGGAGCGGTTTTCCCTTGGCAATTGCGAAGAAACAAAAGCCGGATCAGCGATCCGAACGCTGAACCGCTCCAGCGGACAGATTGAGGGAAACGGAATGGCGTCGGTGTCGGATTTCGAGCAGGGACAAACCTTCACCGTCGAAGCCGGGGGCCGGCAGATCCCGCTCGAACTGAGCGCGGTCAAGCCCATCGCCGCCAGCCCGCGCCCGGGTGGCGGTTTCTCGCTGCTGTTCAAAGGCCCGCGCGAAATCGCATTGCCGCAGGCGACCTATCTTTTCACGGGGGAAAGCGGCAGCCACGAGATCTTCATCGTGCCGGTCGCCGCCGATGCGACCGGGCGGCTTTACGAAGCGGTGTTCAATTAGAGGCTTGACGCAGGGAGGGTCTGATCGCTTCGAAATTAGCTGAAGCCTCTCCTCTTCGTTCGTCATCCTAGGGTCTGCGCCGCGTCGCTCCGCTCCTTGCTCCGCCCTAGGATGACGAAGCTGGTGAGAGCCGCCGCTTGCGATGCTCGCCGTCACATACCAGCCCCGCCGCCCCCGGCGCACAGTCCATCAGGTCATAAACGCCCTTGTCCTCGACGACCGCGAAGCCCAGCGCGGCATAAAGCCGTCTCGCCGGATTGTGCTTCTCGACATGGATCGATGCTGATTTGCCGGCTAACCATGCCTCGTCGATGAGGTCACAGAGCAGTGCGGTGCCGTAGCCCTTGCGGCGATGATGCGGCAGGAAGGCAATGTCGATGATGCGGTGCTGGCTTGGCCAGCGCTCGACATAGAGGCGGCCGATGTCTTCGCTATCGCGTTCCACCACCAGCCAGTCGGCCTCGGGATAGTGTTTTCGGTAATGCGCATGCTGGGCCTGGAACTGCATGCCGAGGAATTCGGCCTTCTGCGCCTCGCTCCACGACGTCACTGCGAGTTCTTCGAAGCGGGTCGAGGCATAGAGCCGCGACAGGAACGGCAAATCCGCTTCCGTCGCAGCGCGGAAGCCGAGCCCGGCCGTGTCAGACCGGGGCCAGACCGGACGGGCCTGCTTCGCTTGCGCCACGCTGGCGTAAATCAACCGTCAGACCGGCGGCGTCAGGTCGCGCACGACGACGATCTGCTTGAGATTGTTGTCGGTCAGCGACGTCCAGTTATACTCCCATTCGGAACTGTCGATGCCCATCTGGTTGATCGTCCACAGGCCGTTGGTGCCGTCCGGCATGAGCGCCAGGCTGAACAAAGCGAGCCGGCCGTCGGCATTGTAGTTGAGCGTCAGGCGCGTCGAGCGAAGGGATGCGCCGAAATCGCGCCATCCCGACCAGTTCTGGGTATAGGCATCCCATTGCGCGTTGAATTGGAGGAAGTGCTGCTGGTCGGCGGCGACCAGCACGATATCGCCGTCGCCCTGGATGCCGGCGGCAAGCGCAAGGTTGGGCGCCCTGGAGTAGCCGGGTGTCGCCCACTGCGTCCACGTATCCGATCCGGCGGGCATCTGGCGCGTGTGCAGCACCTGGCCGTTCTGGGTCAGGGCGAACAGATTGGTGGCGCCCAGCGGGCCGACGACCGGCGCCATCTCGATGAAGCCACCTGTCTGGGTCGTGTCGATCTGCACCCAACCCGTCCAGTCGGCGGCCTTCAGGGCCTGCGCCTTCGCCTGCTGGCAGCGATAGAGATGCAGGTTCGAATTGATGCCGAACAGGGCGATGCGGCCGTCGCCCTGGCGTATCGCCGAAACCGTCACCAGCCCGCCGGGGATCTGGATCCAGTCGCTCCACGGTTTGGCCGGCGGCGTCAGCACGTCGACGGTGACGACGATCGGTGTCGTCGTGCCCGGCGGCGTGATGGTTTTCTGCACCTGCACGATCTGGTCCGGATTCTGGTAGATCCACCAGATGCGGCCCTGATTGTCAGTGACGAAGACCTCGATGCGGCCGTCGGCATCGCGCGCCATCGAAAGCTTCTGATAGGAGGTGGCGCCGGGCGGCGTGCCGATGCCCATCGGCGCGGTCCATTTCTCGACCGGGCCGATCTGGTTGGCGTCTTCGGTGATGAAGGACAGATTGGTGGTTCCCGATGGCTGCGCGACCACGGCGACACGGCCGTCCTTGGTGAGGCCCGCCGTCATGATCACCCAGGCGCCGGGCGCGATGAACGACCAGGCCGAAGGCCATGGCCCGTTCGGCGAAAGCTGCGCCTTCTGGATCAACTGCCCCTTGGCGGAATCGATCCCCACCACCATCAGCCGCGACAGTTCGAAAAACGACGTGCCGGCCGGCTTGTGCTGGTAGACGGGCGCGGGACCGGAGCGCACCGGACGCCCGCCATCCCTGGCCTTGGAAGCCGCCCTTGGCGCTGGCGTCTTCGCGGCGGGGGCTTTCGACTCTGATGCTGCTTTCTTGGCCATCGTATTGGTCCCTGCCCTGTTGGCTCGGAATTCAGGTTCTTGGTGGGAAGACGCCTTGCAGTGCGATGCAGAAATAGAGCGTCAGATAGGGCTGCAGATTGTTGTGTGGCAGGTCGCCGCCGGCGGGGGGGAGCGATTGAGGACTCATCTGCGTCAGGTTGGCCGCCGGGGTATAGATTGTTGCGTTGGTGGATTTGGCCAGGCTTCGCGTCGATGACGGCGCATTGAGCTCGCCCAGATCAATGTCATGGTCGCGCATTGCGTGAGTGTGGTTAGGAATTTCCGATTCGAGCAGGGTTACCGTTTCCGTACCGCCAGGCTCGCCAAGATCGTGCAGGGACAAGCCCGGCCCCTGACCCCAGAACATCGGCGCACGGCCTTGCAGATCGGGCAAAGCGAAATTGGACTTGCCGTCGCCGCCATAAGTGGTGCCTAGCAGCGAAAACAGCGCCGTGTTCTGCGACAGCGGCAGCAACTGCCCGTCGCACCACGCCCAGCCCCTGGGCGCGAAATTGAACGGAAAGATCCGGATTTCGGCGACGAACGGGTCAGCCATGATGTCCTCTCAGGTGGGCGACGGAAAGATGCCGAAAAGTGAAATGATAAAGCTGATGCAAAGATACGGCTGGAAATTGTTGTGCGGCTGGCTGCCGCCAACGGCTGTTACAGCCTGCTGGGCCATGTTGGTATCGGTCGTGTCCTGGATGTAGGGCAAGGCGCCACCGCCAATCTGTGCAACGACCTTCCCGCTGGGACTGGTATCTTGACCAATATTCAGGGACGCGACCATTGGATGGCTGTGTGAAGGAATCTGGGAAATTGTCATATTGACTTCCTCCACGCCTCCCGTCTCCGCGAGGATAAAGCCGTTGCCCTGATGGAGCGGAACACGGCCTTGCAGGTCGGGCAGCGCAAAGGTGCTCTCGCCATCGCCGCCATAGGTTGTGCCAATCAGCTGGAAAAGTGTCTCGTTCTCCGAGATCGGCAGCAATTGTCCCTCGCAGAACATCCAGCCGGCCGGCGCGAAGTTGCCGGCAAACATGCGTATCTCGCCAACGTAAGGCTGTGCCATGGTCGCGCCTCCTTAATTTGGCGAAGGAAAAATGCCCTGCAGGGCGATGCAGAAGCTCAGCGTCAGGAACGGCTGCATGTTGAGATGCGCCTGACTGCCGCCAATACTGGCAATTGTGCTCGGGCTCAGCGTCGTCACGTTCGCGAAGTCGCTATACAGCCGCCCCGGAACCACCCCCAAAACGTTCCCAACACCATCTTGGCTACTACCGGTGTTTGTGCTGGCCTGCGCAAAATGAACGTGTGTCGGCATTTCGGAAATCGACAGCGTGTGGTTTTGCTCGCCACCGCGCTCGCCAAGTGTGTGACTGCTTCCGACGTGGATTGGGATACGTCCCCGATAATCGGGCAGTGCGAAATTGACCTGGCCGTCACCGCCGAAAGTGGTTCCGAGCAGTGAGAATAACGCCTGGTTCTGGTTGATTGGCAAAAGCTGCCCGTTACAGAGTGCCCAACCCTTGGGCGGGAAGACAAATGACATAATCCTGATTTCCGATAGAAATGGCTCGGCCATGTCTCGCGCCCTCATAAGATATCAGTAGAATACACGGAACGACACAAAAGTCTACTTGGCTCTCTAACAAAATAGGTACTTTATAAAATAATAGACAGTATTTAAATAACGAGAGGCGCAGGAAGACAGTACACATCCAAGGCTGTAGATCATCGCACCAAGATCACGGCACTGAACCGGCCGAGTGGTGGCCTTTCTACCTCATCAGCGTCGTCATCACGGGAACGGCGGCGTGGCGAGCCCGGTAAATCCGGTCGAGTCGGCCGTCGCAGTTGATGCAGAAACAACTGTATTGCGGCTGTTCAGATAGGCGATGGCGGCGGCCAGATCCGTGGGGGCCCCGGCATAGCCACTAAGGTTGATCGTCCCGTTGTTGCGTTGACGTACCCGGATGTCGCCGGCCGCCATGGTGCCGCCAAGCGAATGCGTGAAGGTGTTGGCCAGAGCGCCGGCGCCGCCTATGTTCAAATCGATGGATGAACCATCTCCCGTCGGCGACGTGATGCCCGACTGAACGAGAATGCCAGCGGCTGCATTTCCAACGCCATCCAGTTTGATGTCAATCGCGTTGCCGGTTATCTGGGCCAGGATGCTGCCCGCGCCGTCCTGTCCGGTCTGGACAAGGATGGCGCGTTGCGTACCGGCATAGTCGATGGTGTTGTTCTTGATTCCGACCCGCATGGCACCGCCGCCGGCATTGAATACCGCTATGCCGTCCGCTGTCAGCCCGTTTGCGACCGTGATGGTGTTGTTTTCAATTCGAGCGTCAAAAGTGAAGCCGTTGTCGAACGCCGAGCCGAGTAGGCTCACCACGACGAAGTCGCCCGTGGCCGTACTGCTCAGCGTGTTGCCGGTGGCGACGAGGCTCACATCGCTGTTGTCCCCGGCGCTGACGGACAGCTGATCGTTGTTGCTGCTCGACGTGCTGTTGATGACGTTCAGGTTCATCGTGGAGCTGTCGAACGCATCGGCGACGATTCCACCGCTGAAGTTGTTGCTCGAATTGGCACCCGAGAAGTTGATCGTGGCGTTCGACGTTCCACGGATGCCGAACAGATACCCGCTGCCAAGCACGGCGCCGGTCGAGCTGCCGCCTGAAATCGTCAGTGCGAGCGTGCCGGACTGGGTCTGCAGCTGGAAGTTGTCGTCGCCGCTGCCTGTGATCGTGGTGCTGGTGACCGCGCTGGTGCCGGACATGTTGTAGAAATGGATGCCGTCTTCGTCCGCGCCATTGCCCGCATTCGATATGCTGCTGTTGCTGAGCGTGAAGTTCGAAACAGTATTGCCGTTGATGCCTTGCTCGGCGCCGCCCGAAATGGCGATCCGGTCCAGCGTCGCCGTAGAGACGTTTTGAAGGTGGATGGCCGCGTTGGTCGCGAGGTTGTCACCGGTCGAAAGCCCTGAATTGTCGGCGTCGAGATCGGTGGTTCCGGCATTGGTGAAATTCATGTTCTTCAGCGTGATGTTGCTCGCGCTGATGAAACTGGCGCCGCGCCCGGTTGTGTTCTGAATGGTGCCGCCCGAGCCGGCGGTGGTGCCGACACCTGTCACGGTCAATCCACCCGAGCCCGTTGTGTTGAGCACGATGCCGTTGGTGCCGCCATTCGCCGAAATGCTCTGGAAATTCAGCCCGCTGGCGCCGATCGTCGTGTTGACCACGTTGAGCGCCGTGCCTGTGCCGGAGGTGATCGTGTTGCCGGTGCCCTGCACCGTCACCGTCCCTCCGCCCGTGGCGCTGAAGCCGCCGCCGCTCGTTGTGTTGATAATCAGCCCGCCATTGGTGAAGTTGATGGTCGCGCCGGGGTTGCTGGTCAGGATGACGGCGGCATTAACACCGGTCGAGAGCGTCTTGACCGCGCCGCCGAAGTTGATCGTGCCGCCGGCGTTGCTGAGCACGGCAATGCCCAGCCCGCCATCGCTGCGGATGATCGAGCTGGCGCTGTCGAAATTGATTAAACCGCCGGCCATGCCGCGGATATTTGCGACATTGCCGCCGGGGTTGGTGATGTCGACATTGTTCAGGTTGACGACCGCGCTGACGTCGTCATTGCCTGGCGTGCCCTGGTCGCCGTCGACGACAAAGGCATGGTTCGCAGCCCCCGCGTCGGTCTGGATGGCGACATTGTTGAAGGTGTAGGTGCCGGTCGCGTTGTTCAGCGAATCGCCGAGAATGGTGATGCCGGCCGTGCCCGTCAGGCTGGCATTGTTGACGGTGACGCTGCCCGCCGCCCCGTCGATCACAATGCCGGTGCCGCCGGTGTCGTTGAGCCCGTTCGCCACGGCAGTGGTGAAATTCACCGAACCGCCGGCGGTGTCGGCGACGACGATCATGCGCTGGCCGGTGGTGGCTTGCGTGATCGTGCCGGCATAGGTGACGGTGGCGGTGCCGCCATTGACATTGAACGCGGTGCCGCTTGGGCTGATGATCGAGGTGCCGGTGCCGAAATTGAACGTGCCGCCCGAGCCGTTGAGGATGTCGACGCTGGCATTGCCGCCATTCAGCGTCGTCGTGCCGACGAAACTGTAGATGCCGTCCGCATTGTCCAACTGCAGGCCGGTGCCGTTCGTCGCCGACAGCGCGCCGGTGGCGAAGTTGAGCGTGCCGCTGTGGCCGCCCGCGACGCTGACCAGGGTGGCATTGTTCGACTGACTGACATTGCCGGTATAGTTGAGGTTGGCGGTGCCGCCGCTGACGGCGATGGTTGCCGAGCTGCCGCCGACCAGCGAGCCGGCGCCGAGATTGATCGTCCCCGACCCGATGACGTTGGTGAGGACGACGGCGCTGTTGCCGCCGGCGCCGTTGCTGGTCGAGGAAAAATTCATGCCGGTGGCCGCGACGGTGACGCCGCTCAGGTTCATCGCCACACCGGTGCCCGTGGCGATGGAGTTGCCCACGCCGGTGACGCTGACCGTGCCGGTGCCCGTGGCATTGAAGCCGGCGCCTGCCGAGGTCACGATCGCCAGCCCGCCGCCGTTGAAATTGACCGTCACCGGGGCGCTGTTGCCGGCAATATCGACGCCAAGCCCGCCGCCGCTCATGCCGATGGCGTAGCTGGCGCCGCTGATGTTGTAGGTGCCGCCGGTGTTGGCGGTGATCGATATGCCGGTGCCCCCACCGGTAAAGCTGTTCGAGGCGCCGGACACCGTCACCGTGCCGCCTGCATTGTTGTTCAGCGATACGCCCAGCCCGCTGGCCGTCAGATTGCCGCTCAGGGCGACGAGGCCGGCGCCGGCAAGCCGGCTCTGGACATTCAGCGCCGGACTGAATGCGCCCGAATTGTTGACCGTGCCCGAATAGCTCACGGCAGCCGTGCCGCCGACGACATTGAAGGACGCGCCCGTCGCCCCGCTGAGCGCGCCGGTGCCGAGATTGAGCGCTCCGCTGACATTGGTCAGGCTGACATTGTTGACGCCGCCGGCCGACGAGGTCGAATCGAGCGCGATGGTGGCGGCAACACCGGAGAGATTGATCGCTGTGCCGCCGGTTGCGTTCACCGTCTGGGCGGCAGCCGTAGCGGTGATGCCCATCGTGCCGCCGGTGGCGAGAATGCCGGTGCCGGCGGTGGTGTCGATGGTGACGCCATTGGTGAAGCTGGTTGTGCCGCCGGCCTGCCAGAGACCAACGCCGCTGGTCGTGTCGATGTTGGCGAGACCGGTGACGTTGAGCGTGCCGGTCTGGACTCGGATGCCGCCGCCTGTGTTGGGGACGGTGACATTGTTCACCGTCACCGTGTTGAAGTTGAAGGTGCCAGTGTTGGTGTTGATGGCATCGATGCCGAAGCCCGTCGTGTTGGTGATGCTTGTCCCGCCGGTGACGGTGAAGGTCCCGGCGACGCCGTCGAAGATGATGCCGCTGGCGCCGCCTAGGGCGCTGACGGTGGCAAACGTCATGTTGACGGTCAGCGGATCGAGATCGAATGCCGCGCCGTTGTTGGTGGTGACCACGCCACCGCTGTTGTTCAGCGTGAAATTGGTGGTTTTGGTGTTGGCGATGACACCGGTGCCGCCATTGTTGGCAAGGCTGAGCGTGCCCAGATCAAGGGTACCGCTGGTGTTGGTGAAACTGAGGCCATTGCCCTGCACGCGAGCGCCTGGGTTACCGATGCCGAGCGTGCCGGCACTGACCGTGCCGCCGGCGCCGTCGGAATCGAAGCGGACATTGTTGAAGGCGATGCCGCCGCTGCCGGCGCCGCCGGTCACCTTGATGCCGGCAAACGACCTGATCGCAATTGAGTTGTCGGTTGCATTGATGTTCTGACCGGCGAAGGACGCTGCGAGGCCGGAGCCGGTCGATTGCAGCGTGTTGCCGTCAATCGACAGCAGAAGCGTATTGGCCGGAGCTCCCGTGGTGGAGAAATCGAGCGCGTTGCCGCCGGCGGCGATGGTGTTGTTCCTGACGAAGAAACTGGAGGCGCCGGTGGCGTTGGCGGCAACGCCCGCACCGGAACCGAGATTGCTGACGATCAGGTTCTGGATGCCGCCCGTGAAGATGCCGCTGCCTGATGTCGCCAGGTTGATGACCTGCGTGGCGTTGTTGCTCTGCAGGACCGGCCGCAGCGTGTCGATGCCCCCCGGCGCCGAAATGATCGGCGAGTTCTGCACCGTGGTGAAGTGGAACGCGGCGGAGGCGCCGCTGCTGGTGTCGACACCGAGCTGCGAAACATCGACGGCCGCGTCGCCGCTCTTGAAGGCGAGCAGCACCTGCCCGTCATCGAGGTTGAACGTGGTGCCGCTGAGGTCGATGGTTTCCTGGGCGCCGTTGACGTTCTTGTCGATCAGCACCACGACGTTGGCCGTGGAAGCCTGTGCGCCCGCGTAACTGCCCGGATTGGCGAGGCTGCCGTCGCCGGTGCCGCCTTCGGTGACGTAGTAGACGCTGATCGATGACAGGTTGGAAACGTCGCCGGTGAAATTGACGTCGTTGAAATTGTAGTCGCCATTGGTCGGCAAACTATCGGTGGTGTGGATGACGTGGCCGCCGGTGGTTGCGATCGACGACTCGGCCGGGCCGGCGCCGTCGCCGAACACCAGCCTGGCGTTGGTGGCGCTGGAGAACTGCACGCCATAGCCGACATTGGCGATAGTCGATTTCTGGCCGGCCGGATTGTTGTTGACGGTGTCGCCGAGCTGGATCGTGCCCGTGCCGGTGGTGCCGGCCATGTCGATTCCGATCGTGCCGGCGAAGCCGCCGCCGTCTACATCAAAATCGTCCGCGGTGATGTTGCTCGCGCCGAGCGCCGCGCCGTTGAGGTCGAGGCCGACCGCATTGGCGGCATTGAGCCCGATGGTCAGGCTGGCGAAATTCAGCGTCGAGCCGAGCGTGCCAGAGACCTGGACGCCGGTCGTGGTGACGCCCTGCAGGTCGACCGCGCCGAGATTGAGGGTGCCGCCGCTGACATTGTTGAGCGATATGCCGGTCGCCGCGCCATTGACCGAAATCGTATCGAACTTGATACCACCGGCGCCGACCGTCGCGCCTTTCGCCCCGGCGACGACCGCCGTCGCGTCGCCAAGCTTCAGCGCCGTGCCCGTGCCGGTGGTGATGGTGTTGCCGTCGCCGGTGACGCTGATCGTGCCGGGGCCAAAGGTGCTGGCGGTGAAGCCGGCGCCGCTGCTGGTGGTGATGACGAGGCCGCCATTGGTGAAGTTGAGCGTGCCCCTGGTCTGCGGGTCCATCACGTACGACGGTGCCTTGACGATGGCATCGTTGGCGCCGGTGTTGAATATCTTCGACGTACCAGAGAAGGTGACCGTGCCGTTGGCCGAGCCGCCGATGGCGACACCCTCGCCACCGCTGTGATCGATGGTGCTCGAAATATCGTATATGCCTTCGGCATGGCCAAAGAAGTCGAAGGCCGTCGATGACGTGGTGGAAACGACGGAACCGCTCATGTTCAGACGGGTCGCATCGCCGCTGGCGCTTATCACCGATCCCGCACCGACCGTGATCGAACCTTTGTAGGTCAGCGTGGTGAAGGCCAGGTCATTGCCGCCGCCGAGGCTGATAGCCGAGACGGTGGTGTTCGTGATGCTGGCGCTGCCGTTGACGCCGACGTTGACGGTCCCGCCCTGCGAGCTCTGTATGATGCCGAACTGGCCGCCATCGATGGTCAGGGTGGATCCGGCGACATTGGCGATGTTGACGGTGCCAACCTCGGGACCGCCGATATCGAACCCGGCATATTGGACGTCGAGATCGATCGTGCCGGTGAAGTTGACCTCCCCGGTGCCACTCAGGGCGTACAGCCAGGCGCCGGTGTATCCAGTATCCCTCAGGCCGCCGATGTTGACATCCCCGACGAGATTGGCGCCCAACAGCGTCACGCCGGCACCGCCGGGGTCGCCGGGAAGAGCAGGGATCGTGGAGTCCGCCGAGATGCTGTCGAAGGTAATGCCGGCGCTGCCGACATTGGCACCATACACCACAAGTCCGTCGCTGCCGGCATTGATCTCGTTGCCGGCGCCGGTGACGGTAATGATGGTGGAGGTTGCGCCAGCCGGGCCTAAATCGCCAATTGCGACGAAGCCCGCCCCGGTCATTGTCGTTATAGCAAGGCCACCATTGGTGAAGTCGATCGTGCTGTTGGTATTGAGTGCCGGGACGGCTGAAGCGTAATTGCCAATGATGCCCAAGCTCACGCCGTCCGTCGCGCCCGAGCTGATCACCTTGCTGGTGCCCGAGAAGGTGATCGCGGCCGCGTCGTTGCCGGCAACGACGATGTTGCCGCCGGCCGCCGCATTGGTATCGGTGAGATTGCCCGACAGCGTCACCGAGCCGCCGGTCATGCTCTGGATCGACACCGCGGCGCCCGTGCCGTTGCTGGCGATCGTGCCGCCATAGGAAATCGTCGCGTTGCCGCCGCTGGCTGCGGTCCCCGAGCCGACATTGAACGACGTGCCCGAACCGGTGTTGGTCAGCGTACCGGTGCCGAAGCTTGCCGTGCCGCTGAGGTTCTGCAGGTCGACGCCGCTGCCGGAAGCGAATGTGGCACTTGTCGAGGCGAAGTTGATACCGGCCGTGATGCCGTCGAGCGCCGCCGCCTGCGCGTTGGTGGCGTTGATCGTGCCGGTCACGACATTGACCGTGCCGCCGCCGGTGGCGCTGAACGCTGTCACGCCGTTCGTGGAGACATCCAGATCCGCGAAGGTGATGACAGAGCCCGTATTGCCGGTCAGCGAAACGCCGCTGCCGTTGACCGTCGCCTTGTCGGCGAAATCGACCGTGCCGCCGGTGCGGTTGGCGATCGAGATGCCGCCGCCGGTCAGCGTGCCCGCCGGTCCGCTGTTGGGCAAGGTGCCGCGCGTGACCGTGATGTTGCCGGTGCCGCCATCGACGTCGAGCAGCGTGCCGGCAACGTTGATGTTGTTGTCTGTGATCGACAAATTGCTGTCGAGGCCGGCAACCTTGAACGCCGTCTGGCCGGTGGCGACATTGCTGACCGTGACGCCCTGGATGACGATACCGCCGACATTGCTGAAGCCGGCAGCATTCTGGTCGATGGTGAAGACCGAACCGCTGCCGCCAGTGAAGTCGAATGCGGTGTCGCGCACCTGATTGCTGCCGAGCAGCTGCAACGTATCGCCGCCCGTGCTCTTGACCACGCCCTCATTGCCGGTGACGTTGCCGCCGGTGGCGCCGAGATTGCCCTGGACATTGATCGGCTGGATGGTGCCGGAGGTGATGATCGAACTGCCGTTGCCGAAGCCGGCGATCGACTGGCCCGAATCGAGCGTGAACGGCATGGCGCTCAGATCGACCGTGCCGACAAAGGCGAAGGTCAATGTGCCGGTCATGGCATCGGCCTGGGCGGCCGTGACCGTGGTCACCGCGGCGCTGAGCCCGTTGGTGCCGGCAGCGATCACGCCACCGTCCTGGGAAATCATGACGACCCCGCCGACCGCGCTGGCCAGATTGGCGCTGCCGGTGAAGGCGACATCGTCGAAATCATAATTGCCGAGCGTCGGATCGAGCCCGATCGTGTTGACCGTGTAGCCGCCACTGGCCGCGCTGATGAAGGATTCCAGCCCGTCGCCCGCATTGCCGTCGCCAAAGGTGAAATTGGCGTTGGCCGACGTCGCCGTTGTGCCGCCGGACGACAGTTCGACGCCGACGCCGACCTTCGAGATGCTGGAGCCCTGCAGGAAGGTGATGGTCTTGTTGCCGATGGTCGACGACAGGTCGATGCCGCGCGAGGTCAGGTCGTCGGTGCCGGTGATCGTCGTCACGCCGAAATCGGCTGTCGTTGACGAACCGCTGAAGTCGATGCCGGTCTGGTTGGCGCCGGCGCCCAGCGTCACATTGGTTGTTCCAAATGTGACATCGGCATTGGTCAGGGCGAAGTTGATGCCGGCTGGACCTACGGTCGAACCCATCGTCACGCTGGTGGTGCCGAAGGTGACGGCGCCGGCATTGTTGGTGATGTCGATGCCATTGCCCGTGGCGCCCGACACGGTCACCGCCCCGAAGGTCGCCGATGCGGTGCTGGCGACATTGGCGACGGCCAGGCCAGTAGCCGTCGCGCCGGTGATCGACAGCGGAGCTGTGACGTTCAGCGTCGCGGTGCCGGCAAGGCCGGTGACGACGGCGCCACCGCCGCCCGTCGCAGACAGCGTCGAGCCGATGAAGCTGATCGCGCCGCCGACCGGGGGCAGCGACGAGCCGATCGCGAAAAGATTGCCGGTGCCGGTCGAGGTGATGCTGCCGCTGAAGGTCACCGAGCCGCCGGTGGTGCCGTCGACCTTGACCGCCGTGCCTGGCACGGTTGCCGAGCTGGAGATGTTGGCCGCTACACCGATTGTCGCGCTGCCACCGGAAACGACGACACCGTCGCCAACGCCCGAATTGGTGATGGTGCCACCGAGGATCGTGATCGAGCCCGTGTTGTTGGTCAGGCTGACATCGGTGCCCGCGACATTGGTCGTCACCAAATTGGTGATGGTGAAGGTCGATGACGAAGCGTTGATTGCAACGCCGTTGATGCCGGCACCGGTGCCACCGATAGTGACATTGCCACCCAGGAACTGGCCGCCCGAGACGGCATTGAAATTGAGCGCTGTGGCTGCCACGACGCCTGTCGTGATGCTGTCGAACGCCATGCCGCCGGTGCCGATGGTGACGCCGTCGAGATAGATCGCGTGGCCGGTGCCGGTGGTGATCTGCTCCGTGCCTGCGGCCGCGACTGTGATCGTGCCGCCCCCGGTGGCGCTGAAGCCGGTGCCGATCGTCGTGGTCAGATCCAGCCCGCCGGTGAATTTGATTGTGCCGCCGGTGTTGCCACTCAGGTTGATCGCGAAGGCGGTGGCGGTGCTGGCGGTGATCGCTCCGCCGAACGTGGCGCTGCCGCCGCTCATGCCGGAGATCGTCACCGCGCTGGTAGCAGCGGTCTGGTTGATGGTGCCGTTGTAGGTCACGTTGGGCGTCGAGTTGCTGATGGAGAAGGCGTTGCTGCTCGTGTTGGCGATGGAACTCCCGACCCCGAAGGTCAAGGTTCCGCTGGAACCGCCGACGATGCCTATGCCTACGCCGCCGCCGGTGATGTCGAGATCGTCGAAGGTGGCGATGCCGTCGAAATTGTTGGTGGACAGCGCGGCACTGGTGGCGTTGGTGATCTTGGTGTTGCCGGTGAAATTGACGGTCGCGCTCGAACCGACAAGCGCGATGCCGGTTTGAGATGCGGTCTGGACGGTCAGGTCGTCGACCGAGACCGTACCGGTCACTCCATCGAGGAAGAGGCCGGTAGCGACATTGCTGACCGTCACGCCTTGGACGGTCAGGCCATTGATGCCCAGGCCGTGTATGCCGGCGGCGGCGCCACCGGAAATATTGAAATCGAGCAACGTGTTGCCGTTCCCCAGCGTCACGACATCGCCGCCGCCGGAACTGGTCAGCGTTGCCGCGCCCGCGGAATCCGAGATGGATTCGTCGTGATGGACGTTGGTGCCGGTGACATTCAACGGCACCCCGCCGAGCGAGAACTCGCGGCCGTTGCCGAACGAGGCCAGTTCCTGTCCGTCGCTCAGCGAGAAGCCGGTGGCGTCGTCGATTGTGCCGCGGTTGACCAGCACAATGATGGCGTCGCTGGCGGTAATGCTGTCGGCATAATCGATCGAGGCGAGGTCGGTGATCGACGTGCCGCCGCCCGAAGCCCCGGCCGCGACGAAGATGTAGTTGCGCAGATCGTAAAGTTGCGGGCCGGTAAACTGTGTCGTGCCGAAGGCGTAGTGGCCGCTGCCCTCATTGAGCCCGCGCGCATCGAGCGAGGCGGTGATGCCGGAGATGGAGCTGGAATCGCCGCCGAAGGTAAATTCGGCGTTGGCCGTGGCCCCCGGCGTGCCGGCTATGCCCAGCCGCACGCCGGTATCGACATTGGTGATGACGCCGCCAACGGTGATGGTGATGACCGCCCCGCCAACACTCGGTGAGGTCAGGTCGATGCCGATCGAGCCGGCAGCACCGGTGCCGGTGATGTTGAGCGACTGCGCGGTGAAATTGGTCCTGGATCCGGAGAAGTCGAGGCCGGTGCCGACACCCAGTCCGGAGATGACGATGTTGCCGGCGACCACCGCCGCATTGACGCCGGCAAACGAGATGCCGTCGGCGCCGGGGTTGGTGATGCTGATGTCGCCGAAGCGGATCGTCGCCGGCGAATCCGAAATGGCGATCGCTGGTCCGGTCGTGTTGGAGATCGTCGTCGCACCGTTGACCGTGAAGCTGCCCGCGACATTCTCGAGCACGACACCCGACGTGCCGCCGCTCTGGCTGATCGAGTCCAGCACCACATGAGCGGTGATCGGATCGATGAAGACGGCGGTGCCGCCATTGCCCGATATTGTGCCGCCGGTGGTGGTGAACGTCCCGCCGGTCGAGGTGCCCTGCACGGTGATGCCGCGGTCGGTATTGTCCTGCGCATTGACGGTGGCGAAGGTGTAGGTGCCCTTGCCGGTGATATCGAGACCGTCGTCGAGATTGCCCTGCAGCAGCGTCGTGCCGGTGAAATTGTAGGTGCCGTCGCCGTCGATGTGCAGACCGTCGAGGCCGTTGCCGGGGGCGGTGAAGTTGGAGCCGGTGATGCCGGTCGAGCTGCCCGTGAAGTCGGCGCCGTTGCCGCCCGCACCGGTGACCGTCACATTGGTCAGCGTCGCGCCGGTGATGTTGTTGCCCAAAATGCCGTTGGCGCCGCCCGTGATGGTGATGCCGTTGAGCGTGTTGCCGTTGCCCAGCGTGATGACGGGGTTGACGACGTTGGTGCCCTGGATCGTGCCGTCGCTGCCGCCCAGGTTGAAGGTGCTGGTGCCGCCACCGAACAGCCTGGCGGTGACGCTTTCGCCGCCGCCGATGACGGTCTGGCCATTGGCGAGCGTCACGCCGCCGGTCGTCAGATTGCCGTTGCCGCCAAGCGCGACGACAAAGCCGTTCGCACCCGACTTGGTCACGGCGTCGTCCAGCGTCGTCGGGTCGGCCAGCGTGCCGGCGCCGGCGAGGCCGCCGTCGGCGAAATAGAACTTGCCGAAGGCGGCACTGGTGGCGGCGTTGATGGCGATGCGCGTGGTCGTGCCGCCGGTCAGCGTCTGCGACTGGACGCGGACGCCGATGTCGCCACGCACCCGTTCGTTGACGCGCTTGCGAAGGCCTTCGCTGACCGGATAGACCGGCTCCGCCCCGCTATCGGTCCCGTCTGCATTGTCCGAGCCGCTGCCAGGATTGAACGGGATGTTCAGCCGCACACTGCCGGCGAACTGGGTGTCGTCGCGATTGTCGTTGCGGACCTCGCCGGCGAAGACCAGTTCCGTGTTGCTGCCGAAGACATCGCCGATCGTATACTCGAACCCGGCCTTGGCGCCGGTGACGCTGCCGTCGTCGCCATGCGGATCCTCGAAATGATAGCCGCCGATGTCGAGCCGCAGCGAATGCTTGTCGGGCAGGGCGACCGGCACCTGCGCACCGATCTCGCCCTCGATGCCCCACGCCGCGTAGTCGCGGTGGTCGATGACCGAGATCTGCTCGATCAGCTGGTTGCTGACCATCGACAGGGTCGAGCTGGCCGAGTGATCCGTTGAATCGCCCTTGATCGGCAGATAGACGTTCACATGCGCATCGAAATGAGGCGTGATCGCCTCGGCGCCCAGCGTGGCGGCGGTGAACTGGGTGGAGTTGTAGTTCTCGATGTTGAGGTAGGCGTGGCCGCCGATCATCAGGTCCGGGTTGACGATGCGGCGAATGCCGAGGCCGACATCCTGGCCGAAACCATCCTTGAAATCGTGCTTGGCCCGGACATCCAGGAACAGCACGGATTCGGCCGTCTGCTTGAGCGGGATGAAACCTTCGAGCGCGGCGTTGCCGCCATTGTTGTCGGCGCCGATGATAGCGCGGATCTGCGGCTGCCACAGGCCGTTCGGATCGGCATGGGCCGCCGGACCGGAAAGGCCGAGCGCCAGCGTCGTCAGCGCCGTCGTCTTCCAGAGATGCCTGGCGATTCGCGAACGGCGATAGCCGGCGCGAGCGTGGAAATCCTCCCCACGCGCCGCTATCTCACCAACTTGCCGAGAAGTCTCGGTAGTTCCCATCCCTGGCGAGTCCTTCGGGGACTACACGCGCCCCGTGTAAATCCTTAATCGAATTCTATTGTATAGCGAGTCTCGGGCGCTCCGATTTCTGAAAGCCCCCTGTAAAATTGTTCGCTGTATCCGAAAGGTCACAGTAATTTCGCCGGCTTTCTTGCCTCCGGTCGAGCTTTCGAAACAGTCGCGGGTGTTGTATCAAGCCGTGCTCGGGAGAATACCGGGCGCGGTGAGGAAACATGCAAGACGTCCGGCAAAATAACATGACAGCTACTTTAGCGAAGTCTAATTTACTTGGCGTGGCCGCGGGGCTGACCGCCCTGTGGCTTGGTCTGGCCGCCGGCCCAGCCCTTGCCGAAGATGCCAAGCCGGCCCAGCCAAAGCCGGCTGAAAGCAATGCAAAACCGGCCGATGCCAATCCATGGGCAGTGAACTGCTCCAGCGGTTCGGCGACCAGCGAGCTTCAGTGCCAGGTTTCGCAGAACCTGACCGAGGCCAAGACCGGGCAGCGCGTGCTGACCGTGACCGTGCGCCGCGACAACGGCAATGGCAGCCTCGCCATGCTGCTTGCCCTGCCACACGGCCTGTTCCTGCCGTCCGGCGCCTCCTTCCAGATCGACCAGGGCCAGAAGACGACGATTGCCATCCAGACCAGCGACCAGAACGGCGCTTATGCCGCCACGCCGCTGTCGGCGGATCTCATCAAGGCAATGAAGTCCGGCACCAATCTGAACATCGGCATGGAATCGGTCACCCGCAAGCCGGTCACCATCCCGATATCGCTGGCTGGCTTCACGGCCGCCGTCGCCAAGCTGGAATCGATCAAGTAGCTGCTGTCAGCGGCTTGATTGTCGATGCGCGGAGTGCTTCGTTGCCGCTTCGAACAGTGGGGAAATCATGACAGGCTTTGTCGATCGCAGGCGCGCGGCGCAACTGATGAAGCGCGCGGGCATCGCGGCGCTGGTGCTGTGCGCACCCGAGGCCTTCCACTATGCGACCGGCGCCTCGATCGGCCCGGCGGGACTGTTCCGGCGCGCCGGCGCCGGCTTCGTCGTCATCCCGGCCCGCCAAGGCCTGCCGATCGGCGTGGTGGTGGCGGATTTCAATGCGGGACAGTTGCAACTGGCTCTGCCCGACGCCGTCATCCGCAGCCACCCGATCTGGATCGAATTCGCCACGTTTGACGCCTCGAGGCCAGCGCAAGGGCTGGCGCGGCGCATAGTGGCCGGCTTTGGCTCGTCCGGCTGGACGCCTGCCATTACCCGGCCCGCTACATTCGAGTTGGCCAATTCCGTCCATGAGCTGAAGCAGATCCTGACCGGGTTCGGTCTCGAGCGCGCAACGATCGGCGTCGATCTCGATTTTGTTCCCGCCGCTGATTTCGCTGCCATGCAGGCGCTGCTGCCGGGCTGCACGATGGTCGACGGCTCGGCGGTGCTCGACAGGCTGCGGGCCGTCAAGTCGCCGCGCGAGATCGATCTGCTGCAGCAAGGCATCATCCTGTCGGAGGCCGGGCTGGAGCGGCTGCAGGTCGATGCCATGGCCGGCATGCGTCAGGCCGATCTCATTGCCCTCTATCGGCAAGGCGTCGCCACGGCCGCGGCCGGCCTGTCCCATCCGGTCGCCACAGCCGAATATGTGACGCTCGGCGCCCGGCTCAAAAGCACCGATGCGAAAGCCATGCCGGGCGATCCGCTGAAGTGCGACATGGTCTGCACGGTCGGCGGCTACGCCTCCGACATGTCGCGCAACTTCACCTTCGGGCCGCCATCCGCCGAGCAGGCCGAACTGCACGCGATCGCCGAGCGGACCTTTGACGACGGGCTGGCATCCCTTGTTCCGGGAACCACGCTCGCCCAAGTGCATCGCGTCGCCACCGACAGCCTGGCGCGGCAAGGGCTGCGTACCTACCGCCGCGGCCATTTCGGCCATGGCGTCGGCCAGTCCGTCTTCTCAGAGCAATGGCCGTTCATTGCGGCCGACAGCGATGTCGTGATCGAAGCCGGCATGGTGCTGGCCTTCGAAATCCCGCTCTACATAGACCGCCTCGCCAGCTTCAATCTCGAGGACCAGTTCCTGATCACACCGGACGGGCCTGTTGCCATGAATCGTCTGCCGAGACGGTTGGAGAGGATTGGATAGCCGGCTTTGAGTCTGCACGCTGGAGATTGGCCGAAGCCTCCCCACCTTCGTCATCCACGGGCGGAGCAGGAGCGAAGCTCCGTCGCGGAGCCCCGAGGATCCATGCCGTGACCTTGGCCGAGGAATGCAGCGGAGCAGAACTCTTCATCGTAGCGACGCTTTGAAGTCGCGGCATGGATCCTCGGGTCTGCGCTGCGTCGCTGCGCTCCTTGCTCCGCCCGTGGATGACGAAGCGATGGGCGGATTTGGCCAATCTCGAAGCCGCACGCGGTGCCCAGCACCTACCCACTCACCGCCGGCCGCCGCCCCTTCCACGGCATCTCTCGCTCCAACTGTGCCGACGCGGCCAGCACCGTTGCCTCGTCGCCGTAGCGGCCGACGAGCTGCACGCCGATCGGGACGCCGCCTTTCGACCAGCCGAGCGGCAGCGAGATCGCCGGTTGGCCGGAGATGTTGAAGGGGAAGGCAAACACCGAGTCCGCCCATTTGGCGTTGTAGCGATCGATGTCTGTTTCCGACATGTCGTAATAGCCGAACGGGCGCGGCAGCTGCGTCAGGGTCGGGGTGATGAAGAGATCGTAGGCGCCGAGGTCGCCGACGATGTCGCGGCCGACCTGCCTGAGTTGCTCGACATCGGAGATGTGCCTGATGCCGCTGGTCGAGCGGCCGCGCTCGATGATTGCCCAAGTCACCGCCTCGACATCGCCTGGCGTCACCGGCCGCCCCACCACCGTCTCAAGGTAGTCGAACGTCGCCGCCGTCTGCACGCAGGTCATGTTGGTGTAGGTCTTCCACACAGCATTGGCGTCGAGCGGCATGTCATGCTCTTCGACGTGGTGGCCGAGGCGCTCGAGTGCCGCCACGGTCGCCAGCACCGCCGCCTTCACCTCCGCATCGATCGCCGTGCCGTTGGGCGGCGTGACGGAAAAGCCGATGCGCAGCTTCTTTGGCGCTCGCGCCGAGAGGCTGAGCCAGCTGCCATCTGGAACCGGCGGCGTGTAGGGATCGCCGGGCAGCGCGCCGGCAACCGCATCGAGATAGGCCGCGGTGTCGCGCACGGTGCGCGAGCAGCAGAGAAAATAGGCGCCGCCGTACCAATAGTCGCCGAACGGCGCGAGGCTGACACGTCCGCGCGACGGTTTTAAGCCCACAATGCCGCAGCAGGAGGCCGGGATGCGGATCGAGCCGGCGCCATCGCTGGCCTCGGCGATCGGCACCATGCGCGACGCGATGGCCGCGGCAGCGCCGCCGCTCGAGCCGCCGGGCGTGATGCCTTCCTTCCACGGGTTCTTGGTCACACCGTAGAGTTTCGGCTCGGTGGTGATCGACCAGCCATTTTCCGGCGCGTTCGACTTGCCGACCAGCACCAGCCCGGCCGCCTTCATGCGGCGAACGACCTCGGTGTCGAAATCGGCAACGACATCCCTGAGGTAGAAAGAAGAATTGGTGTTCGGCGCCCCGGTCCAGGACGAGGCCAGCTCCTTGAGCAGGAACGGCACACCGGCGAAGGGCGCTGATGTGTCGACCGTTTCGGCCTGCGCCCGCGCCATGTCGTAGAGGCGATGGATGACCGCATTGAGCGCCGGGTTGAGCCGCTCGACCAGCGTGATCGCTGCCTCCACCAGTTCCGCCGGTGAAACCTGGCCGCTGTGCACCAGTCCGGCCAGGTCGAGCGCGTCGGACTCGGCATAGGTTTTCAGCAGACTTTCGGTGACCATGTCTCTCTCCCAATTTTTCAACGTCGTTCGTTGATCTTGCCAACGTTTGGCGCCGCCTCCCGGCACCCTCTGTCGAGAGGGACCAAGGCACTCAAGAAACCTAGCTTTTCGCCCTACGAATACCCCCACCCCTAACCCCTCCCCACAAGGTGGAGGGGGATTCTGTAGGCGCTGAACTCGGCAAATCACAGGCGTTTAACACCGAGGATGAAGAGCGCGGCAGCTTCCCTCCCCCTTGTGGGGAGGGTTAGGGTGGGGGTCCTTCTTCGCCAGAATCCATATGCGACAGCCTCGAATGGGGACGGGGAGACGGGAATTGCGTCAGGCCAGGTCGATGGTCCGCCCGAGCGCGATGCTCTGTTCGGCGGCGAGCACGATGCGCAGGCTGTTGACCGCTGCATCCATCTGCTCGGTCAGGTCGAGATCCTCGCGGATGGCGCGCAGGAAGAAGGCCTGCTCGCGGTCGCAGAGTTCCTGGTGGCCGGGCTCGTCCTCCATGCTGACGATCTCGTCGGGCTTGGAGAAATTCTTGTCGCCATCGACAGCGGCATAGTGGATCTTCAGCGCGTCGGTCTTGGTGTGGCGGTCGATGTCGGCGGAGTTCGACACCTCGGCGGTGTCGGCGGCGCTGCTCGCCTGCTGTCCGGCGACGATCGACACCGCGCCCTTGGGGCCGACCACGTCCTTCACGAAATAGGCCGTCTCGCTCATCATCGGACCCCAGCCGGCTTCGTACCAGCCGACCGAACCGTCATCGAAGGTGACGTGCAGATGGCCGTAATTCTGCTTGTCGGCCTCCGCCCAGAGCTTGGCGCCGATGCCATGCACGCGCACCGGTTTGGCGCCGGTCAGCTGGCACATGACGTCGACATAGTGGACGCCGCAATCGACGATCGGGATCAGCGAATCGATCAGGTTCTTGTGCCAGTGCCAGGCGCTGCCGCTGCTCTGCTGGTTGAGGTTGAGCCGCATCACCAGCGGCTTGCCGAGCGTCTTGCCGACCTCGATGAACTTGATCCATGACGGGTGGACGCGCAAGATATAGCCGAGCACCAGCTTGCGGTTCTTGGCGCGCGCCGCCGCGACAACCTTCTCGGCATCCTCATTGTTGGTGGCGAGCGGCTTTTCCATGAACACATGGCAGTTGGCGGCGATTGCCTTCAGCGCATATTCGGCATGGGTGTTCGGCCAGCTATTGATCGAGACGGCGTCCGGCCTGGTCTCCTTCAGCGCCTGGTCGAAATCCTCGTAGAGTGGGTAGCCGGCTAATTCTCCTGATATCTTCGTGTTGCTCTTGATCGAGCGGCTCATGATGCCTACGATCTGAAAACCGTCGAGCCGGTGATACGCGCTGGCATGCGACGCACCCATATTGCCGAGCCCCACCACCAGCACTTTAACCTTGTCGGACACCGCTACCTCCCACGCTTTCATTCAATGGATTGCGGGCGGCAATCGTGTCGCCGCCCGGTCTTGTCGTCGCCGATCCTACTTGATCGCCGAATCGAACAGATGCGCCTTGATCTTCTCGACGTCGAGCGCGGCGAAGCCTTCCGACAGTTTTGCGCCGTCGGCATCGGCCTTGACCTTGGCCTTGTCGAAATCATTGGCCGGACCGATCAGGTCGTTGGTGCAGACATCCTCGGCCTTCACCGGGGCGGTGATCTGGCCGATCTTGTGGATCTCGTCGAAAAAGCCCTGCCAGCTCGCCATGTCGTGCGAGCCCCAGCCGCCGCGCTTGTCCATGTCGCCACGGAAGACATTGATCTGCTGCAGGATCGAGGTGGTGCCGAGCTCGGGCCCGAGATTCTTGGCCAGCGTCGGGAACTGCTCGAACACCGCTTCGACCGCCGCGCGGGGATTCTGGTAGCCGAATTCGAGGCCCATCGCCCAGCCGCGCAGATACTTTTCCAGCAACGCCTTCTTGTCGGCATCCTCGAGGTCGGCGGCGCGCACGACGAAGGTGTTGGCCGGCAGCTTGGAATTCTGCACGCCGAGCCAGTATTCGAAGTCGAGCCCCTTGGCGATCCATTCGGCACGCAGCCCTTCCCATGCCAAAGCGGCGTCGCCCTGGCCACCGGCAAGGGCGGTGCCCCATGTCGGCCAGCCGGCCTCGACATACTTGACCTTCTTGATGTCGACGCCTTGCGCGGCCAGCAGCGGGTCGGTGATCGACTGCCATGCGGCGGAGCCGAGCAGGATGGTCTTGCCTTCCAGCTTCTTCAGGTCGTTCGACCCCTCGCCCTTGCGGAAGGCGATGCTGAACGTGTCGCGGGCGCCCATGTGGAACACCGACTTCAGCTTCATGCCGTTCTGGATGGCGAAGGAGAACACGCCGGGCGACGGGAAGCCCATATCGGCCTGGCCGACATCAACGAACTTCACCGTCGCGGTGCCGTCCGACGGCCCCGGCTGCATATCGGTGTCCAGCCCATCGAAATAGCCGGCCTTCTTGGCCGCCCAGTAGGGATAGTCGTCGAGCACTTCGAGCGTGCCGCGCGGCGAGATCCAGGTGAATTTGCCGTAAGGCTCGGCTCTCGCCTTCAGGCCCGTGGCGCCGAGCGCCGTGGCCGTCACCAGCCCGGCACCGGTCACCTGCAGGAAGTAGCGGCGGCTGATCCCCGCCGGGTGGATCGAGTTCTCTTTGGTCATGGCATTCCCCTTTTTTGTTTGATGTCAGTCTCTTGCCGCCCGCCTCCCGGGCGCCGTCTTATCCCTGTGTTCAAGCCTCCCAGCTCGCCCATTTCTTGCCGATCAGGAAGAACAGCACGTAGATCAGGATGCCGAGCGTCGACAGGATCAGCACCACGGCGAAGAACTGCGGCATCTGGATCATCGACGAATAGGTGGTCAGCCGGTTGCCGAGGCCGAAGCCGCCGCCGACCATCTCGGCGCCGACCGCGGTGAGCAGGCCGAAAATGGCGCCGATCATCAGCCCGACCAGGATCATCGGCAGCGCCATCGGCGCGCGGATCTTCCAGAATATCTGCAAGGTGCTGGCGCCGTAGGAGCGCGCCAGCGCGATCTTGGCGCTGTCGACGCGGCGAAAGCCTGTCGCCGCATTGATCATCACCATCGGCCCGGCAGCCAGCGCCACCGCGATGATGCGCGGCGTGTAGCCGAAACCGAAGCGCAGGATCAAAAGCGGCACCAGCGCCAGCATCGGCGTGGTGACGAGCAGCAGGATGTAGGGCGCGACGATTTTTTCAGCGAACGGAAACTGGGTGATGACGGCGGCCAGAACGAGGCCGATAACGGCGCCGATCGCAAAGCCGGACACCAGCTCGACCAGCGTGTAGCCGAGATGCGGCGCGATCAGCGGGAACTCGTCGAACAGCGCATAGGCGATCGAGCTCGGCGGCGGCATGATGTAAAGCGGCACGTGGAACAGCCGCAGCGCCAGTTCGATGCCGCCGATGATGATCACCGCCACGGCAAGAATGGCCGCCACCTCCTTGCCCGACTTGATGCCGGGGCCGCTGGCGAAGGCCGACAGATTGGTCAGGCTGACCTCTTGGCCGTCGCCCGACTTGGCACCCGACTTGGACTTCGAAAATTCCGGAATGGCGTCGCCTCCGCTCACGGCCTGATCCTCACGATCTCGGCGCTCGGGCGCTCCGGCGCTTTTGGCCGCGTGCGTTCGCCGACAATGTCCATCTTGATACGGTTGGTGAGGTCGAAGACCTCTTTCGTCGCCATGATCTCCAGCGAGCGTGGCCGGGGAAACGGCACGCGATATTCCTTGGCGACGCGCCCCGGCCGGGCGCTCAGCACCACGACGCGGTCGGAGAGGAAGATCGCTTCCTCGATGGAGTGGGTGATGAAGACGATGGTTGTCTTGGTGTCGAGCCAGATCTCCTCGACCAGCCGGTTCATCTCCTCGCGGGTGAAGCTGTCGAGCGCGCCGAACGGCTCGTCCATCAAAAGCACCGAGGGCTTCAGCGCCAGCGCCCGCACGATCGCCGCACGCTGCTGCATGCCGCCCGACAACTCGCGCGGAAATTTGCCGCCGAAGCCGTCGAGCCCGACCCGGTTGAGCAGATGCGCGATCCACGCCCGGTCCGGCTTCTCGCCCTTGATCTCGAAGGGAAAGCGGATGTTGGCATCGAGATTGCGCCACGGCAGAAGGTTCGCTTCCTGGAAAACGATGCCGATATCGGGATGCGGACCGGTGATGGCCTTGCCGTCGAGCCGGATCTCGCCGCTGGCCAGGCTGTGCAGGCCCGACATCGACCACAAGAGCGTGGTCTTGCCGCAACCGGAAGGACCGACGATCGAGACGATTTCATTGGCGCTGACATCGAGGCTGCAACGGTCCAGCGCCAGCAGGTCGCCGGAGGCCGTGTGATAGATCTTGGTCGCTGCCTGCACGCCAAGTTTCGGCTTTTTTGCATCGCCCGTGTTCATCTGCCCCCCGGGAAGATTGCGCGATGATCCATTGACTCATCCCTGCGAAAATCAGTCTGTAACTATCCTACTTTCCTGTCAAGCACCGGCGATGATAACTGTATCACGAAAATCGGGTGATATACCTATCTGGTTGTTTTAATGGTATTTTCACGCCCTTGAAATGCATGTTGCTTTCCTACATACTTCTGGACCGACACGGACTGGAGAGGAGAGGAGGAAGGTGAGCTTTCCCCAACGACACGCTGCGGTTGCGATGCGGTCGGGCACGTGGAGCCAAGGCGTGCAAACATGCTAAGACGGCAGCCTCGCAACCCAGGGAAAGACCAGGACCCCATGACCGAAGCTGGCAGCCAGGACGAGCCTGTTCCAGACCCCGATACCGAGGGGCGCGATCCTGTCCGGCGCATTCCCGACATCATTTCGCTGGTCAAGGATTCCTACAGCGAATTGCGCCCTGCCGAACGGCGTGTCGCCGACGTCGTGCTCGACGACGTCAAATATGCCGTCGACGCGTCCAACGCCGCCCTTGCCCAGCGCGCCGGGGTCAGCGAACCGACGGTGACCCGGTTCTGCCGCGCCATCGGCTGCGAGGGTGTGCGTGACTTCAAGCTGAAGCTGGCGCAGAGCCTCGTCGTCGGCGCGCTTTATCTGGCCAAGTCGCCCTCCGTCAGCAATGACAATGGCATGCCGTTCTGGAACGCCGTGTTCGGCGAGGCGCGCCGGGCGCTGCAGGAGGCCGAGCGGCAGCTCGACCCGGCGCAGCTGCAGAAAGCCGCCGAGCTGATCGCCAAGGCGCGCCAGGTTACGGTCTTCGGCCTCGGCGGCAGCTCCTCGGCGCTGGCGCAGGAAACCCAATACCGGCTGTTCCGCTACGGCATCACAGTCAGCTCCCAGTGCGACCCCTATCTGATGCGCATGACCGCCTCGACGCTCAAGCCGGGCGATCTGGTGATCGCCATTTCGGCGACGGGACGCACCCGCGAGGTGATCGAGGCCGTCGAGCTCGCCAAGCATTACCGCGCCAACGCGATCGCCGTGACCGCGCCCGACACCGAACTCGCCCGCGCCTGCGACGTCAGGCTGACGGTGGCGGTGCCCGAATACCCCGACACGCTGAAGCCGACGGCCTCGCGCTTCGCCTTCCTGGCGGCGATCGACCTTCTGGCGGTGGCCTCGGCCTACAAGCTCGACGGTTCGGCCCGCGAGACGGTGCGCCGCATCAAATACAACGCCCAGATCCACCGCACCGGCAAGGAGATGGAGCCGCTCGGAGACTAGCTCCCTTCTCCCCGTTCACGGGGAGAAGGTGCCGGCAGGCGGATGAGGGGCGGCGCCGCGTTCGATAATTGAGATTTTTACGCCGTGTGCGGCGTGTTGCAGGAAGAGGGAAAGACATGCTCGAGATAGCCCCATCGAAACAGGCAGCCGCATGGCTCGGGTCCTTTGCCAAGGTACTCGAAGCGGGAGACGCGGCGGCCGCGACGAACCTGTTTGTCGATGACTGCTACTGGCGCGATCTCCTGACCTTCACCTGGAACATCACCACAATGGAAGGCCGCTCGGCGATCGCCGACATGCTGGCGACGACGCTGGCGACGGCCAAGCCGAGCGCGTGGCAACTTACCGGCGAGGCGATCTCGGACGAGGGCATCATCGAGGCCTGGTTCAGCTTCGAAACCGTGGTGGCCAGGGGAGAGGGCATCATGCGGCTTCGCGACGGACGCTGCCGCACGCTGTTCACGGCAATGACAGACCTGAAAGGGTTCGAGGAGCGCAAGGGCGCAGACCGGCCACTCGGCGTGCGCCACAAGGCCGATCCCCAGCGCGAGACCTGGTCGGAGGCGCGGGCGCGCGAGACGCGCGAGCTCGGCACTGATGAACAGCCCTATTGCCTGGTCATCGGCGGCGGCCAGGGCGGCATCATGCTGGGGGCGCGGCTGCGCCAGCTCGGCGTGCCCACCATCGTCATCGAGAAAAATGCGCGGCCGGGCGATTCCTGGCGCAACCGCTACCGCACGCTCGTGCTGCACGATCCGGTCTGGTACGACCATCTGCCCTATATCCCCTTCCCCGAAAACTGGCCGGTGTTCACGCCCAAGGACAAGATGGGCGACTGGCTGGAAATGTACACGCGCGTCATGGAGCTCAATTACTGGGTCGCCACCAAATGCCTCAGCGCGTCCTATGATGAGGCCGAAAAAGTCTGGACCGTGGTGGTCGACCGCGTCGGCCGCCAGATCACACTGAAGCCGAAGCATATCGTCTTCGCCACCGGCGCCTACGGCCCGCCACGGCGGATCGATCTTCCGGGCGCCGACCGGTTCAAGGGCGAATTGCTGCACTCCAGCCAGTATGCCAGCGGCGACAAATTCCGCGGCAGACGCGTCGCCGTCATCGGCGCTGCAAGCTCCGGCCACGATGTCTGCGTCGACCTCTGGGAAAGCGGCGCCGAGGTCACCATGATCCAGCGTTCGCCGACCACAGTGGTCAAATCGAGCACGCTGATGGAAGTCGGCTTCGAGATCTTCTCGGAAGACGCACTGGCGCGCGGCATCACCACCGAGAAAGCCGACATGATCGTAGCCTCGACACCGTTCGCGCTGGTGCCCAAGGGCCAGCGGGCGCTCTACGAGGTGATCAAGGCGCGCGATGCCGCGTTCTACGACCGCCTGCGCGCCGCCGGCTTCGCCCTCGATTTCGGCGACGACGAGACCGGCCTTCTGATGAAGGCCTACCGCACCGGCTCCGGCTACTATATCGATGTCGGCGCTTCCGACCTGATCATCGACGGCAAGATCGGCATCCGCAGCGGCGTCGCCATCAAATCGCTGACCCCGAGCGGCATCCTGTTCGAGGACGGCAGCGAACTCGCCGCCGACGCCATCATCGCCTGCACAGGCTATCAGTCGATGAACGAGACGGTGGCGGCGATCGTCTCACGTGAAGTCGCCGACAAGGTCGGCCCCTGCTGGGGATTGGGCTCTGGCGTCAAGGGCGACCCCGGCCCTTGGCAGGGCGAGCTGCGCAACATGTGGAAGCCGACCGCGCAGGAAGCGCTGTGGTTCCACGGCGGCAATCTGGCGCTGTCGCGCTTCTATTCGAAATATGTGGCGCTGCAGATCAAGGCGCGGATGGAAGGCATTGAGACGCCGGTTTTTGGGGCGGTTAGCAATTCAAGCAACGAGCGTCCTATGGATTCGTCATCCTAGGGCGAAGCAAGGAGCGAAGCGACGCGGCGCAGACCCTAGGATCCATGCCGCGCCATTCGTGCACGCGAAAGCGGACCAGAATCGGCTTTCAATGCACCAACGGCGATGAAGGGCCTATCGAACAACCATCCTGATCCGTCGCATTCTTCGGCAATGGTCACGGCATGGATCCTCGGGTCTGCGCGTCCGCTTCGCTTCCGCTCCGCCTGTGGATGACGAAGTCGCGCAGAACTTTCACTCATGCCGGTGCCCAAAGTGCCTCGCCGCCACCTCGACATGCGTGTGTGACGCCTGCGCCACGAAACGCTCGGTCTCGTTGTGATCAGCCGCCTCGTTCGGCCACCAGGTGCCGCCAATAACGATGCCTTCCGACACCAGCCTCTGGTCGGCGACCAATGACGCGCCGACCGCATCGACAAAGGTGAAGCGGCCCGGGCGCTGCCGGAGCACGGCGACATCGCCGACGGTGCCCACCGCCAGCGTGCCGAGATCAGGCCGCGCGATCGCCCTCGCCGGCGCTTGCGTGGCGGCGCGCAGGACCTCGACCAGCGGCATGCCGAGCGCCAGCAGCTTCGACATGCAGACCAGGATGTCGAAGGCCGGCCCATCGACGCAGTAGAGATGCACGTCGCTCGAGATCACGTCCGGGGCCAGCCCTTCCTCAAGCATGGCGCGGGCGACGGCGAAATCGAACGAGCCCATGCCGTGGCCGATGTCGAAGATGACGCCGCGCTCGCGCGCCAGCCGCATGTCGGGCCGCACCGCGCCGGAGGCGAACACCGGCGCATTGGGAAACGGCCGGAAGCAGTGGGTGAGGATGTCACCCTTGCGCAGGCGCGGCAGCACTTCCGAGCGGCCGGGCGGCGGCTCATCGATATGCGCCATCAGCGGCAGGCCAGCCTGGTCGGCGGCCTCCAGCGCCAGATCCACCGGGGCGATGCCGCTGGTGCCGCCGGCATGCTTGCCGGAGCGGACTTTTACGCCGACCACGACATCGCGGTGTTCACGCACCGCCGCGACCACCTCGCGCGGCTCGCACAGCCTGAGGTCGCTGCACTCGCCGACCGACACTGTCTGCGAGAAGCCGAAAATGCCGGCAAAGGAAATGTTGACATAGGCCAGGATGCGGACCTTCGACCGCTCCATGACATGGCGGCGGAAGCCGAGGAAATTGCCGGCTCCCGCACTGCCCGCATCGATGAAGGTGGTGGTGCCGCTCTTGGCGGCCAGCCGGTCGGCATCGACGCCGAGCGACGTGCCGCCCCAATAGACGTGGCTGTGCAGGTCGACCAGGCCCGGCGTGACGATGCAGCCGCCGGCATCGACGATCTGCGCGGCGCTGGTCACCGGGATATCGGCATCGACAGCGGCAACGCGGCCATTGGCGATGGCGACATCGCGCGGCGCATCGATCCCGGACGCCGGATCGATCAGCCGTCCGCCCTTCAGCAGGAGGTCGAATTGCATTGGGGTAACCTCCGCTTCGTTGCTTTTTGCTCAGAGAGGCCGGTAGGCGACCGCCTCGACCTCGATCTTGATGTCGATCATCAGCCGCGATTCGACCGTGGTGCGGGCCGGCGGGTCTTTGGGGAAGTGCCGGGCATAGACCGCGTTGAAGGCGCCGAAATCGCGCGCATCCTCCAGCCAGACCGTGGTCTTCACCACATCGTCCATGGTGCAGCCGGCCAGCGCCAGCGCGGCCTTGATGTTGGCGAGCACCTGCTCGGTCTGCTCCGTTATGCCGCCCTTGACCACGATGCCATCGCTGCCGACAGGCACTTGCCCCGAGACATAGACGAGATCACAGGCCCGCACGGCTGGCGACAACGGCACATGCGATGTTCCAAAACACTGTTTCGGCAAGGGACAAGCCTCCTCTGATGACAGGACGGGGTGCCATGGCAGCGCCCGCTTCGATCGACACTTACGCCGATCGGGGCGATCCTCATAGGGGGCTTGTTGGAAAGCAACATTCTTCGAAATCCGCGTTGCTTTATTACAAGAGCGCTTGCATCGTACGCGCTGGCGGGCGACTTGGGAGCCGTAACGCACAGACGCATTTGCCAGAGCGGAGACACCCAGCAATGACTTACGACAAGAACCCGTTTCCATCAGGCGATACCGATCGCCACGCGCTCTGGGAAATGCTGGTGCGGCGCGACATCGACGCTTTCATCGGCCAGGACTGGGCCATGGTCGAGGATGATTTCGTCGCCTCGAGCTTCTTCGGCATGCATGCGCATTTCCTCAGCAATGCCGATGCCTGGCGGCTGCAGTTTCCGCGACTGGAGATCTATCGCGACGAGTGGCTGCGCCAGGCGAAGGAGACGGCGGCGACCAAATTCGCCGAGCCGCTGCGCGAGGCGCTGTTTCGCGTCACCAACATGCGCGACATCGATGTCGACGGCGACCGCGCCGTGCTGCACAAGAAATTCGACGGCTCGGTTGCCAAGGCGGACGGCAGCGTCGATCGCTTGAAATGGCAGACGCTGTATTTCTGCAGCAAGGTCGGCGGCAGCTGGAAGATCGCCGGCTTCGTCGGCTACATGCCGCATCCGCTCGGCAGCTAGAACCACCGATCACTAGAGCGCAGGGTGGGTCGGGCCGAACGTGCGGCCCGGCATCGCGCCCGCCATCAGCGCGCCGTTGAGCAGCAATGGCGGATGCAAGGCGCCGCATTCCATCAAACGCACCGCCAGGCATTCCCAATGCCTTTTGCGCGCCATTCTTACGAATTTGTATGCCGCCGGACAGGCCGGTGTGAACTCGTTTGCTTACGATGCGCGGGGTGGATCGCCACCGCCCCGCCGCAACCGTCGACCTCTGGACTTCAGCCATGCTCGCGCCCAACAGGCAACAACCCGCCGCACCGAGCCACAGCAGGGTTCCCGACGTCACCCTCGACTTCTGGCTGGTCAAGCTGATGGCGGTCACCACGGGCGAGACCGCGGCGGATTATCTTGCCGACACACTCGGGCTTGGGCTGACCGCCACCTCGCTGATCATGACCGGCATCCTGACCACGGCCCTCGTCCTGCAGTTTACGCGGAAACGCTATATGCCGTGGGCTTATTGGCCGGCGGTGGTGCTGATCAGCATCGTCGGCACGCTGGTGACGGACAGCCTCGTCGACAGTTTCGGCGTGCGCCTGCAGACGGCAACCATCGCCTTCTCGGTCGCGCTCGCTGCGACATTCGCGGTCTGGTACGCCAGCGAAAGGACGCTGTCGATCCACACCATCTTCACCACCAGGCGCGAGATCTTCTACTGGCTGGCGATCCTGCTGACCTTCGCGCTCGGCACCGCCGCCGGCGATCTCGTCGCCGAAAGCTTCGACATGGGCTACCTCACGACGGGGCTGCTGTTCGGCGGCGTCATCGCGCTGATAGCGCTCGCCTACTGGCTGCTCAGTCTCGACGGCATCCTGGCCTTCTGGCTCGCCTATATCCTGACGCGGCCGCTCGGCGCCTCATTCGGTGACCTGCTGTCGCGGTCGGCCAGGCATGGCGGCCTGGGCTTCGGCACCATCTTCACCAGCCTGCTCTTCCTTGGCTGCATCATCGCCCTCGTCCTGCACATGACCCTGAAGGGCGACGAGGCCGATGAGATCCTCCTGGAATCGGATTGACCTCAGCGTGTGCGTGCGCTGACCAAGTGCAGAGCAGAATGGAAGTTTCCTTCAGTAGCGATCCTTCACACCCCCCTCTGGCCTGCCGGCCATCTCCCCCGCAAGGGGGGAGATTGACTGTACCTCCGCTTTCGCCAATCTCGAATGTTGCAAGAGTTGCAAGAGGGGTGGGGGATCGAAGCTGCCGATCTCCCCCCTTGCTTGCGGGGGAGATGCCCGGAAGGGCAGAGGGGGGTGCTGTCCCGCGGACGTCGGGTTCCGCATCGCTACGCGGCTCGGAGATGTCACGGCATCCCAAGGACGAAGCCAGGAAAGCTTCCGCCAATCGCGAATGTATGACGAAAGCGCCACCATACCTGCGCCTTCGTGACATCCTAGGAACAAGCCCGTGCCGGTGATAGCCTCTCCATCTCGGCAACGGACCGGACCTTTCATGCGACTGCTTCTCGTCGAGGACGACCACAGGACGGCCGACTATATCGTCAGGGGACTGACCGAGGCCGGCCATGTCTGCGACCTGCTGCGCAACGGACATGACGCGCTGTTCGCGGCGACCCGGGGCAATTACGACGTGATCATCGCCGATCGGATGATCCCCGGCCTCGACGGCCTGTCGATGATCAAGGCGGTCCGCGCCGCCGGCGTGCGGACGCCGGCGATCTTTCTCACCTCGGTCGGCGGCATCGACGACCGCGTCGAGGGGCTCGAGGCCGGCGGCGACGACTATCTGGTCAAGCCCTTCGCCTTTTCCGAGCTTCTCGCCCGCATCAACGCGCTCGGCCGGCGGCCGGCGGCGCAGGAGCAGAAAACCGTTCTACGGGTTGCCGACCTCGAGATGGACCTGATCATGCGACGCGTCATCAGGCGGGGCCAGACGATCGACCTGCAGCCGCGGGAATTCAGCCTGCTGGAAGTGCTGATGCGCGGCGAAGGCCGTGTCATCACCCGCACCATGCTTCTGGAGCGCGTCTGGGATTTTCATTTCGATCCCAGGACCAGCGTCGTCGAGACCCATATCAGCCGGCTGCGGGCCAAGGTCGACAAGCCCTTCGAAACCCAGCTCATCCACACCGTCCGCAACACCGGCTACAGCCTGCACGCGCCGTCATGACCGGAACATGGTCCCGCCTGCTGCGCAGCACGCCGTTCCGGCTGGCCCTGACCTTCGCCTTCCTGTTCGTGCTGGCCTTCGTCCTGTCGGGCGCCATCGTCTACCAGATGATGAGCGCCGATCTTGCCGAGCGGCTCGACGACACCATCAAGGAGACCTACGCGGTGGTCGCCGCGACCTATGCCGAGAACGATCTCAAGGAGCTGGTTGAGACCGTCGGCAGCCACTCCCTGCGCAGCCTCAAGAAGGAGCAGCTGTTTTCGCTGACCGACGCGACGGGCAATCGCCTGGCCGGCAACTTCACCGCGGCAGGGCTCCCCGACGGCTTCTCGATGTTCGACACCGAAATGCCCGGCGTGCCGCCCGGCGCCGAGTACCGCGCCTATTCCGGTCCGGTCGGCGGCAACACCCTGACCGTCGCCTTCAGCCTTTCCGAGACGGAGGAGCTGGAGAGGATCGTGCTGATGAGCTTTGGCTGGGGAACCCTGATCATCACCGGGCTGGCGGTCGCCGGCGGCGCCCTGCTGGCCTCGCGGGTCCAGCGCCGTCTCGACGGCATCGCCGCCACCATGGTGGATGTCTCGCACGGACGGCTGGACACCCGCATTCCGCTGACCGGCAAGGGCGACGACATCGACATCGTCTCCAGCCAGGTCAATGCCGCGCTCGATCGCCTGTCGGCACTGGTCGAAGGCATGAAACAGGTCAGCGCCAACATCGCCCACGACCTGAAGACGCCGCTCAACCGGTTGCAGATGATCCTCGACACCGCATCGGAAAAGAACCTGTCGGGCCAGAAAATCGCGGCTGAACTGGCGGAGGCGCATGCCGAGAGCCTGCAGATCAACGAGACCTTCGATGCGCTGCTGCGCATCGCGCAGATCGAAGCCGGCGCGCGCCGGGCGCGGTTCACCGATGTCGATCTGGGCGAGGTGCTGCAAACCATCGCCGAGATCTATGCCGATGTTGCCGAGGACGACGGAAAGTCGCTGTCGTTGGCGCAACCACAGGAAACGACGGACCGGATCCATGGCGATCGCGAGCTGTTGACGCAGATGTTCGCCAATCTGGTCGAGAACGCGCTGCGCCATTGTCCATCGGGCACGACGATAAAGCTGTCGGCGACGCGCCAGGGCGAACGCGTCGTTGCCGGTGTCGCCGACAACGGTCCCGGCATTCCCACCGACGAACATGAAAAAGTGTTTCAGCGGCTTTATCGGCTGGACCATAGCCGGTCGACATCCGGCAGCGGGCTGGGTCTCAGCCTTGTCAGGGCCATCGCCGACCTGCATGGCGCGTCGATTACGCTTGAGGATTGTCGGCCTGGCCTTGAGGTGGCGGTGAGCTTTCCGCCGGCGCTGGATTGGTAGGCGAAATGAACCATTCGTCCAATGCCTGAGGTAAGGAAATTGGCGAAAGCCGAAGTGACGGCCAATCTCCCCCCTTGCGGGGGAGATGCCTGGCAAGGCAGAGGGGGGTGCTGTCCCGCCGACCTGTCGATCTGTCACACGGCGCAGATGGCCGAGGCTAGCGCCTGAGCCTGCCGGCCATCTCCCCCGCAAGGGGGGAGATCAGCAGCTTCACCTATCTATCCGCGTCGACAGGATGATCGACGACAAAGTCCGTTCGACTCCGTCCATGGCGCCGATCTGGTCGAGCAGCATGTCGAGGTCGCGGATCGACGGCGCGTCGACGATGACGATCATGTCAAAATTGCCGCTGACCGAATGCAGCGTCCTGACCGTCGCCAGGCCGCGCAGGGCGCGCACCACCTTGTCGGCGAGCTTGGGCGTCACGGTGAGCAGCACATGTGCCCGCACCAGCCCCTGCTCGTAGTCCGGCGCCAGCCGCACGCCATAGCCTGATATGATGCCGCGCTGCTCCAGCCGTTCGATCCGGCTCTGTACCGTGGTCCGCGAGACGCCAAGCCGCCGCGCCAGCTCGGCGGTCGAGGCGCGCGCATTCTCGCGCAGCAGGGAAAGCAGGGCTTGTTCGGCGTCACTGAGCATTTCGACGATTCTTCTCGGCAGACTAGCCAATAGATGGTTTCGTTTCGAACAAAACCACGCTTCCATTCGACGGGCAAGCTGCGAATCTGGGCTTACAATCAGTGAGGGATCGGTCATGAAGAAAATTGTCGTTGTCGGCGCCGGAAAGATCGGCTCGACCATTGCCGAGATGCTCGCCGCCACGGGGGATTATCAGGTCACGCTCGTCGACCGCTCGGCAGCACAACTCGCTTCCGCCGAAGTGCCGGCCACGGTTGCGACGCTGGAGCTCGACATCGAGGCATCCGGCACGCTGGAAGCCGCCCTCGCCGGCAAATTCGCGGTGCTCAGCGCCGCTCCCTTCCATCTGACCACCCGCATCGCCGAGGCGGCGACCAGTGCCGGCGTGCACTATCTCGACCTGACCGAGGACGTCGTCTCGACCCGCCGGGTCAAGGAATTGGCGCACTCGGGCAGAAACGCCTTCATCCCGCAATGCGGCCTGGCGCCGGGCTTCATCTCGATCGTCGCCAACGATCTCGCCAGCCGCTTCGACACGCTGGAGAGCGTGCGCATGCGCGTCGGCGCTTTGCCGCAATACCCGTCCAACGCGCTGAACTACAATCTGACCTGGAGCACCGACGGCGTCATCAACGAATATTGCGAGCCCTGCGAGGCGATCGTCGAGGGCGAACTGGTCGAAGTGCCGCCGCTGGAGGAGCGCGAGGAGTTCTCGCTCGACGGCGTCACCTACGAGGCCTTCAACACCTCCGGTGGGCTCGGCACGCTGGCCGAGACGCTGAAGGGCAAGGTGCGCACGCTGAACTACCGCACGATCCGCTATCCCGGCCACGCCGCGATCATGAAGGCGCTGCTCAACGACCTTGGCCTGCGCCACCGCCGCGACGTGCTGAAGGACATTTTCGAGAGCGCCCTGCCGGCGACGCTGCAGGATGTGGTCATCGTCTTCGTCACCGTCTCGGGCCGCAAGAACGGCCGCCTGCTGCAGGAGACCTACGCCAACAAGATCTACTCGAAGCGTGTCGGCGACACGGTGCGCAGCGCCATCCAGATCACCACCGCATCCGGCATCTGCGCCGTGCTCGACATGCTGGCCGACGGCAGCCTACCGGCGACCGGCTTCGTCAAGCAGGAAGACATCGCGCTCGACGCATTCCTAGCCAACCGCTTCGGCCGCGCCTATGCCCAGCACGAGATGGTGAGCCGGCTGGCGAGCTGAAGTTCTTCACCCTCCCCCTTGTGGGGAGGGTCGGCTCGCATGCGTAGCGAAGCGTAGACTGCGAGACGGGGTGGGGTGAGCGCTGACGGTCGGCGAGGACCCCCACCCCGCTCCGCTTCGCGGATCGACCCTCCCCACAAGGGGGAGGGTAAGCATCCTCAAATATGCAGCGCGTGCCCCAGCGCCTTGAGCGCCGCTTCCTGGAACCCTTCGCCCTGCGTCGGATGCGCATGGATCGTGCCGGCAATGTCCTCCAGCCGCGCGCCCATCTCCAGCGCCAGCCCGAATGACGCCGCCAGTTCCGACACACCTTGCCCGACCGCCTGGATGCCAAGCACCAGATGGTTGTCGGCCCGCGCCACTACGCGGACGAAGCCGTCTTCGCCCAGCTTCGTCATCGCCCGGCCATTGGCGGCGAACGGGAACATGCCGATCTTGATCTCGCCGCCCAGAGCCCTGGCCTCTTCCGGTGAAAGACCAGCGGTGACGAGTTCCGGATCGGTGAAGCAAACGGCGGGAATGGCGCGCTTGTCCCAGTTGCGCTTGTGACCGGCGATGATCTCGGCGACCATCTCGCCCTGGGCCATCGCCCGGTGCGCCAGCATCGGCTCACCGGTGACGTCACCGATGGCAAAGATGCCGCGCATCGAGGTGCGGCACTGCTCGTCGATGCGGATGAATTTTCCAGCCATATCAAGGTCGATCTGGTCGAGCCCCCAGCCTTCGGTCACCGGCTTGCGGCCGACCGTCACCAGGATTTTTTCGGCGGCGACCTTGGCGCTCTTGCCGTCGGATGTCTCGATCAGCAGCGCGTCGCCTTTGGCACCCTTGGCCTTGGCACCCGTCATCACCTCGATGCCGAGCGCGTTGAGCCGCTTGACCACCGGACGCGTGAGCTCGGCGTCATACTGCGCCAGCACGCGTGGCAGCGCCTCGACGACAGTCACCTTGGCGCCCATCTTGGCGAAGGCCATGCCGAGCTCGAGGCCGATATAGCCGCCACCGACGACGGCAAGCTTCTTCGGCACTTCGCTTAGCGCCAGCGCGTCGGTGGAGGAGATCACCGACCCGCCAAAGGGCAGGAACGGCAGTTCCACCCGCGTCGAGCCGGTGGCGATGACGATCGCCTCGGCGCGGATCACTTGGCTTCCCGTCTCGGTCTCGACCTCCACAGTCTTGCCGTCGCGAAAGCTCGCCCAGCCATGCACGGTCTTGACTCCTGCCTTCTTGAGCAGGCCGGCGACGCCGCTGTTGAGCCGGCTCACGATGCCGTCCTTCCAAGTGATCGTCTTAGCCAGGTCGAGCGTCGGTGCGGTGAGCGAAATGCCAAGCGGGCTCTTGCCGCCCGCCATGTGTGAGACCCTCTCGAACTCTTCCGCCGCATGGATCAGCGCCTTGGATGGGATGCAGCCGACATTGAGGCAGGTGCCGCCCGGTTTGCCGGCCTCGACGATTACCGTATCGACGCCGAGCTGTCCCGCGCGGATGGCGCAGATGTAACCGCCAGGACCGGCGCCGATGACGAGCAGCTTGCAGGAGATTTCTTTCATGACGGCACGCTCTCTATGGTGACGAAGGCCCCCTCATCCGGCCGCTTCGCGGCCACCTTCTCCCCGCTGGGGAGAAGAGACTGGCGCCTGCGCTGACGACCTCCTCTCCCCTCGGGGAGAGGTCGGATTGCCCCGAATTGCCTTTGCAATTCGGCTGGCAATCCGGGTGAGGGGGACTTCGACATCGGCCTCATCACCCTCAATCCACGAAAATCAGCGCCGGTGTTTCCAGCAGCGTCTTTATCCGCTGGATGAACACCGCCGCGTCCCAGCCGTCGATGACGCGATGGTCGAAGCTCGACGACAGGTTCATCATCTTGCGCGGCATGAACTGGGTGCCGTCCCACACCGGCCGCACCATCATCTTGTTGACGCCGATGATCGCCACTTCCGGATGGTTGATCACCGGCGTCGTCGCCACGCCGCCCATGGCGCCGAGCGAGGTGATGGTGATGGTCGAGCCGGACAGCTCGTCGCGTGTCGCGGTGCCGGACTTGGCCGCCTCGGCCAACCTGATGACCTCAGTGCCGCATTCCCAGATGTCGCGCGCCTCGGCATGCCTGACCACCGGCACCACCAGCCCCGACGGCGTCTGCGCGGCAATGCCGATATGGATGCCGCCATGCTGGTGGATGATGCCGGCCTCGTCGTCGAACAGCGAATTGAGGTTGGGCTGGTCCGCTATCGCCTTGACCATCGCCCGCATCAGGAACGGCAGCAGCGTCAGCTTCGGCCGCTCCACGCCCGGGCGCTTCTCCTTGTTGAGTGCGGCGCGCAATTCCTCGAGTGCTGTAACGTCGATCTCCTCGACATAGGTGATGTGCGGGATGCGCGATTTGGACAGCGTCATCTTCTCGGCGATCTTGCGCCGCAGCCCGACCACCTTGATGTCCTGTATCGTATCGTTGCGGGCGAGACCGGATGTCCTGGCGACCTGCGGGCCGCGCGCCAGGAACGCCTCGATATCCTCATGGCCGATGCGCCCGGCAGGGCCGCTCCCCGCAACCTGCCGGAGATCGATGCCCGCCTCTTTTGCCCGCAGACGGACGGCCGGAGAGGCCAACGGTCTTTCGCCCTCGGGACGGGGTGCGCCGGCGGGCGCGACAACTCCGGACGTCGGCGCAGTACCCCCGCCCCTAGCCCCTCCCCACAAGGGGGAGGGGGATTCTGTCTGCGCTGCTCGCACGCTTTTTGCGGAGGACTCTGATGATGGCGAAGTAGATTTTGCTCCGCCCTTGGAGGCCGTGGCGCGTCCCCCTCCCCCTTGTGAGGGGCTAGGGGTGGGGGTACTCTCAGCCGTGACTTTTGCCGGCGTCGCACCACCCGCAACATTGCCCTCGCCCGCCACCTTCAGCCGCACGATGGGCGAGCCGATCGCCACCGTGTCGCCGATCTCGGCGCCCAGCCACAGGATTTCGCCGTCGACAGGCGACGGGATTTCGACCGTCGCCTTGTCGGTCATGACGGCGGCAAGCACGGTGTCCTCGCGCACCATGTCGCCGATCTTGACGTGCCATTCGACGAGCTCGGCTTCGGCGACACCCTCGCCGACATCGGGCAGCTTGATGATGTGTTCGCCCATCTCAGGCCCCCATGGTTTCAAGCAAAGCACGGCCTACCCGGGCGGGACCGGGGAAATAGTCCCATTCCTGCGCATGCGGATAGGGCGTGTCCCAGCCGGCAACGCGAGCGACCGGCGCTTCGAGGTGATAGAAGCAGTTTTCCTGCACCAGGGCCGACAGTTCGGCGCCGAAGCCCGACGTCAGCGTCGCCTCGTGCACGATGACGCAGCGCCCAGTCTTCTTGACCGAGGCGACGATCGTGTCGAGATCGAGCGGCAAAAGGGTCCTGAGATCGATGATCTCGGCACCGATGCCGGTTTCCTCGACCGCGGCCTGCGCGACATAGACCATGGTGCCGTAGGCGAGCACGGTGAGGGCCGAGCCTGCCCGGCGGATCGCCGCCTTGCCGAGCGGCACGGTGTAGTGGCCGTCGGCGACCTCTCCGAGCTCATGTTTCGACCACGGCGTCACCGGCCGGTCGTGATGGCCGTCGAAAGGGCCGTTGTAGAGCCGCTTCGGCTCCAAAAAAATCACCGGATCGGGGTCTTCGATCGCCGCGATGAGTAGCCCTTTGGCGTCATGTGGGTTGGACGGCACCACGGTCTTCAGTCCCGACACATGGGTGAACAGCGCTTCCGGGCTCTGGCTGTGCGTCTGGCCGCCAAAAATGCCGCCGCCGGTCGGCATGCGCACCACGATCGGACAGGTGAAATCGCCGTTGGAGCGGTAACGCAGCCGTGCCGCTTCCTGCGTCAGCTGGTCGTAGGCCGGATACATGTAGTCGGCAAACTGAATCTCCACGCACGGCTTCAGGCCATAGGCGGCCATGCCGATGGCCGAGCCGACAATGCCGGATTCGTTGATCGGCGCATCGAAGCAGCGGCTCTTGCCGTATTTGGCCTGCAGGCCTTGCGTGCAGCGGAATACGCCGCCGAAGAAGCCGACATCTTCGCCGAACACGACGACTTTGTCGTCGCGCCCCATCGACACGTCCATGGCATCGCGAATGGCCTCGATCATGGTCCGTCTCGGCATGGCTCAAACCCCCGCCTGCTGGCGCTGGCGTCTGAGATGCGGCGGCATCTCGGCATAGAGCCCTTCGAACATGTCGCGCGTCGACGGCTTGCCACCGGCATGCAGCGTGCCGTGGCTTTCCGCTTCCTTTTGCGCCGCGATCACGGTGTCGAGGATTTCCGCCTCGGCCTGCGCGTGCCGCTCGTCCGACCAGACGCCGAGCGCGATGAGATGGTTCTTCAGCCGCACGATCGGGTCGCCGAGCGGCCAGGCGTCGGATTCGGTCTTTGGCCGGTAGGCCGAGGGATCGTCCGAGCTCGAATGCGCGCCGGCACGGTAGGTGACATATTCGACCAGCGTCGGCCCGAGATTGCTGCGCGCCCGCTCCGCCGCCCATTTGGCAACGGCATGCACCGCGAGATAATCATTACCGTCGACGCGCAGCGACGGGATGCCGAAGCCAAGGCCTCTCGCCGCGAAGGTGCCCGAGCCGCCGCGTGCGATGCCTTGAAAGGTCGAGATCGCCCACTGGTTGTTGACGACGTTGAGCACGACGGGCGCCTTGTAGGTGGAGGCGAACACCAGCGCCGAATGGAAATCGGATTCGGCCGTCGAGCCGTCGCCGATCCACGCGGCTGCGATGCGCGAATCGTTCGATATCGCCGAGGCCATCGCCCAGCCGACCGCCTGGATGTACTGCGTCGCCAGATTGCCGGAGATCGAGAAGAAGCCGTGCTCCTTCGACGAATACATGACCGGCAATTGCCGGCCCTTCAGTGGGTCGGCCTCGTTGGAATAGATCTGGTTCATCATCGTGACCATCGGATAGCCGTCGGCGATGAGCAGCCCTGCCTGGCGATAGGTCGGAAAATTCATATCGCCCGGCGCCAGCGCCTTGCGGAAGGCGCAAGCCACCGCCTCTTCGCCCAGATGCTGCATGTAGAACGAGGTCTTGCCCTGCCGCTGCGCCATCTGCATGCGCGCGTCGAAGGCCCGCAGCGTCATCATGTGGCGCAGCCCGGCCAGCAGCTCGTCGCTGGAAAGCAGGCCGGCCCAGGGACCGACGGCCTCGCCATTGCGGTTCAGCACACGGATGATCGAGAAGGCATGATCGCGGATGGTTCGGGGATCGACGGAGATTTCGGGGCGCGGCACCGAGCCGGCCTTGGGGATCGGCACATTGGAAAAGTCAGGCGTCCCGCCCGGCCGCACTTCCGGCTCCGGAACGTGGAAACGCAACATCCCAGCATCGGCCATGACGTCTGTCCTCCAATGTTGCCTGGTGCCGATATTTGCATATCTGCGCCGCCAGGCCAGTGCGAATTCGTCGGGGTAGCCTGCGGACGTCGGTCCCGGCCGCGCCGGCCGATCCAGCCTCCCCAGCACCAAGATGAAGATATGTCGACGAAATTTCTTGTCGATGTTGGGGGACGGCGCGCAATTAGGGAGAAGGTTGGGCTGGGTTTGCCGGAAGATAAGGTGATTGGCGAAGGCGGCGAAGCGTAATCTCCCTCCTTGAGGGGGAGATGGCCGGCAGGCCAGAGGGGGTCGGTTCGACTGGATGCGACCTCCTTGCGGCAGACGAAGGTTAGCGCTCCACGCGCAACGACCCCCTCTGTCGCCTTCGGCGACATCTCCCCTCAAGGGGGGAGATTACTCGCTCCGCCGCTTTTGCCAATCTTCCACGCTGCGAGAAAATCACGCGCATCATCCTTTGCCCCAATCACCAACCTCCATTCACCCCGCCCCCGCATCATGCTAACCAACCCGCCATGGCACAGAAGAAAGCATATGAGGTCGATGGGTGGTTGGCGCGGCCTGATGCGCGCATTTCCATCGTCCTGCTTTACGGCCCCGATCGCGGCCTCGTCTCCGAGCGGGCGAAGGCCTTTGCCGGCAAGACCGGCCTGGCTCTCGACGATCCCTTCTCGGTGGTCAGGCTCGAGGGTTCGGAGGTCGACCGCGACGAGGGCCGGCTGCTCGACGAAGCCCGCACCGTGCCGATGTTTTCCGACCGGCGGCTGCTATGGGTGCGCAATGCCAGCGGCCAGAAGGCATTGGCCGACGACGTCAAGGCGCTGACGGCGGAGCCCGCGCGCGATGCCATCATTCTCATCGAGGCCGGCGATCTCAAGAAGGGTGTCGGCCTGCGCGCCATCGTCGAGGCGGCGGACAATGCCATGGCGCTGCCGTGCTATGCCGATGAGGCGCGCGACATCGACGGCGTCATTGATGCCGAACTGGGCAAGGCCGGCATGTCGATGACCATGGAGGCGAGGCAGGCGCTGCGCCGTAATCTCGGCGGCGACCGGTTGGCCTCGCGCGGCGAGATCGAAAAGCTCGTGCTCTACGCCCATGGCCAGAACGAGATCGGCCTGGAAGAGGTCAAGGCGATGTCGGGTGATGTCTCCGGCGCCTCTTTCGACGACGCGGTCGACGCGCTTCTCGAAGGCAAGATCGGCGACTTCGATATCGCCTTCACCCGCCATTGCCAGTCTGGCGGCCAGCCCTTTCTGGTGCTGTCCTCGGCGATGCGGCAGCTGCAGCAGATCCAGGCCATGCGTGGCCAGATGGAGTCCGGCAACCGCAACGCCGCCTCGGTCGTCGCCGCCGCCCGCCCGCCGGTGTTTTTCTCCAGGCGCAAGCTGGTCGAGAAGGCGCTGGAACGTTGGAACGTCGACGCGCTCAGCCGCGCGCTGATGCGGCTGCAGACGGCGGTGCTGCAGACCAGGCGGCGGCCGGATCTTGCGGTTGCGCTGGCAAGGCAGGCGCTGCTTGGGATAGCGGTGGAGAGCAGCCGGCTGGCGCAGCGCGCCTGATCTCCCCCCTCGAGGGGGAGATGTCGCCGAAGGCGACAGAGGGGGTCGCCGCGCGTGAAGCGCCGACCTCCATCTGCCGCAAGAAGGTCGCATCCAGCCGAACCGACCCCCTCTGGCCTGCCGGCCATCTCCCCCTCAAGGAGGGAGATTCGCGGCTTCGCCGATCTCGCCAATCACCAACGCGACAAAAGGAAAAGGCCGGCCCAACGGCCAGCCCCTTTCTCATATGCGCCAATCAATCTCCGGGTAGAAGATAGTTTGCCGGCTAATTACCGATCCTGCTTCAGCCGCCTGCACAGCTCATCAAGCTGTTCCAGCGACCGGTACGAAACCCGCAGCACGCCGCCTCTGCCCTTGTGATCCACCGACACGATCATGCCGATCGTGTCGGTCAACAGTTTTTCCAGCGCCAGCGTGTCGGCGTCCTTTTCGTCAGGACTTGGCGCCGGCTTGGCTTCCCTGGCGCTGCTGGTGCCGGCCGGCATCTGCGCCAGCGCTTCGGCCTGGCGCACCGAAAGGCCCTCTTCGACGATGCGCTTGGCAAGGCCGGCCGGATCTTCCGCCGTCACCAGCGTGCGGGCATGACCCGCCGACAGCGCGCCGTCGACCAGCATGTCGCGGATCACGTCGGGCAGCTTCAAGAGCCTGAGCGTGTTGGCGACATGGCTGCGGCTCTTGCCGATCACCTGGCCGAGATCGGCCTGGGTGTAGCCGTGCTCGTCGATCAGCTGCTGATAACCAAGCGCCTCCTCGACCGCATTGAGATCGGTGCGCTGGACGTTCTCGATGATCGCCAGTTCGAGCGCGGTGCGGTCGTTGACCTCGCGGATGATGACCGGAATCTCGGACAGCCCGGCGCGCTGCGCCGCGCGCCAGCGCCGCTCGCCGGCGATGATTTCGTAGCGGCCGGCCTGTGTCGGCGAAGGCCGCGCCACCACCGGCTGGACGACGCCATGTTCGCGGATCGATTGGGCAAGGTCCGTCAGCTCGGCATCGCCGAAATGCCGGCGCGGATTCTTCGGATTGGGGGTCAGGAACTCGATCGGCACCTTGCCGTCGGCGCTCATGCCAGGCTTTTCGGGGACTGCCGGACGATTGATCTCGCCGATCAGCGCTGCCAGCCCACGCCCCAGTCTCTTTCTTGAAAGGTCTTCGCTCATCTTTATTCCAGTTGGCTATTCCAAATCGTTTCGGTATCGAATCGGCTCTTAGCTATGCATCCGGCCTAATCAAGCGGCGCGCAACTTGCGCTCGCGGCGGATCACTTCCGACGCCAGTTGCAGATAGGCCTGACTGCCGGAGCACTTCAAATCATAGAGGATCGCCGGCTTGCCGTAGGACGGCGCCTCGGACACCCGCACATTGCGCGGAATGACGGTCTCGTAGACCTTGTCGCCCATATGCGCTCGCACATCCTGCACCACCTGGTTGGCGAGATTGTTGCGGCCGTCATACATGGTCAGCACGATGCCCTGGATGGTGAGATCCGGATTGATCGAGCGGCGCACCTGCTCGACCGTCTCCAGCAACTGGCTGAGACCTTCGAGCGCAAAAAACTCGCATTGCAGCGGTACAAGAACAGAATCGGCCGCAGCCATTGAATTCAAAGTCAAAAGATTGAGCGATGGCGGGCAGTCGATCAGCACATAGCCGAATGGTGCGCCGCGCTCGGTCGCAGCGCGCAGCGCATTGCGCAGCTTGAGCACACGGTCGGGCGCCGAGGCGATCTCCATTTCGATGCCGAGCAGGTCGAGCGTCGACGGCACGATCGACAGGCCGGGCACGGCTGTGGGGATGGCCGCGGCCTCCAGCTCAAGCTCGCCGGTCAGCACGTCATAGGAGGACACCGTGCGGTCCTTGCGATCGATGCCGAGGCCGGTGCTGGCATTTCCCTGCGGATCGAGATCGACGATCAGCACCTTTTCGCCGATCGCGGCCAGCGCGGTCGCCAGATTGATGGCGGTCGTCGTCTTGCCGACACCGCCCTTCTGGTTGGCTACAGTGATGATTCGGGGGCCATTCTTCATCATGGGTTTATGCCAGAAATTCATTTTGGGCGCCAAATCGCCTGTCAGTGACGGATCAGACAGGTCGCAGGTTGGACAATTCCAGGATGACGCCGCCAGCGTCGGTCACACTTGGATGTTCTACCAGATCGAAGGACCATCGGTGAACGCTTTCTTGCACTTCGGTGCGGTAATCCCGGCCTTTGTGGAACAGGCCGCGTGCGCCTGAAATCAGCCAGGGCGCCGACAGGTCCAGCAAGGTCGAAAGCGAGGCCAAAGCCCGCGCCGTGACAACTTGCGGTGTCGAAACAAGCGCATGGCTGTCATCGATGCGGCGCGCCACGACTCGCGCCGGCAGGCTGAATTGCCCGACGACGGTCTGCAGGAAGGACGCCTTTTTGCGATTGCTTTCAACCAGATCGATGCTAGCGCCGTCGCGCTCGGCAAGCAGGAAAGCCATGACAAGGCCCGGAAATCCGCCGCCCGAGCCGAGATCCACCCAGCGCGTGGCTTGAGGCTCTAAGCGCCCGAGCTGCGCACTGTCCAATATATGGCGCTGCCAGACATCGCCCGACGTCGATTGCGCCACCAGATTGATGCTGCGATTCCATTTCTGGAACATCTGCTCAAAGGCCACCAGCCGATCGAATGTTTCACGTGAAACCGGGCCCGCCGCGTCCTGCAGGCTCTCTAGGGACATAGAATTCACGCAACATCCTTCTGTGGGCGCTGGGCGCTCTCCGCGTGGCGGACATGCGCGACGATGATCGCCAGTGCCGCCGGCGTCATGCCTTCCATGCGCTGGGCATCGGCGATGGAGCGCGGCCGCCGCGCTTGCATCTTCTGCTTCAACTCGTTGGACAGCCCCGGCACCCCGGCGAAATCGACCGTCTCGGGGATCAGCCGGCTCTCTTCATGCCGGATCTGCGCCACATCCGTCTTCTGACGATCGAGATAGACTGAATATTTCGCTTCCGTCTCGAGGCGCTCCGCCGTCTTGCCGTCGATCGCCGCAAAGCGCGGATCGACGCCAGCCAGCCAGGCGACATCGACGTCAGGATAGGACAGCAATTCATAGCCGGACCGGCGCACGCCATCCCGGTTGATGTCCAGCCCGTGTCGCGCCGCCTCATTCGGTGTCATGGTGAGCGACTTCGCCAAGTCCCGCGCCTCGTCCAGGCTTTGCATGACCTGCCCGTAGCGTTGCATGCGCTGTGCCGAAGCGATGCCCAGCTTTGCAGCCAGAGGCGTCAGTCGTTCATCCGCATTGTCGGCACGCAGCGACAGCCGGAATTCGGCCCGAGAGGTGAACATCCGGTAGGGTTCGCTGATGCCGCGGCTGGTCAGGTCGTCGACCATCACCCCAATATAGGCTTCGGTGCGGCTGAGCACGATCTGCTCGCTCCCCGCCGCCCGCCGCGCCGCATTGAGGCCTGCGAGCAAGCCTTGCCCGGCTGCTTCCTCATAGCCGGTCGTGCCGTTGATCTGCCCGGCGAGGAAAAGACCCCTGATGCGCTTCGTCTCCAGCGTCTGATGCAGTTCGCGCGGATCGACGTGATCATACTCGATGGCATAGCCGGGCTGCAGCATGGTTGCGCGCTCCAGCCCCGGAATGGTTTTCAATATATCGAGCTGTACGTCTTCGGGCAGCGAGGTCGAAATCCCATTGGGATAAACCGTGTTGTCATCGAGCCCTTCCGGCTCGAGGAAGATCTGGTGCCCGTCCCTGTCGCCGAACTTGACGATCTTGTCCTCGATCGACGGGCAATAGCGCGGCCCAACGCCCGCGATCGAACCGGAATACATGGCCGACCGGCCAAGATTGACGCGGATCAACTCATGCGTGGCCGTCGTCGTGCGGGTGATGCCGCACTCGATCTGCGGCGTGGTGATGCGGTCGGTCATCAGCGAGAACGGCACAGGATTCTCATCCGCCGCCTGGCTTTCCAGCGACGCCCAGTCGATGGTCCGGCCGTCGAGCCGTGGCGGCGTGCCGGTCTTCAGCCGTCCGAGTTTGAAACCCGCGCGGTCCATCGTCGCCGAGAGCCCAAGGCTGGCCTGCTCGTTCATGCGGCCGGCGACAATCTTCTTCTCGCCAATATGGATAAGCCCACGCAAAAAAGTTCCGGTCGTCAGCACGACCGCGCCACAGCCAAGCCGCCTGCCGTCGGCGAGGAGAACAGCCGTGATCCGCCCATCGGCGATCTCAAAATCCAGAACCTCGCCTTCGACCACGTCGAGATCATTCTGCTGCCGAATCGCTTCCTGCATGGCAAGGCGATAAAGCTTCCTGTCGGCCTGCGTGCGGGGGCCGCGCACGGCGGGACCCTTGCGGCGGTTGAGCAGGCGGAACTGGATGCCAGCCGCATCCGCCACGCGCCCCATCAGGCCATCCATGGCATCTATCTCGCGGACCAGGTGGCCCTTGCCGAGCCCACCGATCGCCGGATTGCACGACATGACCCCGATCGTGTCAAAGCGCAGCGTCACCAGCGCGGCCCTGGCACCAGCGCGCGCGGCAGCACTGGCCGCCTCGCAACCCGCGTGGCCGCCGCCCACCACAACCACATCATAGTGATTGGTCATTCCAACACGTCCCAGACTCAAAAAAGATTGAGGGACACATGTCCCTGCAGAGCAGTGCTGTCAAGAAAACTCCGCAGCGAGTTTCACGTGAAACAAGGTGGTGGGGAGTTGCAGCGGTGTTTCACGTGAATCATTTGGAATGGGACCTTTTGCCGGAGCCCTGCCAACTTTCGTCATCCACGGGCGGAGCGGGAGCGAAGCGGACGCGCAGACCCGAGGATCCATTCCGTGAACGAGATCGAGGAATGCGACGCAACAGAATTCAGCACCGCTGCGACGCTCCAAGTCACGGCATGGATCCTAAGGTCTGCGCTGCGTCGCTGCGCTCCCTGCTCCGCCGTGGCTGACGAAACGTTAAGCGTTTCCGCCAATTGCCAACGCATGCGGCCCAAGCGCGCCGTCAAGCCTCTGCGCCAGAAACCAATTCCTGTTCGAGGACCCATTGTTTCACGTGAGTCATTTGCCAATACAGAACTGCGAGAAGATCACGTCCAGCATGTCCTCGACGTCGATGGCGCCGAAAATACGGCCCAGGCGATCCGCGGCAAGCCGCAACTCTTCGGCGCGCAATTCTTGCCCGACAGTCTGGCCGTCGGTTGCGCGAAGCAGGTGGATATTCGCTGCGCCAAGCAATTCGACGTGGCGCAGGCGCGATGGCAGGACATCACCGACGCTGCCGGCTGCTTCCGCAGCTCGCCGGCCGATTTCCGCCAGCAGTCTCTCCACGCCCGTCCCGTTTTTTACCGAAATGATGAGGTCATAGTCCGCGGCCGCATCGATTGCAGCGCGGTCTTCCAGCAGATCAAGCTTAGTGCCGACCCGCAAGCTCGGAGCGCCGGTCGGTAGCAGACCGATGTCCCTGGGGTCCGCAACGTCCTGCAGCAACAGCAACAGATCGGCGCCATGCGCCTTGGCCCTCGCCTTCTCGATGCCGATCGCCTCGACCTTGCCCGGCGCATCGCGCAGCCCGGCCGTATCGGTAAGCCGGACCCGCAGCCCCCCGAGATCAAGTGTCACTTCAAGCAGATCCCGCGTCGTGCCGGGTTCATCCGTTACTATAGCGGCATCCCGCCGGGCCAGGGCATTGAACAGACTCGACTTACCGGCGTTGGGCGCGCCAAGGATAACGACCTCGAAGCCGTCGCGAATGATCTCGGCGCCGCGAAACCCGGCGATGTGGCGATCGATCTCGCCGATCATGGTCCTGACATCAGACCAGACCGTATCCGAAACGGAACCGGGGACATCGTCCTCATCGGCGAAATCGATTTCCGCCTCGATCATGGCCCGGGCATGGATCAGTCTGCGGCGCCAGCCAAGATAGAGTTCGCTCTGGACGCCTTCGGCATTTTGAACGGCAAAACGCCGCTGCGCCTCGGTCTCAGCATTGACGAGATCCGCCAACGCCTCGGTCTCGACCAGGTCGACCTTGCCGTTGAGAAAGGCGCGGCGCGTGAATTCGCCGGGTTCCGCGTGCCTGACGCCGTCATGGCCTGCGATCGTCTCCAGCACTTTTGCCACAACGGCACGACCGCCATGGACGTGGAATTCCGCAACGTCCTCGCCGGTGAAACTGGCCGGACCGCGAAAGAAAACGACCAGGCCAGTGTCGAGCACGGTCCCATCGGGTGCCCTGAATCGGCGCAGAACTGCCGAGCGGTCCTTAACCATGCCGCCGGCAATCGTTTCGATTACGAATCGAGTCTGCGGGCCGGAAATACGGATGACGGCGACGCCGGCCGGGAGCCGGCCGCTCGACAGCGCTACGATGGAACCGCTTGAAATCATTTGCCCGCTCTACCGAACCGCCCTAGCTTTACACCCATCAGCCAATCGCACCCGAGTTTGCCCAGTGACGCTGCCAGCGCAAAACCTGCTTGCCGAAGAAGCCAGCCCCTATCTGCAGCAGCACAGCGGCAATCCCGTCCACTGGCGGGCCTGGTCGCCGGCTTCGCTCGAGGAGGCGAAGGCGCTGGACAGGCCGATCCTGCTCTCGGTCGGCTATGCCGCCTGCCATTGGTGCCATGTCATGGCGCATGAAAGCTTCGAGAACGATGGTGTCGCCGCCGTCATGAACCGTCTGTTCGTCAATATCAAGGTCGACCGCGAGGAGCGTCCCGACATCGATCAGATCTATATGGCCGCACTCTCCGCCATGGGCGAGCAAGGCGGCTGGCCGCTGACCATGTTCCTGACGCCGGACGGCAAGCCGTTCTGGGGCGGCACCTATTTTCCGCGCGAGCCACGCTATGGCCGCCCCGGTTTCATCCAGGTGATGGAGGCGGTGGACAAGGCCTGGTGCGAGAAGCGGGCGAGCCTCAACCAGAGTGCCGACGGCCTGACCATACATGTCGAGGCGCGGCTTGCCGGCTCGCATGCGAAAACAGGGCTCGATCGCGGCACGCTGGCTGAGCTTGCCAAGGGCATAGACGGCATGATCGACCGCGATCTCGGCGGCTTGCGCGGCGCGCCGAAATTTCCCAATGCACCGTTCATGCAAACGCTGTGGCTGTCCTGGCTGCGCGACGGCAACGCCAGCCACCGCGACGACGTCCTACTCAGTCTTGAGCAGATGGTGAGCGGCGGCATCTACGACCATATCGGCGGCGGGCTCAGCCGTTACTCGACCGACGCCGAATGGCTGGTGCCGCATTTCGAAAAGATGCTTTACGACAATGCCCAGCTGATCCGCTTCTGCAACTGGGCCTATGCCGCAAGCGGCAACGAGTTGTTCCGGGTCCGAATCGAAGAGACGATCGACTGGCTGCTGCGCGAAATGCGCGTCGACGGCGGCGCATTTGCCGCCAGTCTCGACGCCGACAGCGACGGCGAGGAAGGGCTGTTCTACACTTGGAGCAAAGACGAGGTCGAGGCCGCACTCGGTGACGATTCCGCCTTGTTTGTCAATCACTTCACGCTCTCCAGCCCGCATGGCTGGGAAGGCAAGCCGGTTGTTCACCAAACCCTGTCCCAGCAATCGCAATATGTGATCGATCGCGAAGAGATCAGCCCGCTCAAGGGGAAACTCCTTGCAGTCCGGGAAGAGCGGGTCAGGCCCGGCCTTGACGCAAAGACCCTCACCGACTGGAACGGCCAGATGATCGCGGCGATTGCAGAAGCCGGCCGGTCGCTGGCGCGGCCTGACTGGATCGATGCGGCGGCAAAAGCCTTTGCCCATATCCGCGCTGCCAGCCGCGACGGCCGCTTGCCGCATTCGATGCTCGGCGCCAGAAAACTGTTTCCTGCTTTGTCCAGCGACTATGCCGCCATGACCAACGCAGCCATCTCGCTGTTCGAGGCCACTGGGGATTGGAGCTATGTCGACCAGGCCGGCCAGTTTGTCGAGCAGCTCGACCATTGGCACGCCGATACCGAAAAGGCAGGTTATTACCTGACTGCCTCGGACAGCACCGACGTGCCGATCCGCATCCGCGGCGATGTCGACGAGGCCATTCCGTCCGCCACCGGCCAAATCATCGAAGCACTGGTCCGGCTCGCCTCCGTCACCGGCGATCTCGAGCTGCACGAGAAAGCCTGGGAGGTCGCCGAACATGCCGCCGGCCGTGCCGCAAACCAAGCCTATGGCCAGGCCGGCATCGTCAACGCCTGCGCGCTGGCGATCGAGCCGCTCAAACTGGTCATCGTCGATACGCTGGGCGATCCAAAGCTCGTTCCGGTTGCGAATCAAAACCCGGATCCAAGGCGGGTGGACATCATCGTGCCGATCGGTACGGATACGAATCGACCCTTGCTACCCGGCGGGATGCTGCCGCCGACCGATAAAGCGGGCGCCTGGCTCTGCACCGGCCAGGTTTGTCTTCCCGCCGTCACGGATCCCGAAGAGCTGGAACGCCTTCTCAACCACCAATAGGTCAGGCGCCTTGCGCCGGCTCGGAGAACGCCTCGGTCGAAGAACCAGCCGGCCGGCGCTTGAACAGCAAATCCCTGGCAGCAACCACCGCGCCAATGGTGATCAGCACGCAGGCGAGCGCCACCGACCAGTGGAAGACGCCAAAGCCTGCCAGCAACAGCACGATGACCGACAACAGCGGCGCGGCGTAGGACAGGGCGCCGAGGATCATGATGTCCCCGTGCTTGCAGCCAAAATCCCAGGCGTAGAAGCCGGCTCCCAGAGGAATCGTGCCCAGAATGACGATAGCCGTCCACTGCGTCGGCGTCTGCGGCCAGACCGTGGTCTCGAGCATCAGGTGCAGCGAGAAAGCGACCGCCGCCGTGATGAAGCAATAACCGGCCACGACATCCGTCGGCACCTGACCGAAGCGGCGTGACAGGACGGAATAGCCAGCCCAGATGAAGGCGCAGAACAGCGCGATGACATGGCCCTTCATCACCCCATTGGCTAGGCCGACATTGCCGCCCTTGGTGATCACCACGATGGCGCCGGCAAGCCCGAGAACGACGCCCACGACGTGGTGAGCCTTCAGCCTTTCACCGGGCAGGAAGGCTGCAAAGACGACGATCAGCAATGGCCAGAGATAGGCGATCAGGCTGACCTCGACCGGCGGCGCCGACTGGATCGCAAAGAAATAGGCGCAGTGGTAGATGCACAGTCCCGCCGTGCCGATCGCCCAGACCGGCCATGGCTGCCGCAGCGATCGGATCGCGCCTGGGCGGAAGATCCAGCTGCCGGCGCCGACCAGCCCTCCGAGCAGGAAGGTCATGGCTGCCAGCTGAAACGGCGGGATCGGGCCAGCGGCGGTCGAAAGCAGCGCCAGGAAAGACCAGGTCAGGATGGCCGAAAAGCCGATCAGGGTCGGGATCGTCTTCTTCACATCGCTGCTTCCAGTTTGCAGACACGAGCTTTGCATGAAGGGAGAATCGTCTGCCGCCACATACAGCCGCCCTATATCGGGAAAGCGACCTGCCGCCGGACAATGAAAAACCCCATCCCGGTCTTCCGGAATGGGGCTTCAATACATAAGCCGGAAGATTTCGGCCTGACCTTTACGTGTTCATCGAATCGAAGAAATCCGCATTGGTCTTGGTCTGCTTGAGCTTGTCGATCAGGAACTCGATCGCGTCGGTGGTTCCCATCGGCGCCAGGATGCGGCGCAGCACGAAGATCTTCTGCAGATCCTGCTTGGAAACCAGCAAGTCTTCCTTGCGGGTGCCGGACTTCAAGATGTCCATGGCCGGATAGATGCGCTTGTCGGCCACTTTGCGGTCGAGCTGGATTTCGCAGTTGCCGGTGCCCTTGAACTCTTCGAAGATGACTTCGTCCATGCGGCTGCCGGTATCGATCAGCGCGGTGGCGATGATGGTCAGCGAGCCGCCTTCCTCGATGTTGCGGGCCGCGCCGAAGAAGCGCTTCGGCCGCTGCAGGGCGTTGGCGTCGACACCACCGGTCAGCACCTTGCCGGATGACGGCACGACGGTGTTGTAGGCGCGGCCGAGGCGGGTGATCGAATCGAGCAGGATGACGACATCGCGGCCATGTTCGACCAGGCGCTTGGCCTTTTCGATGACCATTTCGGCGACCTGCACGTGGCGCACCGCCGGCTCGTCGAAGGTCGAGGAGATCACCTCGCCCTTCACCGAGCGCTGCATGTCGGTCACTTCTTCCGGCCGCTCGTCGATCAGAAGCACGATCAGATAGCATTCCGGATGGTTGGCGGTGATCGAGTGGGCGATGTTCTGCATCAGAACCGTCTTGCCGGTACGCGGCTGCGCGTTGATCAAAGCGCGCTGTCCCTTGCCGATCGGCGCGACGAGGTCGATCACCCGGGCCGAGATGTCCTTGGTGGTCACATTCTCGATTTCCATCTTCAGCCGCTTGGTCGGATAGAGCGGCGTCAGATTGTCGAAGTGGATCTTGTGACGGATCTTCTCGGGATCGTCGAAATTGATGGTGTTGACCTTGAGCAGCGCGAAATAGCGCTCGCCCTCTTTCGGGCTGCGGATCGGCCCTTCGACCGTATCGCCGGTCTTCAGCGAAAAGCGCCGGATCTGCGACGGCGAAATATAGATGTCGTCGGGACCTGGCAGATAATTGGCGTTGGCGGAGCGCAGGAAGCCGAAACCGTCCTGCAGCACCTCGACCACGCCATCACCGATGATCTCGATCTCCTGGGCGGCCAGCTTCTTCAGGATCGCAAACATCAGCTCCTGCTTGCGCATGACGCTGGCGTTTTCGACCTCGAGCGATTCGGCATAAGCGATCAGCTCTGGCGGTTTCTTGTTCTTGAACTCGGCGAGTTTCATTTCTTGCATAGACGGACCTTGGTAGATTGAGTCTGGGAATAGATGGAGTCTGGGTAGGCTTTGGGAAAATATCGGCGGGATGCGACAAATGCCGGGCGCGGCCGAAAACAACGAGGGGCGGCGCATGACGGGAAGGAAGACCCGTCTTTTATCGTCGGTCGGGTGAAAGAGCAAGCTGCGTTTTGCGTGGCCTATGAAGGCTTAAAACGCATCAATGCCTGTCGCTGGCTCCTGGCCGTTTTGATCGACATGCATCAGAACGGCTTGACCACCACCAGGATGACGATTGCGATCATCAGCAATGTGGGGATCTCGTTGACCATTCGCCAGTGCCTGGCCGGTTTTTCATTGCGGTCCTCGGCGAATTTGCGCACCGCGCCCGAGAGATAGCCATGCATGGCCGACAGCAAAAGCACCGCTCCGATCTTGGCGTGCAGCCAGCCGCCCTGGAAACCAAAACCCTTCCAGGCGAGCCACAGGCCGAACACCCAGGTGACGATCATCGCCGGGTTGATGATGCCCCGCAGCAGGCGCCGCTCCATCACCTTGAAGGTTTCCGACTGCACCGAGCCCTTCTCGGCATCGGCGTGATAGACCAGCAGCCGCGGCAGATAGAGCATGCCCGCCATCCATGAGATGACGGCGAGGATATGGATCGCCTTGGCCCAGGGATAGAAACTGTCGGGTGCCGCGAAATACAAAAGCGCGGTGAAAACGACCAGTACGGCGATACCTGATATCATGCGCATCATCGCCTGGCCGGTGCTGTTCGTGTTGTTCATCTGAGCCATCAGCGTGTCGCGCTCCGCACCTGTTTCACCATCGCCTCGACATGGGCGATCGGCGTCTCCGGCGTGATGCCGTGGCCGAGGTTGAAGATCAGCGGCCCGTCTCCCAGCGCTCCCAGGATCGCCTCGACGCCATCCGACAGCGCCTTGCCGCCAGCCACGAGCCGCAAGGGATCGAGATTGCCCTGAACCGCACCTGAGCGCTGCAATTCCTTCGCCGCGACCAAGGGCACCGTCCAGTCGATCCCCAGCGCCGTTACGCCGGTCTTTTGCCGATAGGTCCGGTAGCGCGAACCGGCGCCCTTGGGAAAACCGATGATCGGAACATCGGGATGAACCGCCCGCACCCGGCCAACGATCTCGGCCATTGGCTGAACGCAGAACAGGTCGAAAGTTTCATCGTCCAGCACGCCGGACCAGGAATCGAAAATCTGCACCACATCCGCACCCGCCTCGATCTGGCGGATGAGATAGGCGGCCGAATGTTCGGCAAGCACCTTCAGCAGTCGTTGAAACGCCACCGGCTCGCGATAGGCAAAAAGCCGCGCCGGCGCCTGGTCGGGTGTGCCATGGCCGGCGATCATGTAGGTCGCCACCGTCCACGGCGCGCCGCAGAAGCCTATCAGGGTTGTCTCTTCGGGCAGTTTGGCCCGCAACCGGCGAACCGTCTCGTAGACCGGTTCGAGATTCACGTGAAACACCTTGCCTTCCAGAGCCAAAATCTCCGGCGCGGTGATCGGCGTCAGCAGCGGCCCTCTGCCCTCTTCGAAGCGCACGTCACGGCCAAGCGCATGCGGAACGACAAGGATATCGGAAAACAGGATCGAGGCATCGAAACCAAAACGCTCGATCGGCTGCAAGGTCACTTCGACCGCAAGGTCGGGATCGTAGCAGAGATCCAGGAACGAGCCTGCTCGCCTGCGTGTCTCCCGATACTCCGGCAGATAGCGCCCGGCCTGACGCATCATCCAGAGCGGAGGCGGAAAATGGGCCTTGCCCCTGAGGACATCCAGCATGATCCGGTTCTGGGGCATCGGGCGCTCGCTTCTCCCAGCCTCTTCTATAATCAAAGATTCTTATATCTAAAATTCTTCTGATTCTAAGAGTCTGTTGGTTCTGGTGGTTGTCACCTGTCCCGCTTTGCCCCGGAAAACACCAGCCAACATATTGTCGCGTGCTTCTTTTTCCCAGATGTAGGGTTCTGGGGATAGCTCCGAATCGATCAATTGAGTCAAAGTGTTAGGCACAGCGGTGAAAGGCGGGTCCTGTGGACGGACCGTAGTCGAAAAAAGCCGTCCCCAAACTTGTCCCCAGTCGCCCGACGAAGCTGACAGCGCATCGAATTGTGGACAAACTGCCATCTGATACAGTCGCCTCCGACAGGCCCGTCTTTTCATCCCGCTTTATCCACAGAAGCCCACAGCCCCAGGTGACCCCTGTGAACAAACCCCAGAGCTTCTTCCACCTGCACCTGATTTCCGACGCGACCGGCGAAACGCTGCTTGCCGCCGGCCGGGCAGCTTCGGCGCAGTACAAGGACGCGCGCGCCATAGAGCATATCTATCCGCTGATCCGCACCGAAAAGCAGGTGGCGAAGGTGTTCGAGGACATCGAGGAAGAGCCGGGCATCATCCTCTATACGGTCGTCGACCAGAAGCTGGCGCGCGGCATCGACGAGCGCTGCGCGGCCATGGGCCTGCCCTGTGTATCGGTGCTGGAGCCGGTGCTGACCGTGTTCCAGTCCTATCTCGGCACCCCGGCCGGCCGCCGCGTCGGCGCCCAGCATGTCCTCGACGCCGAATATTTCCGCCGCATCGATGCGCTCAATTTCACCATGGACCATGATGACGGCCAATTGCCGCTCAATATGGACGATGCCGATGTGGTGCTGATCGGCATTTCTCGCACGTCGAAGACGCCGACCAGCATCTATCTCGCCAACCGCGGCATCAAGACCGCCAACATCCCGATCGTGCTCGGCGTGCCGGTGCCGGAAAGCCTGGTTGCCGCCAGCAAGCCCCTGATCGTCGGGCTGATCGCCACCGCCGAGCGCATCTCGCATGTCCGGCAAAACCGCATCCTCGGCAACAGCAGCTCGTATGAGGCATCGGATTATGTCGACCGCGCGGCGATCAGCGAAGAGCTCGCCTATGCCCGCAAGATCTGCACGCGCCATGGCTGGCCGATGATCGACGTCAGCCGCCGCTCGATCGAGGAAACGGCGGCGGCCATCGTTGCCCTGCGGGGGAAGACGCGCTAGGGCGTCGATATTCAGGTGATGCCGGCCTGCAAATGGCGGCTTCCTGCGCTTCCGGTGCTCACGTACTTTAAGTACGCTCCGCTCCGGTTCTCGGAAGCCACCATTTTCGACTCGGCCTGACCTGAATCTCAACACCCTAGTCGGTGCCAGAAAACCAGGCGTAAAAACCATGACTGAAAAACTCATCCTCGCTTCAGGCAGCCCGTTCCGCAAGGCGATGCTCGTCAATGCCGGCGTCGATGTCGAGGCGGTGCCGGCTGAAGTCGACGAGCGGGCGCTCGAGGGGCCTTTGCAGGATAGCGGCGTCTCGCCCGAGGACGTCGCCCTGGTGCTGGCCGAGGCCAAGGCCACCGAAGTCAGCGAGCGCAGGCCGGGCGCCCTGGTTCTGGGCTGCGACCAGACGCTGTCCCTTGGCGACGAGGTGTTCCACAAGCCGGCCGATAGGGAAGGCGCACGCCGTCATCTCTTGGCGCTGTCGGGCAAGACCCATCAGCTCAACAGCGCCGCTGTTCTGGTCCGCGACGGCAGGGTTTTGTGGCGGCATGTCGGCATCGCCTCGATGACCATGCGCAAGCTCGACCCGGCCTTCATCGGCCGCCATCTCGCCCGCGTCGGCGCCAAGGCGCTGGGAAGCGTCGGCGCCTATCAGATCGAAGGCGAAGGCATTCAATTGTTCGAGAAAATCGAGGGCGATCATTTCACCATTGTCGGCCTGCCGCTTCTGCCGCTGCTGGCCGAACTGCGCACGCTGGGAGCGATCGATGGCTGAGGCGTCGAAAAAAGCCTTCGTGTCGGGCCATCCGGTCAAGCATTCGCGCTCGCCGAAGATTCATGGCCACTGGCTGGCCAAACATGGCATCGACGGGAGCTACCGGGCCATCGATATCGCGCCGCAAGACTTTGCCGTATTCGTGAAAACGCTGCAGGCAAACAATTACCGCGGCGGCAACATCACCATCCCGCACAAGGAAGCGGCTTTCGCATTGGCCGAACGCCGCGACCAGGCGGCGCAAGAAATCGGCGCCGTCAACACGCTGTGGTTCGAGGATGGCGTCCTGTGGGGCGGCAACACCGACGGTCACGGCTTTGCCGCCAACCTCGACGATCATGCGCCGGGCTGGGCGAGCAAGGGCCCGGCGGTCGTGCTTGGCGCCGGCGGCGCGTCGCGCGCCGTCATCCATGCGCTGAAGGAGCGCGGCGTGACCGACATCCGCATCGTCAACCGTACGCTCTCCCGGGCTATAGAACTGCGCGATCGTTTCGGCGCCGGCGTGTCGGCGCATGGCATGGCGGCTACGGATGAACTGCTCGGCGATGCCGGCCTGCTGGTCAACACCACGGCGCTCGGCATGCATGGCAATGAAGGCCTGTCGGCCGATCCCGCCCGGCTGCCCGACCATGCCATCGTCACCGACATCGTCTATGTGCCGCTGGAGACGCCGCTGCTCGCGGCCGCCCGCGCGCGAAAGCTGAAGACGGTCGACGGCCTCGGCATGCTGCTGCATCAGGCCGTGCCCGGCTTCGAACGATGGTTCGGTGTCAGGCCGCGGGTGACGGCCGAACTCCGGGCGATCATTGTTGCCGATCTGGTACCAAAACCATGATCGTGCTCGGCCTCACAGGCTCGATCGGCATGGGCAAGTCGACCACGGCCAGGATGTTCACTGACGCCGGCGTGCCGGTCCATGATTCCGACGAGACGGTGCATCGCCTCTATGCCGGCAAGGCAGCCCCTTTGGTCGAGGCGGCGTTTCCGGGCACCACATCTGCCGGGGTGGTCGACCGGACAAAACTTGGCGCGCGCGTGCTCGGCGACGCCGCCGGGCTGAAGCGGCTCGAGGCGATCATTCACCCGCTGGTGCGCGCCGACGCCGATACCTTTCTGGCCAGGCATCGTGGATCAGGCGCGCCGATCGCCGTCCTCGATATTCCCCTGCTGTTCGAAACCGGCGGCCGCAACCGCGTCGACAAGGTCGTCGTCGTCACCGCATCGGCCGAGACCCAGCGCGAGCGTGTGCTGGCGCGGCCAGGCATGACCGAGGAAAAACTGGCGTCGATCCTGGCCAAGCAGGTGCCGGATGCGGAAAAGCGTCGTCAGGCCGATTTCGTGGTCGACACCGGCCAGGGGCTGGACGCCGCGCGGGATCAGGTGAATGCGATCATTGCGGAACTGATCGGGGTCGGCAAGCCGGGCCATTGACACTGGCTGCCGTCTGTCAACGTCAGCGCCGCCCCTCATCTGCCTGCCGGCATCTTCTCCCCGTATAGTGACGGGGAGAAGGAGCTGGCCGCGACCTCGGCTACTCTCTTGCTAACGCAGGAGATTGGCGAAATCCTTTGCGAAGGCGTCGTTCTCCCCGTCACTATACGGGGAGAAGTGCCCGGCAGGGCGATGAGGGGCAGCGCAAACCTGTAGTGATTGCCCTGATCAGCTTCGTTTCCCATTGCCATTTTGTTCCGGTCTCATGATTCTGCTCCTTTGGAGCGACTGATTCGATGCGTGAGATCATCTTCGACACGGAAACCACCGGCCTCGATTTGCGCGACGACCGCGTGATCGAGCTGGGCGGCGTCGAGCTGGTCAACCGCTTCCCGACCGGAAAGACCTTCCACCACTACATCAACCCGCAAGGGCGCGCGATCCATGCCGAGGCACAGGCGGTGCACGGCATCAGCGCGGCGGACCTCGCGGGCAAGCCGACCTTTGCCGAGATTGTGCAGGAATGGCTGGACTTCACCGACGGCGCCAAGCTGGTCGCCCACAACGCAACCTTCGACATCGGCTTCCTGAACGTTGAATTCGGCCGGCTCGGTCATCCCGTCATCGACAACGGCCTCGTCGTCGATACGCTGGCGCTGGCGCGCCGCAAGCACCCGATGGGGCCGAATTCGCTCGATGCGCTCTGCCGGCGTTACGGCATCGACAACACCAGGCGCACCAAGCACGGCGCCCTGCTCGATTCCGAATTGCTGGCCGAGGTCTATATCGAGCTGATCGGCGGCAAGCAGGCGGCCCTTATCCTCGACAGCGCCACCGCGCCGGCGCAAGGCGAAAATGTCCGCCAGATCGAGATCATCATCAGCCAGCGCCCGGCACCCCTGCGGCCCCGCCTCACCGAAGCCGAACGCGCCGCGCACGCCGGCATGGTCGGGACGTTGGGTGAGAAGGCGTTGTGGCTGAAGGTTGCTGCTGGCAGTTAGAGAAGCGATGGCGGCAAGGCTGGAAGGGCCGACCCTCAAGATTGGCAGCGGACCCGATAACTTCGTCATCCTAGGGCGAAGCAAGGAGCGAAGCGACGCGGCGCAGACCTAAGATCCATGCCGTGACGGTGATGATATGTTCCGGCGGTGCAAGAAACCGAGCGTTACCACCCCGTCCCGCGAAACAGCTCGAACCACTCTGGATTGGCCTTTTCGATCAATTCGATCTTCCATTGGCGCGGCCAGCGCTTCAGGGACTTCTCACGTTGGATCGCATCGGTGATGTCGAAAAACTCCTCGTACCAGACCAACCGCTGAACACCGTAGCGGCTGGTGAAATTAGAGCCTTGGCCCGACTTGTGCTCCGGCATGCGGCGACCGAGGTCGTTGGTGACACCGATATAGAGGGTGCCACCTTTCTGGCTCGCAGTCATGTAGACATAACCGGTCATGGTTTTAGCGTAGCGAGCACAGGCGCGGGGACAAGCGCCATTCTGATCCGTTGCATTCTAAGGCGAATGTCACGGCATGGATCCTAGGGTCTGCGCTGCGTCGCTACGCTCCTTGCTCCGCCCTAGGATGACGAAGACGCGAGGGGCCTTCAGCCAACCTCGAAGGGGCGCTGCCCCGCCAGCGTTCCAAACAGAAAACCCGGCACAAGGCCGGGTTCTCAGAAACAACAACGATGACAGCAGGCCTCAGCTCACCTTGACCTTGGACGCCTCGTCCTCGGCCAGCTTCTGCTGGAACATCTGGGCGAAGTCGATCGGGTCGAGCATCAGCGGCGGGAAGCCGCCATTGCGGGTTGCCTCGGCGATGATCTGCCGGGCGAACGGGAACAAAAGGCGCGGGCATTCGATGAACAGGATCGGCAGCATGTGCTCCTGCGGAAAGCCTGCGATGGCGAACACGCCGCCATAGACCAGCTCGACATTGAACAGCACTTCCTGGTCGAAGGACGCCTTGGCGTTCAGCGTCAGATTGACGTCGAACTGCTTGTCGGAGAGCGGGTTGGCGTTGACGTTGACGTTGATGGCGATGCCCGGCGCCTTGTCGCGGCCGCGCAGCGAATTCGGCGCGCCGGGGCTTTCGAACGACAGGTCCTTCACATATTGCGCCAGAACGTTGAGCGACGGCTGCGCCGCATTGCCGTTTCCGTTGGCTGCGCCGACCGGCGCGTCATCCTTGCTGGCCATAAGCCTTGTCCTCTTGCCTGGGCAGCGTCGCTGACCGAATTGAAATCGGGCGTTCGCTACCATGGCGGGGATGACAAGACAAGGTTTGCCGCCTTGCTTCTCGGCTGCGGATATAGATGGGACGGCGCCCTAATCGTCCTTCAGGCGGCGCCACGGCGAGTTGTGATCCGGGCCGCGCTTCAGATCGTCCTCGCGCGAATAGTCGCCGTCTTCGAGGTCGATGACCCTGTCGCGCTGGCGGCTGCGAAAACCGCCGGTCGAGAAATTGGTGGCGACGACAATGCGGCCCTTGAACCGGTTCCAGGCAAAGTCACGCAACGGCGGCAGGAACAGCAGCAGGCCGATGATGTCTGATATGAAGCCGGGGATGATCAGGAGGATCGCCGCAACCACGATCATGGCGCCGTGCGCAAGGTGGCGGCTTGGGTTCTGGCCGGCGGCCATCTCGGTGCGGATGCGGGCCATGACACCAAAGCCCTGGTACCGGAGCAAAAGCACGCCGGCGATGCTCGAGGCCAGCACGAGGCCGACCGTTGCCAGCGCGCCGACCTCACGGCCGACGATGACGAAACCGGCGATTTCCAGCAGCGGAAGCGCGAGGAGAAAGAAGGGAAGCAGCGAAATGCGCAAGTCTTGCCAGCCTTTTTCGATCGCTATGATCGTTTTGATTGTTTTGGCCGCCAGCTAGCAATCGCCGCTGGCACTGAGGCTGTTAGATAGGTATGCCTGCCTTTGATTTGAATGATTGCGCCTTGCGTTCTATATGCTTTGAATGTTGAACGCTATGCGACCGTGGCCATTGGGCCTGACGGTCCGGCCACAGGGCAGGGATTGATTGGCGGAAGATATGGGATTCTTCGACTTCGGCACGATTTTCTTTCTGATTGCGGCGGTGGTCATCTTTTTCCAGCTGCGCAACGTGCTGGGCCGCCGCACCGGCAGCGAACGGCCGCCCTTCGATCCCTATTCGGCGGCTCGCACCGGCGACAAGGATGCCGCCCAGAAATCCGAAAACGTCGTCTCGCTGCCGCGCAAGCGCCCGCCAGGCGAGCCGGCTCCCGACACCTATGCCGCGATCGACGCTTTCGCCAAGCCCGATACCGACCTCAACAAGGGTCTGCGCACGATCAAGGACAATGATCCGTCCTTCGAGCCGAAGGGTTTCGTCGACGGCGCCAAGATGGATTACGAGATGATCGTCATGGCCTATGCCGACGGCGATCGCAAAACGCTGAAGAACCTGTTGTCGCGCGAGGTCTATGACGGCTTTGTCGCCGCCATCGGTGAGCGCGAGGCCAAGGCGGAAAAGATCCAGTCCTCCTTCGTCGGCATCGACAAGGCCGACATCGTCTCGGCCGAGATGAAGGGCGGCGAGGCGCATGTCACGCTGCGCATCATCAGCGAGCTGATTTCGGCGACCCGCGACAAGGCCGGCGCGGTCATCGACGGCGACCCGGAAACCGTCGCAGAGGTCAAGGATGTCTGGACCTTCGCCCGCGACACGCGCTCGCGCGACCCGAACTGGAAGCTCGTCGCCACCGAGGAAGAAGACTAGTTCGGAAACACGCGGCGAGGCTCCGGTGTCGCTATCGCCTCTTTTTGTCGAGAAAGCCTTCGGCGACCTGCCCGGCTGGGGAGATGACGACCATTCGGCGGCTTTCGCCGCCTTTCGCCGCTCGGCCTTCCATGTCCTGACCAAACCCTATCGCAGTGGTGCGCTCGGCATCGACTTCGACGCCTTTGCCGATGCCTACGCCAAGGCCCGGACCGTTTCGCCGGCGAATCAGTCGCCGACCCGCGGGGAAGCCCGCGCCTTCTTCGAGCGCCATTTCGTCCCGGCGCTTATCCCCGCCGAACATGCCGGCGCCGGGCTCGTCACTGGTTTCTATGAGCCGCAGGTCGAGGCGTCACCGGTGCGCACGGATCGGTTTTCGGTGCCGTTGCTGTCGCGCCCGGCCGATCTCGTCGATATCGACGAGAGCAACCGGCCGCCCGGCCTGGATCCCTACCTCGCTTTCGCGCGCCAGACGCCGAGCGGGCCGGTCGAGTATCCCGACCGTGGCGAGATCGAGCGTGGCGCGCTCGACGGCAAGGGTCTGGAAATCGCCTGGCTGGCCGACAAGGTCGATGCCTTCTTCATTCACGTGCAAGGTGCCGCACGCCTCGCCATGACCGACGGCCGGCTTGTCCGCGTCACCTATGCCGCCAAATCCGGCCAGCGCTTCACCGGATCCGGCAAGATCTTGAGCGAGCTTGGCGAGATCCCGCTGGAGAAGGTGACGATGCAGTCGATCCGCGCCTGGTTCAAGGCGCATCCGGGCCGCGTCGACGAGATCCTGCGGCAGAACCGCTCTTACATCTTCTTCCGCGAGGCCGATGTCGAGGACGCGGCCCTTGGCCCGATCGCCGCCGCCAAGGTGCCGCTGACGCCGGGCCGCTCGATCGCCGTCGACCGCCTGCTGCATACATTCGGCACGCCTTTTTACATCGACGCACCGACGCTGACTGCTTTCGACGCAGAACCGTTCCGCCGGCTGATGATCGCGCAGGACACCGGCTCGGCCATCACCGGGTCCGCGCGGGGCGACCTGTTCGCCGGTTCGGGCGATGCCGCGGGCGAGATCGCCGGCGTGGTCCGCAATGCCGCGGATTTTTATGCGCTGATCCCGCGCGCGCTCGTTGCAGGTGCGGTCCGATGACCCGGCGCCCGGACAAGCTCAGCGAGGACGACCGGGTTCTGTGGAACCTGGTGGCGCGCACGGCCAAGCCGCTGAAGGGCAAATTTGCCGTCGACATCCCTGAAATCCCTGCCGAGGTCAGGCCAAGTCAGCCGCAACCGGTTCAGCCCATGGCCAATCCCGGGGCAGCCAAACCAAAGACGCAGCATGTCGCGCATGCGCTCGACGAACCGACCTTGGACAAGCTGTCGAAGGGCCGGCTGCCGATCGAGGGCCGCGTCGATCTGCACGGCCTGACCCAGGACGAGGCCTATTCGCTGCTGTTTTCATTCCTGCACCGGGCGCATGCCGGCGGCGTCCGCTATGTCCTGGTCATCACCGGCAAGGGCTCGTCCTCCGGCGGCGATGGCGTGTTGCGGCGCGCGGTACCGGCCTGGCTGTCGACGCCCGCCTTCCGGCCGCTGGTCTCCAGCCACGACCATGCCGCCCGCAATCATGGCGGTTCGGGTGCGCTCTATATCCGCCTGCGGCGGGCGCGCCTGTGAGGAGCTCTATCATGAGGGTGGGGACATGACCCCGTTCGGAGAGAAGCTGCGGACGCTTAGGAGCGAACGCGGTGTCCGCCAGAAGGACATGGCGGCGGCGATCGGCGTCAGCGCCGCCTATCTGTCGGCGCTCGAACATGGCAGGCGCGGTGCCCCGACCTGGACGCTGATCCAGAAGATCATCGGCTATTTCAACATCATCTGGGACGATGCCGAGGAACTGGCGCGGCTGGCCGAGGCCTCGCATCCGCGTGTAAAACTCGACACGTCGGGTCTTTCCCCCGCCGCCACCGAGCTTGCCAATCTGCTGGCGGAAAACATCGAGAAACTCGACGAAACCGAGCTCCGCCGCATCACCGCATCGATCCGCGCGGCGTTAAACCAGCGGCCGTAGTCCGACGATCCGAGCGTGATGCAAGTTCGCCTGCTTCAGAAGGAAACTGCCCGCCGGCGGACCGCCAGCGGGCACAGTGGTGAGATCACTTCTTGCCGGCCGTGCCGCCATTTCCGCCCCGGCCGTGATCGCCATTGCCGCCATGGCCATTGTTTCCGCCGCCCAGGCAGTCCGACGCCCCGGCATCACCGCAACAGCGGCCGGCCCAGAGATCGTTGAGGTTGGTTTTGGCACAGCTGGTGGTGGTCTGATCGGCCATGGCGGATCCGGCCATGCTCGACACCGCGAGAGCGGCAAGAAGGGTGTTTCGCAGAAAAGCAGTCATCTGAAGTCTCCATGGTTGGTTTCGGTTCACGGCTGTGTGTCGCTGGCCGGAGCGAAATGGTTCACGGAGAGATGCGAGATTATTAGAGGATGCGCGCGGCGTCGGGCCACGAGCGAGACGCTGGCGCCAAGGATCGCCGATGCCGCCCTGTTCGTGCAGAAGCTACTGCACCGCGCCGACCAGAACCTGCTGGCCACCGCGGATCGAGACCCAGCGGCCGGTGTTGTCGATCGCCTGCCGCTTGAGGAAGCGGTAACCGGTCGCGTCCCATGGTTTGACCTTGTCGGTCAGATTGTCGAGCACATAGTCGCCCTCGTCGGTGCGCACCGTCAGCACGGCGTGACCCTCGCCGTCGGGCTTGCGCACGACGGTGATCAGAAGATCGGCAAGCGAGATGCTCATGCGCGAAAGCTGGCGCCGCTTTTCCAGCACATAGTCCTCGCAATCGCCGACGCCCTTGTCGGGATAGGCCCAGACCTCGTCCTTGCCGTAGATATCCATGTCGCTCATCGGCTTGACGGCGGCGTTGACCCTGGCGGTGACATTGAGAAGCTTGCGCATCAGCCCGTCGCTCATCGGAGCCGGCGCCAGATTGGTCGGGCGGATCGAGCACTCGCCCGGATGCAGCTTGCAGAAATCATAGTGGCCGATCGGCTGCGAGGTGAGCCCCCCGGTCGCCATCGCTCCACCCGCCAAAGCCGGTGCCACCCAGCCCGCCGTCATTGCCAGCCCGGCCGCCACATACACGCGCAGCCGTCGCGCCATCGATGAGGAAATCATTGTCCCCGCTCACCCTTTGTTATTAACGAAAGGTTAAGGGGGATTTACAGTCCGTGTCAATTACGACGACGGTCGGATTGTCGGCATGGTTACCCGAGGGGCTGGACAGCGGCACTTGTGCAACAGAATCGGCCAGCCAGCCGGCTTTTACCGTCCAATTTCACGGTTTATCGCCGTTAAGCTTGGTTTATGCAGGTCATCTTCCCAAAACCCCGCAATTTTGGGCGGCCTTGCATTATCTCTTGGCGGCGCGGACCAGCTTCGGTTTCACCGCGACACGCTCCTGGCGGCCATAGCTGGTGATGAAGTCGACGATGCGCGGCACGATTTCGGAACGGAAGCGCGAACCGTTGAACACGCCGTAATGGCCAACCGCCGGCTGCATGTAGTGGGCATGCCTGTCTGCCGGGATGTTGGGGCACAGATCATGCGCCGCCTTGGTCTGGCCAAGGCCCGATATGTCGTCGTTTTCGCCTTCGACCGTGAACAGCGCGACGTTGCGGATCGCCGACGGATCAATCCTGGTGCCGCGATGCGTCATCTCGCCCTTGGGCAAGGCCTGGCGCACGAAGACCGTGTCGACGGTCTGCAGGTAGAATTCCGCCGTCAGGTCCATGACGGCAAGATACTCGTCGTAGAAATCCCGGTGCTTCTCGGCATTGTCGCCATCATGCTTCACCAGATGCATGAAGAAGTCCTTGTGAGCGATGATGTGGCGGTCGAGGTTCATGCTCATGAAGCCGGACAGCTGCAGGAAGCCTGGATAGACCTCGCGGCCGAAGCCCGGCACCGGCCAGGGCGCCTGCATCACGACATTGTCGCGGAACCAGTCGATGCCCTTTTCCTGCGCCAGCAGATTGACCGCGGTCGGGTTGCTGCGGGTGTCGATCGGGCCGCCCATCAAGGTCATGGTCGAGGGCACGAAGGGGTCGCCCTTGGTTTCCATCAGCGCCACGGCGGCCAGCACCGGCACGGAAGGCTGGCACACCGCCATCACATGCGTGTCCGGCCCCAGCGTGTGCAGCATGTCGATGACATAGTCGATGTAGTCGTCGAGATCGAATTGGCCGTCGGCAAGCGGCACCATGCGGGCATCGACCCAGTCGGTGATGTGCACGTCGGCATAGGGTAGCATGGCTTCGACCGTGCCGCGCAGCAGCGTCGCATAGTGGCCCGACATCGGCGCCACGATCAGAAGCTTCGGATCGGGCTTGCGTCCGGCGGGGACCGTGCGCTCGAAGCGGACGAGATTGCAGAACGGCTTCGACCAGACGGTCTTTTCAGTGACCTCGACGCTCTTCCAGTCGACCACGGTCTTGGTCAGGCCGAAGGCCGGCTTGCCGTAGCGGCGCGTGGTGCGCTCGAACAGTTCGGCCGTCGCCGCGATCGAACGGCCCCATTGCGTGTGGGAAAACGGATTGAGCGGATTGGAGTAAAACATCCGCACCGCGTCGGCATAGAGGCGCGCCGGCTGCAGGGCGGCGTGGTTCATCTCATAGAGCTGGTAGAACATCGAGAACCCCGCTGCTGCCTGCGACCGAAGGGACGGCGAGCCGCGCCGAGCCCTAGATGTCTCGCGGGGAAGTTAACAACTAATTGCTGCGATGCAATACGTCACGCGGCGTGACCAATGCTTCTTTGGTTCAAGACCGTGGAAATCGGGGCCGAACGATGCGAGCCGGCTCAGTGTGCGACTGCGAAATGTGTAGGCAATGTGTCCGGCCCTCTTGCCGGACACAGGAAGCTCTAGACGCGCGCCATGCACACGGACGTGTGGCCGGAGCCGATGAAGCCGAGCTGGCCGGCCGCACCTTTCGACAGGTCGAGCACGCGCCCCTTGATGAACGGACCGCGATCGTTGATGCGCACGACGACGCTGCGGCCGTTGTTCTTGTTGGTCACTCGGAGCTTGGTGCCGAAAGGCAAGGTGCGATGCGCAGCGGTCAGCGCCGAAGGGTTCATGCGCTCGCCCGATGCGGTCTTGGAGTGCAGGGCATACCACGAGGCGCGACCGCACTGGCTGGCCGCGGTCGCCGAAGAAGCGCCGACCATCAGGCCAGCAGCGATCGTTACCGCGACAAGCGCGGTCTGTTTTGGGTTCTTCATATTTGGGGGATGGCTCCGTTTTTGACAGACCCCAGCCGTTAGGTGCCAAATAAGGCGCGAAATGCGGCAGTCATCTGGCGGTTCCGTGGCAATGGCACACGTTTGGAGTCGCTGAGTAACAGTCTGTCAGGGATTTTCCGCCGCGCGATGATCAATCAATGATGATCTTTGTCCTGCTGCCAGGCATCCGTTTGACAAGATCGAACATTAATATCCAAGTAGAGTCCGGCACGGACGGGCCACTTCCTTCGGCTCTTTTATCGCGGCCCCGATGCTGCAGCCAATCGACTTCAAAAGGGAGATCCTGCAATGAGGCTGACGAAAAATCTGCTGGCGTTGATTGTGCTTGCCGTCGGCGCGCTGTGGTCGCTGCAAGGCATCGGCGTGGTCGGCGGCAGCTTCATGACCGGCCAGTCGCAATGGCTCTATATCGGTGTCGTCACCATGCTGGTCGGGCTGGCGGGATTGGTCTGGGCGAACCGGTAGGGGGTGAGCTTCGAAGAAAGGTCGACCCCCACTCCGTCGAGCTTCGCTCGCCACCTCTCCCCCGATCGACGGGGGAGAGGAAAGGCGCGAGCTTGCCGACCCAAGCCCCTTTCCTCGCCCCCACGGGAGTGGGGAGAGCGTGGCGCTGCGGAGCAGCGACGGAGTGGGGGAAGCCGCTCACCAATTGCGCCGCCGCCCCCGACAGCCTACCCGAACAGCCGATCCAGTATCTTGCCCTCAAGCCGGGCCAGCTCCACCGACCCGCGCCGCCGTGGCCGTTCGGCGGGCACATCCAGATCAAGCGCGATCCGGCCTTCGCTGATCACCACGACCCGGTCGGCCAGCGCGACCGCTTCGGCGACATCATGCGTGACCAGCACGGCCGTGAACTTCTGCGCGATCCAGATGCGTTCCAGAAGCTGCTGCATCTCGATGCGGGTCAGGGCGTCGAGTGCGCCGAGCGGCTCGTCGAGAGCCAGGATCTGCGGGTGGCCGACCAGCGCGCGGGCCAGCGCCACGCGCTGCTTCTGACCTCCGGACAGCACCGAAGGCCATTCGTCGGCCCGATCGGCAAGCCCGACCTCGCCGAGAATGTCGAGCGCGCGTTGCCTTGCCTCCGCGCCGGAAGCAATCCCGGTCAGCCCGACCTCGACGTTTTTCACCACGCTGGCCCAGGGCAGGAGCCGTGGCTCCTGGAACATGAAGCGCGTGCGGCTGTGTCCTTCCTCTGCCACGCCGAATGTCAGCGATCCCGATGTCGGCCGGTCGAGCCCGGCCAGAAGCCGCAAAAGCGTGCTCTTGCCGCAGCCGCTCTTGCCGATGACGGCAAGGAACTGCCCGGCCGGCACGTCCAGGTCGATGCCGTCGAGCACGGTCTTGTCGCCGAAGCGCTTGCCGGCTTGCCTGAAGGCAAAGGCCCGCTGCCCTTCGACGGAGCCGATCGGCCGCACCGGCGTGGCGACGAAGGAACGGGCTGCGGTCAGGCTGGCGGCGGTCATGGGCAATCTCTCATCCGTTCTGGAAGGCCGGATGCCAGCCGAGCGACAGCCGCTCGAGCAGGCGGGCGAGGCTGTCGGCGAGCTTGCCGAGCAGCGCGTAGATCAGGATCGACAGCACGACGACGTCGATCAGCAGGAATTCGCGCGCCTGCATGGCCATGTAGCCGAGGCCGGAGCTGGCCGAGATGGTTTCGGCGACGATCAGCGTCAGCCACATGATGCCCAGGGCATAGCGCAGGCCGACGAAGATCGCCGGCAGCGCGCCGGGCAGGATGACGCGGAAGAACAGGGCGCGCCGGTCCATGCCGTAGACGCGGCCCATCTCGACCAGCTGCGGGTCGACGCTCTGGATGCCGAGCAGCGTGTTGACGTAGATCGGAAAGAACACGCCAAGCGCCACCAGGAACAGTTTGGCTTCCTCGTCGATGCCGAACCACAGGATGACCAGCGGGATCAGCGCCAGGTGCGGGATGTTGCGGATCATCTGCAGCGTCGTGTCGGTCAGGCCGCGGCTGAGCGTAGACAGCCCGTTGGCAAGGCCAAGCGCAAAGCCGATCGAGCCGCCGACGGCAAAGCCGGCAAGGGCGCGCGCGGTCGAGACCCCGATGTTGCGGATCAGTTCGCCTGACAGCGTCAGCCGCCAGAAGGCTTCGGCGACCGCGCTCGGCGCCGGCAGCACGTTGGCGGGCATGACGCCCGCGCGGCTGGCAATCTCCCAGCCGGCAATCACCAGCGCCGGGAGCAGCCAGCCGATGCCATTGCTGCGCAGGCGCGTGGAAAAGCTCATGACGAAGCCTGCAGGCGGTTGGCGCCATGGAAGCCGACCGAGAATTCGTTGGCGATGTTCTCATGCGCCCGCTGCCGCCTGGTGCCGAGCCCGAGCTTTGGAAACAGAAGCTCGGCGACGCGGTAGGCCTCCTCGAGATGCGGATAGCCCGAGCCGATGATGGTATCGATGCCGATCGCCTGGTATTCCCGGATGCGCTCGGTGATCTGTTCCGGCGTGCCGACCAGCGCCGTGCCGGCGCCGCCGCGCACCAGCCCGACACCGGCCCACAGATTGGGCGAGACGACCAGCCTGTCACGGCGTCCGCCATGCAATTGCGCCATACGGCGCTGGCCGACTGAATCCATCTGGTTGAGGAAGCGCGCCTGCGCGTTTTCGATCTGCGCGTCGGTGACATGGCTGATCAGCCGGTCGGCGGCGCGCCACGCTTCGTCCTCGGTCTCGCGGACGATGAAATGCAGCCTGATGCCGAAACGTAGTTTTCTGCCGCGCCGTGCCGCTTTTGCGCGCGCCGCGGCCAGCTTCTCGGCAACCTGCGCCGGCGGCTCGCCCCAGGTCAGATACATGTCGACGAGGTCGGCGGCGAGGTCCTGGCCTGCGTCCGACGACCCGCCGAAATAGAGCGGCGGCCGCTCCTGGTGCGGCAGAAGGTCGAGGCGGCCACTCTCGACGCGGTAATATTTGCCGTCGAAATTGACCCGCTCGCCCGACACCAGGCCGCGCCAGATGGTCAGGAACTCATGCGCCTGGGCATAGCGCTCGTCATGCGGCAGGAAGACGCCGTCGCCGGCGAGCTCGGTCGGATTGCCGCCGACCACGACATTGAGCAGCAGGCGGCCATTGCTCAAGCGATCGAGGGCGGCGGTCTGGCGCGCGGCGAAAGTCGGCAGCGTGACGCCCGGCCGCAGCGCAACGAGAAACTTCAGCTTTTCGGTCAGCGTCGCGAGACCTGTCGCGGTGATCCAGGAATCCTCGCAGTTCTGACCCGTGGGCAGCAGCACGCCGGGAAAGCCGAGCCGGTCGACCGCTTGCGCGATCTCCTTGAAGTAACCGAATTCAGGCGGCCGCTGCTGCTCCTCGGAGCCGAGATAGGAGCCATCGCCATGCGTCGGGATGAACCAGAAGAAATCGAGCGGTGCGGTGCTGGCAGGCGCGGTCATGTCTGGCACAGTCACGGGCGGATCTCCTGGAGATATGGGTGCAAACGCAAAGGGCGCCGGGCGTTCTCACCCGGCGCCGTCAGGGGACAAGTTAGTTGCCGGGTGCTGTCCACACCGCGTCGGAGATGCGGACCGCTTTCGGGATCAGCCCGAGCTTATAGAAGCGGTCGGCGGTGGCCTGCTGGCCGGCGATGATCTCGTCGGTGATCGGAAAGATGCCGAACTTGGTGCGGTTGGCGGCGATGATCTGCGCGTCGAGCGGCACACCGGTCACCTCATGCAGCGCCGCGGCCACCTCGTCGCGGTTCTGGTCGGCCCATTTCGCCGCCTCGCCAAGGGCCGATATCGTCGTGGTGATGGTTTCGGGGTGCGCCTTGGCGAAATCCTTGTTGGCGAGGAAGTAGGTGTTGACCTTGAGCACCTCGCTGGAGCGAGCCAGCACACGCGGCTGGTAGCGGGTTTCGGCGATGGCGAAGAACGGATCCCAAACGCTCCAGGCATCGATCTGGTCGCTGGCGAAGGCTGCGGCTGCATCCGCCGGGCTGAGATAGACCGGCGTGATCTGGTCGAACGGAATACCGGCCTTTTCCAGTGCGGCGACAAGCAGATTATGCGCGCTGGTGCCCTTGCCGACACCGACGCGCTTGCCCTTGAGATCGGCGACCGACTGAATCGGCGACGCCGGCTTGACGAAGATCGCCTCGCCGTCGCCATTCGACGGCAGTGCCGCCGCATAGACGATGTTGGCGCCGGCCGACTGGCCGAAGATCGGCGGTGCGTCGCCGGTCCAGCCGACATCGATGGCGCCGACATTGAGCGCCTCGACCAGCGGCGGCCCGGCGGTGAACTCGACCCATTTGACCGTCACGCCCTTGTCTTCAAGTGCCTTTTCGATCACCTGCTGCTGCCTGGCGATCACCGGCAGGCCGGTCTTCTGATAGCCGATGCTGAGCTGCTTCAGCTCCTGCGCTGTGGCGCCGGATGACAGGACAACCGTAGCCGCCAGCAGGCCGATGCCGAAAACACGTCTCGTCAGATTGAAAGGCTTGGTCAGATTGAACATTGATCCCTCTCCTTCGCTGCGGATCGGCGCCGGGAAATGGCCTCGCCGGTTGGAAGATGGATCAGGCTAGGTAGTTCTATAAATTTAGTAGAGGAATAATTTTGCGAGATGGACTTGAAGAGCGGATTTGTTTTCTGCAGGCAGCCCCAGCTTTCGTCATTCTAGGGCGAAGCAAGGAGCGAAGCGACGCGGCGCAGACCCTAGGATCCATGCCGTGACGGTGATGCTATGCTCCGGCGGTGCAAGGAACCGAGCGCCGACCAGCCGGTTCCACGAAAGAGCTCGAACCACTCCGGATTGGCCCTCTCGATCAGCTCGATCTTCCATTGTCGTGGCCAGCGCTTCAGTGATTTCTCACGTTGGATGGCGTCGGGAATGTCGAAATACTCTTCGTACCAGACAAGGCGTTGCACGCCGTAGCGACTGGTAAAGCCTGGGCCTTGGCCGGACTTGTGCTCGGGTACGCGGCGGCCGAGGTCGTTGGTGACACCGATGTAGATCGTACCGCGCTTCTGACTCGCGGTCATGTAGGCATAGCCGGTCATGGTTGAAGGGTAGCCCGCGTGAGTTGGCGTGCAAAGCGACATTTCTGATCCGCCGCATTCTACGACCACCGTCACGGCATGGATCCTAGGGTCTGCGCCGCGTCGCTTCGCTCCTTGCTTCGCCCTAGGATGACGAAGCTTAAGTTAAGCCGTCTTCGTGACACAAGTCGTGCCCCGCCCCCTTCACTGCGACCAATACTGCCAAGCCCAGTAAAAACTCTCGTCGCGTGGCGGCAGGCGGTCGCGCTCGGCGTCCCAGCGGACCGGCGTTGGCGATTTCAGTTGCTGTTCAAGCGGCTGGCTTTCCCTGGTCCAGGCGAGAAGCCAGTTACCGGCTTGGGCGAACAGCACGGCGGTGGAATGGGTCATCGTCATTCTCCTGCTCCTCTGGGCTTCGATCATTCGCGTCCCGCCCACGGGACGAGCACGCGCTCGATCCTGCGGATGGTGAATTCGAGCACGAAGGCGATGGCCGCGATCACCAATATGCCCATCACCACCACGTCGGTGACGAGGAACTGGGCGGCCGACTGGATCATGAAGCCAAGCCCGCGTGTCGCCGCCACCAGTTCGGCGGCGACCAGCGTCGACCAGCCGGCGCCGAGCGCGATGCGCAGTCCGGTCAGGATCGACGGCAGCGCGCTGGGCAGAATGACGTGGCGGACCACTTGTGCTGGCGTCGCACCCAGTGAGCGCGCCGCATTGATGCGCTCCTGCGAGACGCCGCGAACGCCGGACGCGGTCGACAGCGCCACCGGCGCCAGCATGGCAATGGCGATCACCAGGATCTTCGACGGCTCGCCGATGCCGAACCAGATGATGACCAGCGGCAGGTAGGCGAGCGGCGGGATCGGCCGCAGGAATTCCAGCAGCGGATCGAAGATGCCGCGCCCGATCGTGCTGATGCCGATGGCGAGCCCAACCGGCACGCCGATGAGGATGGCGGCGACCAGCCCGGCGAAAACCCGGCCCAGGCTGGCGACCGCATGCTGCAGCAGCGTCGCATCGACGAAGCCATCACGGGCGACGGTGATGAACTTGTTCCACACGGCGGCAGGCGATGGCAGAAACACTGGCGACACCAGTTGCAGGCGGGCCGACAGCGCCCACAGCGCCAGCACCACCAGGATGGTGACAGCGCTGACCGCGCGGGCCGAAACGCCTTTGCGCTTGGGGCTGGGACGCGACCATGGCACCGACAGGCCGTCGGCCTCGTCGATCTTGTGTCCCGGTCGCTCCGTGTAGGAAGTAACGGTCATGCCGCTTCTCCTTCGAAGATCGCATCGGTCAAGTCCGCGCGGGCTTCGGAAAAAATCGGATCGGCCTTGATCGTGCGAATGGCTTCGCCAGACGCGTAGCGTCGGGAAAAACCGGGCTCGAAGCTCCGCACCACGCGGCCCGGACCGGGCGCCAGCACGACGATGCGGGTGGCCAGCACCAGCGCCTCCTCGATGCCATGCGTCACCATCAGCACGCCGACCTCGCTTGCCGTCCACAGATCGAGCAGCGTCGTCTGCATGCGTTCGCGCGTCAGCGCATCGAGCGCGCCGAGCGGTTCGTCGAGCAGCAGGAATTCGGGTTCGGCGGCGAGCGCCCGGGCCAGGCCGACGCGCTGGCGCATGCCGCCGGAAAGCTCCCAGATGCGCTTGTCGCCGGCGTCGGTGAGCTTCACCAGCGCCAGCAACTCATCGGCGCGCTGGGCCCGCTCGGCTGGCCTGACACCGCGCAGCCTGAGCGCGAAGGCAACGTTTTCGCGCGCCGTCAGCCATGGGAACAAAGCATCGTTCTGGAACACCACCGCCCGGTCCGAGCCCGGCGCGGTGATCGGCTTGCCGTCGATGGAAGCCGTACCTCGCGCCGGCGCGACAAGGCCGGCGGCGACGTTGAGCAGCGAGGTCTTGCCGCAACCGGAACGGCCGACCAGCACGACGAAATCGCCCTTGGCAACATCGATCGACACCCGTTCGACGGCAGGCTCCGCCTGGCCGTCATAGTGGATCGAGACCTTGTCCAGCACGAGATGGGGGTCGAGCACGAGATGCGCCATGGATGCCTCGCAGATTTGAAGGAAAAACGCCTGTCCCGGAACCACTCCTCGTCAGCGGTTCCGGGGCAGGCAGCACGCGGCGTCAGGGAAGGAGATCCGCGCGCGTTCGTTTGGCGTCAGGCGTTCAGTTCGAGGCAAGCGCCTCGGTGACGTATTTCGACGACACGTATTTGGAATAATCGGGAAGCACGGCGTCGATCTTGCCTTGCTCCTTGAGGAAGGCGGATGTCGCTTCCACCGCCTTGACCGTGCCGCCGCCGAGGAACTTGTCCGAAGCCTGCTCTTCGAGCGTCGGGAAGACATAGCCCTTGAGCAGCTGCGGCACCTCTTCCAGCTTGGCGCCGGTGATCTTGGCGATCGCGGCCGCCTGTGGCGACGACACCGACCAGGCGTCGGGCTTGGCGAGGAACTCGGCATAGGCGGTGCCCGTCACCTTGACGAAGTCGCGCACTGCCTCAGGGTTCTTTTCGGCGAAGTCGGTGCGCACGATCCAGGCGTCGAAGGTCGGCGCGCCCCAGGCGGCGACCTGCGAGGAATCCAGCACCACCTTGCCGGTCGTCTTGATCTGGCCGAGCGCCGGATCCCAGACATAGGCCGCGTCGATATCGCCGCGGGAAAAGGCCGCCGCGATCTCGGGTGGCCTGAGATTGAGGATCTCGACCGACTTCGGATCGACGCCCTCATGCTTCAGTGCGGCGAGCAGGCTGTAATGCGTCGTCGAGACGAAGGGCACGGCGACCTTCTTGCCGGCGAGGTCGGCGACCCCAGCGATGCCGGCGCCGTTGCGGGCAACCAGCGCTTCGGATTCGCCGATCAGGCCGACGATGAAGATGGTCTGGATCGGCAGCTCGCGGCTCGCCGCCGCCGCCAGCGGGCTCGAGCCGACATAGCCGATATCGACCGAACCGGAAGCGACCGCGGCGATGACATCGGCGCCGGAATCGAATTTGCGCCAGTCGATGGTGGCCTTCGTCGCCTTTTCATAGGCGCCGTCGGCCTGCGGCACTTTCGAGGGTTCGACCACTGTCTGGTAGCCGATGGTGATCTTGAGGTCGTCGGCAAGGGCAGGGCCGAGGAAGGCGGCGCCGGCTAGTGCGGCGGACGAGAGAAGAACAATGCGTCGCGAAATCGTGGACATGAAGGGCTCCTGAAAAGAGAGAATTGGAATGCCCCATGATAGTCAGCTAATTCTATCACTCTTGTAGAGTTAAATCCTTCCAACCAAGGCGAGCTTGTTAGAAAAAAGCTGTCGATGGTGGGGTGGCGAGGCGGATAGGGCGGCTGCAAGCGATCTCCTGGCTTGATCCAAGCCGTGACGTTGGGGGCTCGGCTACTGTCCGAAGTCTTCCGATGTCGGCGGGACAGCACCGCCTCTGGCCTGCCGGCCATCTCCCCCGCAAGGAGGGAGATCGCTGTCATCCCGGCTTTCGCCAATCGCCATCGTTGCAGGTGTTGAACCTACGGTGGATCTGCCAATCTCCCCCCTTGCGGGGGAGATGCCCGGCAGGGCAGAGGGGGGTGCTGTCCTGCCAGCGTCCGGCAAGGTTCTGCACGCACCAACGCTCGAAGGAATGGCATGACCTCGATCGCGAACGAGAATTCCTAGTCTTGCCCCTGTCAGGCAAATCCATACCCAAAAAAGCCATGGATTCGAAAACACCTTCCACAGTGCTCCAGCATAAGTATAGTATTCTTATCGACATGAGAGAGTTGGAGTCGGCGATGAGCGGCCACCACATCACCATGATCGCTCGCGGCATGGATCGGCTTTCGCCGTCGCGTCAGTCGATGCCGACCACATCCGGCCCTGGAGGACCATTTTGCCATCCCACTGCTCTCAAAGGGCATTTTTGTGCTTTCGAGGGCACAAGGTCGGGCTAAAATGGCCACAGCGGGCTTGAAAACGAAGCAAAATCAACAGTTCTCGGCTTGTACATCATGTCACTAGAATTTATGTGTCATGCGGGCTTGGACGCGGCGGCAACGCACGCCAGGCGTTTTGCAACCGATGGTTCCACGCCGTCGCATGACAGAGAAATTTTGATCTCATGCTCACGAAAAAGGGCAAGTACGGCCTCAAGGCGCTCGTCCATCTCGCGCAATTGCCGGCCGGGCAGCTTGCCTTCGTCAACGACATCGCCACCGGCAACAACATCCCGAAGAAATTTCTCGACGCCATCCTGGGCGAGTTGCGCAATGCCGGCTTCGTCCAGAGCCGCAAGGGCAAGGATGGCGGCTATCGCCTGGCGCGCCCCGCCGACGAGATCAAGGTCGGCCATGTCGTGCGCGTCCTCGACGGTCCGCTGGCGCCGATCCCCTGCGCCAGCCGCACCCAGTACCAGCGCTGTGAAGATTGCAACGAGGCGACATGCCAAGTCCGACATCTGATGCTCGAGGTCCGGCAGGCGATCGCCGAGGTGCTCGATCAGCGCAGCCTCGCGGAAATGCGCGACATCGTCCTCGACGACCTATCGGTCGCGAAGGGCATCGACGATCTGCCGGTTGCGAGGGACATCGGCGATCTGCCGGTCGCGGTGAAGGTCCAGGCCTGACACTGGCGCTGCGCAGAGCGAAGGCATGCCTATGACCGGGCGTGCCAACTCCATGATCATTGTCGGCGGCGGCGCCAGCGGCGTCGTGCTGGCCGCGCATCTCCTGAAGTCGCCCAATCCCGACCTGCGCGTCACGCTGATCGAAAGGCGCCCGCATTTCGGCCAGGGCATCGCTTATTCGACGCTGCTCTCGGCGCATGTCTTGAATGTCAGCGCCGCCGGCATGAGCGCCTATGCCGACGATCCCGGCAATTTCTGGCGCTGGCTGCAGGAGCGCGGCCTGGCAACGGCCGAGCAGGCGCCCTTCTATGCGCCGCGCAGCATCTATGCCCGTTACCTCGGCGAATTGCTCGACGAGCTGCAGGCGCGCGAAAAGCAGACCGGGCGGCTTCGGCTGATCCGCGAGGAAAGCCTCTCGATCACGCCCACCGCATCCGGTGTCGAAGTGGCGCTGGCCAACGGCACCAGCGTCGTTGCGCATCTCGCCGTGCTGGCCACCGGCCACGACGAGGAGCCGGCGCAAGGCCATGCCGTCAGGATGGGGTCGGAAGCCGACACAGCACTTCCCCCCGACGCCGGCGTCATGGTGCTGGGCACCGGCCTCAGCATGGTCGATGCCTTCCTGGCGCTCGAGCAGCGCGGCCATCGCGGCGACATCATAGCTGTGTCGCGGCGCGGCCTGTTGCCCTCGCCGCATCGCAAGGGCAATCCGATCAAGCTCGACGTCGCCGACATTCCGCTCGGCACGCAGCTCTCCTATTTCGTCGGCTGGTTCCGCGACCTGATCAAGGAAAACCAGAAGGCCGGCATCGACTGGCGCGACGTCGTCGACGGCCTGCGGCCGTTCAACCAGAAGATCTGGCAGAACTGGCCGGCTTCCGCCAAGCGCCGCTTCGTCGAGCACACCAAGGCCTGGTGGGACATCCACCGCCATCGCATGGCGCCCGAGGTCTACGCCCGCGTCACCGAAGCCGTGCGGTCCGGCCGCATCCGCCTGGTCGCCGGCCGCGTCGTCGACATCGCGCGCAACGGCGAATTCACCGTCCAGGTCCAGTCGCGCCACACGCAGCGCCTCGAGACCTTCGAGGTCGCCCGCATCTATGATTGCTCTGGTATCGTCAGGGACATCTCGACCTCGTCGAACAGCGTCGTGCGCTCGCTGGTCGACCGCGGCCTGGCACGGCCGGATCCGCTGCGCATCGGCCTCGATGTATCGGCCAAATGCGAGATCATCGCCGGCGACGGAACCGTCTCGGCCAAGATCCTCGCCGTCGGCCCGCTGACGCGCGGCACCTTCTTCGAGATCGACGCCATTCCGGATATCCGCGTGCAGTGTGCGAGGCTGAGCAAGCAGTTGTTGGGGTGAAGCAGAACCTTTGATGCCGGCGGGACAGCACCCCCCTCTGTCCTGCCGGACATCTCCCCCGCAAGGGGGGAGATTGGCAGCTTCACTTTTGGCACGTTCTCTTCAGCGTTGAAGATTGGCGAAACCGGCGGCGACATCCGATCTCCCCCCTTGCGGGGGAGATGGCCGGCAGGCCAGAGGGGGGTGTGACGGAGTGCTGCGGTAGCGTTTTGTTTGAGACCACAGCCACAACCCGGAATTTCATTCCACATCTGGCCGGTTGATTGGCACGATCTATCTTCTTTCCAACTGCAAAGGGCTGGAAAAGAGGCTACGCTGCCGCTCTGCCTCGAGGCGGTCGCTTGGTCATGGAGCATCGATATGAGCGAGCACGAGATCGCCGCAGCCGACGAATTGTCCCGCCTGCGTCCGCCCTACAAATCCGTCCTCGACCTGATCGGCCAGACGCCGGTGGTCGAGCTGACCAAATTCGACACCGGCAAGTGCCGGCTGTTCATCAAGCTCGAAAGCCAGAACCCCGGCGGCTCGATCAAGGACCGCATCGCACTGTCGATGATCGCCGCGGCTGAAAAGCAGGGCAAGCTCAGGCGTGGCGGCACCATTGTCGAGGCGACCGCCGGCAATACCGGCCTCGGCCTCGCCCAGGTCGGCATCCCCAAGGGCTACCGCATCGTGTTGGTCGTGCCCGACAAGATGTCGCGCGAAAAGATCCAGCATCTGCGCGCGCTCGGCGCCGAAGTGCGCATGACGCGGTCCGATGTCGGCAAGGGCCATGCCGAATATTACCAGGACATGGCCGAGAAGATCGCAGCGGAAACGCCCGGCGCCTTCTATGCCAACCAGTTCGCCAACCCGGCCAATCCGCTGGCGCATGAAACCACCACCGGCCCGGAGATCTTTTCGCAGCTCGACGGTGACGTCGATGCCGTGGTCGTCGGCGTCGGCTCCGGCGGCACGCTGACCGGGCTTGGCCGTTACTTCGCCAAGGTGTCGTCGAAGACCGAAATGGTGCTGGCCGATCCGGTCGGCTCGGTGCTGGCGCCGCTGATCAAGACCGGCAAGATGGAAGAGGCCGGCAGCTGGACGGTGGAAGGCATCGGCGAGGATTTCGTGCCGCCCAATGCCGACCTGTCGCTGGTCAAGAAGGCCTATTCCATCCCCGACAAGCAGAGCATGCTGGCGGTCCGCGACCTCTTGTCCAAGGAAGGCATCCTCGCCGGCTCGTCCTCAGGCACGCTTTTGTCCGCCGCGCTGCGCTATTGCCGCGAGCAGACGGTGCCGAAACGCGTCGTCACCTTCGTCTGCGACAGCGGCAACAAGTATCTGTCGAAAGTGTTCGACGATTTCTGGCTGGCCGAGCAAGGCCTTGCCGAGCACGAGCAGCATGGCGATCTGCGCGATCTGGTGATGCGCTCGCACCGCACCGGCGACACCGTCTATGTCGGCCCGGACGAAAGCCTGCTCAACGCCTATGGCCGCATGCGCCGTTCCGATGTCTCGCAGCTGCCGGTGCTCGACAATGGCAAGCTCGTCGGCATCGTCGACGAAAGCGACATCCTGGCCAAGGTCGACGGCCCCTATGACGGCCGCTGGGAGCGCTTCAACGGCCCGGTGCGCACGGCCATGACCTCCAATCTGCACACGCTGCAGGCCAGCCAGACGCTGGATGCGCTGCTGCCGGTCTTCGACCGCAACGAGGTCGCCATCATCTTCGACGGCGAAGAGTTCGTCGGCCTGATAACCCGCATAGACCTGATCAACCATTTGAGGCGCGCACGATGACCAGCAATATTCCGCCAGCCGGCCCATCTTCAGCCGGCAAGAACCGTCTGGCTTTCTCGACGCGCACCATCCATGGCGGCCAGAGCCACGACCCGCTGACCGGCGCGGTGATGGTGCCGATCTACGCCACCTCGACCTTTGCCCAGCAGTCTCCCGGCGTGCACAAGGGCTTTGAATATGCCCGCAGCCAGAACCCGACGCGCTTTGCCTTCGAGCGCGCCGTGGCTGATCTCGAAAGCGGCTCGGCCGCCTTTGCCTTCGCGTCCGGCCTGGCGGCGATCGCCACCGTGCTGGAACTGCTCGATTCCGGCGCCCACATCGTCGCCACCGACGACATTTATGGCGGCTCGTTCCGGCTGATGGAGCGGGTGCGCAAACGCTCGGCCAACCTGCAGGTCTCGTTCGTCGACTTCACCGACCTCGCTGCCGTCGAGGCGGCGATCCGGCCCGAGACGAAAATGCTGTGGGTCGAGACGCCAACCAACCCGCTGCTGCGCATCGTCGACCTCGAAGGCGTCGCCGCACTCGCCAGGCGCAAGGGGATTCTGACGGTCGCCGACAACACCTTCTGCAGCCCCTATATTCAGCGGCCGCTGGAACTCGGCATCGACATCGTGGTGCATTCGACGACCAAATATCTCAACGGCCATTCCGACATGGTCGGCGGCGTCGCCGTGGTCGGCGACAACAAGGAGCTCGCCGCCCAGCTGAAATTCTTGCAGAACGCCATCGGCGCCATTTCAGGCCCGTTCGACAGTTTTCTCGCCCTGCGCGGCCTCAAGACGCTGGCGCTCAGGATGGAGCGTCATTCCGCCAATGGCCTCAAGATCGCGCAATGGCTGGAAGCGCGCCGCGACGTCCGCCGCGTCATCTATCCCGGCCTCGCCAGCCACCCGCAGCACGCCGTCGCCGTCCAGCAGATGCACGCCTTCGGCGGCATGATCACAGCCGTGCTCGACCGTGACCTTGCCGGCACCAAAAAGTTCCTCGAACGCACGCAACTGTTCACGCTCGCCGAAAGCCTCGGCGGGGTGGAAAGCCTGATCGAGCATCCGGCGCTGATGACGCATGGGTCCATTCCGGCCGAGAAGCGGGCCGAGATCGGCATATCGGATTCGCTGGTAAGATTGTCGGCGGGGATCGAGGATGGCGACGATCTGATCGCGGATCTGGATCAGGCGCTGGGGGGATAGGCAGCGATCCTTCACACCCCCCTCTGTCCTGCCGGACATCTCCCCCTCTAGTGGGGAGATCAGATGTCACTTCCGCTTTCGCTAATCTCGAACGTTGCAAGACGAGCGGCGCCATCGAAGCTGCCAATCTCCCTCCTTGCGGGGGAGATGGCCGGCAGGCCAGAGGGGGGTGCTGTCCCGCCGACGTCGGACCGATCTCTTCGCCGCGACAACGGTCAACGGCAAACCGCGCTTCGCGCATCGTTCAGCCAAGCCCCGTTGACCCCGAACCCCATCTGCCCGAAGTGTAGCGCCCCATGGCTACACACGCCCCACCCAAACCCACCGACACCCCGCTCACCTTCGCGGTGCTGGTGTTTCCCGGCTTTCCGATGATGGCGTTCAGCTCGGTCATCGAGCCGCTGCGTGCCGCCAATGTCCTGGCGAAAAGAGAATGCTATCGCTGGATCATCGTCGGCGGCACGAAAGGCGCGGTCGAGGCGTCGAATGGCGTCGTCATCCAGCCGGGTTTTTACGCCGAGGATGCCCCGAAGGTCGATCGCATCGTCGTCTGCTCGGGCGGCGATGCCGATCATCTCGTCGCCGAGGACGCGGCACACTGGATCCGCAAGAGCCTGCGCAACGGTGCCCATATCGGCGCGGTGGCCGATGCGGCGTTCTTCCTCGCCCGCGCCGGCCTGCTCGACGGCCATGCCTGCACCTTGCACTGGACCAGCCAGGCCGCCTTCACCGAGGCCTTCCCCAACATTGAGCTCAGGCGCGACCTCTATGTCATCGACCGCAAGCGCTTCACCTCGGCCGGCGGCGTCGGCAGCCTCGACATGATGCTGGAGATCATCACCCGCGATTACGGCGCCGAGCTCGCCGCCGGCGTCGCCGAATGGTTCGTGCACAGCCAGCTGCGCTCCAGCATCGACCGCAAGATGATGCCGCTGCGGCTGCGCACCGGCGTCCAGAACGAACTGGTGCTGTCGGCCATCGCCATCATGGAGGACGCGGTCGAGGAGCGGCTCGGCATGGCCGAGCTGACCGCGAAGCTCGGCGTCTCCTCCGACAAGCTCGAACGCTCCTTCCGCTCCGAACTCGCCATCTCGCCCAATGGCTATTACCGGCGGCTCCGGCTGAAGCGTGCCGCCGACCTTTTGGCGCATTCGACGCTCGCCGTGCGCGACGTGGCGCTCGCCTGCGGCTTCGCCTCGATGTCGAGCTTTGCCCGGGCGTTTCGCGAGGAGCACGGGCATCCGCCGAGATTGGCGAGGAGGCATTAGTTTGTCGATGTTGGCGGGACAGCACCCCCCTCTGTCCTGCCGGACATCTCCCCCGCAAGGGGGGAGATCAGCGGCTTTGGCCTCCCGCGCTTTCTTCAACGTTGAAAATTGGCGAAAGCGCTCGTGACAGCCAATCTCCCTCCTTGCGGGGGAGATGGCCGGCAGGCCAGAGGGGGGTGCTGTCCCGCCAGCGTTCCGCATTAGGCTCCAGCGGCATCCCGCACAACACCTGCGGTTTTCAGCACAATCCCTCCGCCCCTCTTGCGCCATGCTCAACCCTCGCAACCCAGCCAAGGCCGACCCCAATGAGCATCGTCGTATTCGACCCCGACAGCACCGAGGACGTGGACTTCAAGGACCGCATGCGCCACCCCGCGGCGGCCGATCCGGCGGGCGGTATGTGGCTGTCGGACACCGAGCCGTCCTTCATCGATGCCGATGCGCTGCGCAAGGGCCGGCTGGCGAAACTGCGCGGCTGGATGCGTGAGGCCGGCTATGGCGGCGTCGTGTTGTTCGACCCCTATAACCAGCGCTACGCCACCGGCTCGCGCAACATGTTCGGCTATTTCCTGCGCAACTCGACCCGCTATTTCTTTATCCCGACCGTTGGGCCGATCGTGCTGTTCGAATACCCGCAGAGCTATCATGTCTCCATGGTGCTCGACACGATTGACGAGGCGCGTCCTTCCAAGCTCGTCTGGTCGTCGGTGTCGGGCCGCGACGACGAAACCGCCGGTCCCTTCGCCGACGAGATCGCCGAGCTTCTGAAGCAGCATGGCGGCGGCTCGATGAAGCTCGGCCTCGACCGCTGCAGCCATCTGCAGGCGCTGGCGCTGGAAAAGCGCGGCTGCGAGGTTCGCGATTGCCAGGGCGAGATCCTGGCGGTGCGCGCCGTGAAGACGCCCGAGGAAGTCAAATGCCTGCAGGTGTCGATGGCCGGCGCCGAGGCCGCCGTCTATGCGGTGCGCGAGGCGATCAAGCCCGGCGTTTCCGAAAACGACCTGTTCGCCATCATGTATGGCGAGGTCATCCGCCAGGGCGGCGAGTTCATCGAGACCCGGCTGCTCACCTCCGGCCAGCGCACCAACCCCTGGTTCAACGAGGCCAGCGGCCGCAAGATCCGCCCCGGCGAACTGCTGGCGCTCGATACCGACACCATCGGCTGCTACGGCTATTATTCGGATTTCTCGCGCACCTTCCGCTGCGGACCGGGCAAGCCGACCCCCTACCAGAAGTCGCTCTACCGCATGGCGCACGACCAGGTTCAGCACAACATCGGGGTCGTCAAACCCGGCATGGCGTTCCGCGAGATTGCCGAGAAGGCGTGGAAAATCCCCGACCGTTTCGTCGACCAGCGCTACACCTCGGTCATGCACGGCGTCGGCATGCATGGCGAAACGCCGTTCATTGCGCACGCCATGGATTACGAGACCTATGGCCGCGACGGCCATATCGTGCCAGGCATGGTGGTGAGCGTCGAAAGCTATATCGGCGAGAAAGGCGGCCGCGAGGGCGTCAAGCTGGAGGACGAGATCCTGATCACCGACACCGGCACCGAACTCCTGTCGCGCTTTCCCTATGAGGATGAGTTTCTGGAGAAGCAGGTTTGATACGCGCAACTAACGCTCACAACAAGCGCCTCATTCCGTCGCACCCCCCTCTGTCCTGCCGGACATCTCCCCCGCAAGGGGGGAGATTGGCAGCGTCGCCTGGAGCGCTTTTTCCTGCAACTCTGACGATTGGCGAGGGCATTCGCGACGGCCGATCTCCCCCCTTGCGGGGGAGATGCCCGGCAGGGCAGAGGGGGGTGCTGTCCCACCGGCACAGGCAAGAGTCTTGGACTGCTCCGCCCGTGGATAATGAAGCCGCATGAAAACCCCCATCGCCATCAAGCGCGGCACGGTGGCCGCGATCTTCATCGACCTGCAGGAAGAGCACCGGCAGGACAAGCGCTACCTGGTCGACGGCTTTGCCGGCATCCTCGCCAACGTCCAGCGCCTGCAGGCGGCGGCGCGGCAGCACCATGTGCCGCTCTACCACTGGGCCTACATCGTCGATCTCGACAAGCAGGACCGGCCGTTTCATCCGGTCGGTGAGGACGGCAAGTCGGCCTTTTCCGACAAGAGCGATCCGCTGACCGAGATCTGCCATGAGGTGGCGCCGGCCATGGGCGAGGCGCTGCTGGTCAAGGCCGAGGCCAGCGCCTTCCGCACCGGGCCGGCGGCGCGCGACATCAAATCCGCCGGCATCGAATGGTTGGTCGTATCAGGCGTCTGGACCGAGGCCTGTATCGACGCCTCGGTGAAAGACGCGGTGGCAAAGGGCTTTCGCGTGCTGCTGGTCAAGGATGCCTGTGGCAGCGGCAGTGCCGCCATGCACCAGACCGGCATCCTCAACCTCGCCAACCGGCTCTATGGTGGCGCCGTCACCGATACCGACGGCGCCTGCCGGCTGCTGGCCGGCGAGACCGTCACCGCCTGGCAGGTCGAAGGCTCGGTGCCGCTGCGCTTCTCCTTCGACAACGCGGCCGCGCTCTACGCCGATCTATGACTGTCGAAAGCATGACTCGGGGCAAATACGAAACCCGGCTCGCCCCCGAACTCTGGGCCTATATCGACGTGGTCAACACCTGGTATCCGCCTGAGATCATCGGCCTGCCGATCGACAGGCAGCGCGAAGTCTATGACCGGATGAGCCGCGCCTTCCATCAGGGCCGCCCGCCCGGCGTCACGGCCAGCGACAGCCTGATCGCCGCCGCCGGCCGCGACATCCCCATCCGCCGTTACCGGTTTGCCGGCAAGGCCGCCCAGGCGATGGTGATCTACTACCACGGCGGCGGCTTCATCCTCGGCGGGCTCGAAAGCCATGACGACATCTGCGCCGAGCTCTGCGCCGGCACCGGCTTCGACGTGCTGTCGGTCGACTACCGGCTGGCGCCGGAGCATCTTCATCCCGCCGCCTTCGACGATGCGGTGGCCGCCTTCGAATGGGCGGCAGTGTCATCAGATCTGCCGCTGGTGCTGTGCGGCGAAAGCGCGGGCGGCAACCTCGCCGCCGCGGTGGCGCAGGCGACGCGCCGCCATATCAGAGCTGCGGTCGGCCAGGTGCTGATCTACCCCGAGCTCGGCGGCGACGAGCGCGCCGGCTCCTATATCGAGCACGCCGAGGCGCCGCTGCTGTCGGTGGCCGACATCGCCTTCTACCGCGACGTCCGTTCGGCCAGGCGGCAATCACCTGACGATCCGACCTTCTCGCCGCTGCGCGACACCGATTTCTCCGGCCTGCCGCCGACGGTGATCGTCACGGCGCAATGCGACCCGCTGTCGTCGGATGGCGAGGCTTATCGCGACCGTATTGCGGCCGCCGGCGGCAAGGCGTGGTGGCACGAGGAGCCGAGGCTGGTGCACAGCTTCCTGCGCGCCCGGACAACGGTGCCGGCGGCGGCGGAGGCGTTTGCGCGGATTGTTGCGGCGGTTGGTGCGTTGGGTAAGGGCGAGTGGCCGTATTGAGTGGCTGAGGAAGGAAGGCGCCGGCGGTGGGGCGCCAATCTCCCCCCTTGCGGGGGAGATGTCCGGCAGGACAGAGGGAGGTGCTGTCCCGCTGACCTTTCAGCTAATCAGCTAAGTCCAGCCGCGCTCTCAGGCCGATTTTAAATGATCTGGGGATCGAAGGTCGGCGATCCTTCACACCCCCCTCTGTCCTGCCGGACATCTCCCCCGCAAGGGGGGAGATTGGCTGTCACGTCACCCTTCGCCAATTTTCGAAGGGGGAGGCCCTCGCTTGGCACCCTGCGGAACCCCGCACAATCACTGCGGATTCCCGAACACTTCCCGGCGTCACCCCGCTCTATCATTCCCCTCAGGCAATGGCGTCCCGGCGGTCGCGTCCGCCCCCGCGTCTGTCGATCGGCCGGGGCGATTTTTCTGTGCATGCTGTTGTCCCAAAACCGCTGGGCACTTTTGGGCGGCATGCATCAACAACAGGGGAACGACGATGAAATTCATGCTGACCGACCGCAAATTGCACCCGCAAGCCAAGCCCGTCGCCGACGATTTCAGGACCGGCGGCATCAACCGTCGCGAATATCTCGCTTTGATGGCCGGCCTCGGCGTCAGCGCCGCCGGCGCGCTGGCGCTGGGCGGGCTGAGCACCACCCCTGCCCGCGCGGCGGAACCGAAGAAGGGCGGCGTCTTGCGCGTCGCCATGAACGTCAAGGGCTTCAAGGACCCGCGCACCTTCGACGGCGTGGAGATGTCGAATGTCGCCCGCCACTGCAACGAATATCTGGTGCGCTGGAACACCGACTTCTCCTTCGAGCCCTGGCTGCTCGAAAGTTGGGAGGCGAGCGACGACGCCAGGACCCTCACCCTGCATGTGCGCAAGGGCATTTCCTGGTCGAATGGCGATGCCTTCAACGCCGACGATGTCATTCACAACCTCACCCGCTGGTGCGACGCCTCGGTGCCCGGCAATTCGGTCGCAGCGCGCATGGGCGCGCTGGTCAATGCCGACACCAAGAAGGTCGTCGACGGCGGCATCGAAAAGGTCGACGACTTCACCATCAAGCTCAACCTGCCGAAACCCGACATTTCGCTGATCGCCGGCATGGCCGATTATCCCGCGCTGATCATGCACCGCTCCTATGAGGGCGACGGCGACCCGCTGAAGGCGCTGGCCATCACCACCGGCCCCTGCGAGCTGGTCAGCTGGGATGCCGAGACAGGCGCCGAGGTGAAGCGCAAGGATAAGCCATGGTGGAAGGGCGAATTCCACCTCGACGGCATCAAATGGGTCGACTACGGCTCCGACCCCAACGCCATGCTGTCGGCCTTCGAATCCGGCGAGATCGACACCGACCACGAGACCGCCTCCGATGCCGTCTCGCAGACCGAGCAGATGGGGCTGATGAATTCCGAGATCGCCACCGGCTCGACCATCGTCGCCCGCTTCAATGTCGCCAATGCGCCCTATGACGACGTCAAGGTGCGCCGCGCCGCCCAGCTCGCCGTCGACAATTCCGCCGTGCTGACGCTCGGCCTCGGCGGCCGCGGCAAGCCCGCCGACAACCACCATGTCGGCCCCATGCATCCCGAATATGCCGATATCGGCCCGGCCAGGCGCGACGTCGACCAGTCGAAGAAGCTGCTCGCCGAAGCCGGTAAGGCCGACCACGAATTCGAGCTCATCTCCGTCGATGTCGAATGGCAAAAGAGCACCGGCGATGCCATCGGCGCGCAGATGCGCGAGGCCGGCCTCAAGATCAAGCGCACCGTGCTGCCGGCCGCCACCTTCTGGAACGACTGGAGCAAATACCCCTTCTCCTGCACCGAATGGCTCGGCCGCCCGCTCGGCGTCCAGGTGCTGGCGTTGGCGTATAAATCGGGCGCCGCCTGGAACGAGAGCGCCTACGCCAATCCGGAGTTCGACACGCTGCTCGACAAGGCGCTGGCGACGCCCGACGCCAAGGCCCGCAAGGAGATCATGGGCAAGATCGAGCAGAATTTGCGCGACTCAGGCATCATCATCCAACCCTACTGGCGCTCGGTCTACCGGACGTACCGCAAAGGCGTCGAAGGTTGCGAACAGCACCAGGCGCTCGAGCAGCATTTTGAGAAGGTTTGGATTGAGAGTTGAGGCTTTCCATCCTTGGGTTCCTCGCCCCCACGGGAGTGGGGGAGAGGTGGGCCGGCGAAGCCGGGACGGAGCGGGGGACGCCCTTCGCGAAACCAAAACCGTATCAAGAATGAGAGCTGGCTGACACGACAGCAACCCTTGAGAAACTACCTCCCAACGCCGCGCTGGCCCCTCTCCGTCCCGGCTTCGCCGGGCCACCTTGTATCTACACGAGAGAGATTTCGTGGGATTAGAGCGATTGAGCCAAGGTCCGGGCGGCCGCCCGGACCTTGGCTTGG